>DNGI01000506.1:0-4533 GCA_003486645.1 Cyanobacteria bacterium UBA11370 | reverse complement strand
TGGTTGTTGGTTGTTTGTTATTGGTTATCTGTTATTTGTTATTTGTTATTTGTTATTTGTTATTGATTAACTATCCCTTAGCTATTGACAAATAAAAAAATAGCCAGTCACAACCAACAACCAACAACCAACAACCAACAACCAACAACTAACAACCAACAACTAACAACCAACAACCAACAACAAACCTATCAATGGAGAAAGAATTGACAGATTTTCAAGTGTGCGATCATGACCTTCCTGATACCCTATGTCAAGAGTATCAAAACGCTGAGGCAATTGCGGTAGATACGGAAACAATGGGACTGATTTATCAGCGCGATCGCTTGTGTCTTGTGCAGTTATGTGATCCCAAAGATCGCGTTACCGTTATTCGTATTGCCAAAGGACAAACTGAAGCCCCCAACCTCAAAAAATTACTAGAAGATTCTAATATTCTGAAAGTATTTCATTTTGCTCGTTTTGATGTGGGAATGCTGCGGCAAAATCTTAATATCCAAGTTCAGCCTGTATTCTGTACTAAAATTGCGAGTAAGCTAGCTCGTACTTATACGAATCGCCACGGACTGAAGGATTTAGTTCTAGAGTTAGAACGGGTGGAATTAGATAAAGCAGCTCAAAGTTCAGATTGGGGAAATGTGGCTAGTTTATCGGATGAACAGTTGCGTTATGCGGCGAATGATGTTCGCTATTTACTGAGTGTGCGACACAAATTAATTGCTATGTTGGAACGAGAAGAACGATGGGAACTTGCTCAAGATTGTTTTAAAGCTTTGTCGGTTATGGTAGCTTTGGATTTGCTACACTATCAAGATATTTTTGAGCATTGAACTATTAGACTGTTGGACAAGTGTTTTAGTTGAAAATGAGAAAAGGTTAAAGGGATAGTGCCACAATCTTTTCCCCTTCTCCCTTCCCCTTTTTTCTTACCAACTATATGTAGCATGATTTTATGAAATTGGGCTAAGACACTTGAGCGCCATCAACTGGAAGTTTCACTGTGAAACAACTACCAACTCCTAATTGACTCGTAACAGTAATTGCGCCACCATGATTCTGGGCAATATTTTGGGCGATCGCTAATCCCAATCCAAACCCCGAACCATAAGAACGAGAACGATCAACTCGCCAGAATCGATCAAAAATATGCTCAATTTGATCGGCAGCAATTCCAACTCCTGTATCACTCACAGTAACAACAATTTGAGTTCCTTCACGATAAGTTTGGATTTCAATACAGCCTTGCTTTGGAGTGTAGCGCAGTGCATTCGTAATCAAATTAGTAAACAAACGGGTGAGTTGCACCGTATCTCCAGATATCTCCAGATGTTTTAAAATGTGTCCTTTGAGATGAATTTGTTTAATTTTAGCCTGAGCGCGATAAAGTTCAAGTAGCTCCCTCAAAAGTTTAGTCAAATTTACTTTATCTTGTTTGGGAGGTAGGGGTTGATCCGTTCGAGCTAACAATAATAAATCCTCCGTTAGTGCAGTCATTTGAGTCGTTGCACTAGCGATCGCCCGAAACTTCTCTTCATCTGACTTCCTAATACCCTCGGCATATTTGAGTGCGACGGCGGCGTTACTTTTAATTGCCATAAGTGGGTTACGAAGCTCATGAGACGCATCCGCTGTAAACTGTTGGAGTCGTTGAAAACTTCTTTCAATCGGTTGCATCGCCTGACGAGTTAGCCAAACTCCCCCAAACCCACTCAGTACTAATGCCAAAACGATACCCCCTCCCAATCCTAAATCTAATCGTCGTAAAGTTCCGTGCATGGCTCGAAACGATTCACTAGCTCGAACATAACCAATCAGTTCATCATTTCTTTCCTCTTCCCTAACAGGTAAGGTAACGCCTTGTGCTGGATAAGGCAATTTTTGAATTTGAACCCTTTGTTTAGAATCAAAAGGTAATAGTAGAGGGTCATTCCCTCGCTGCTCAATCAAATAACCTTGGGTATCAAACCACTGAACCGCTTGATTCGAGTCAATCAATAGCTCTTCGGCATCAACCTCCAATCCCTTCTCTTCAAAGTCAAGTTCACCGCTTGCAGCTTCTGCCAGAACAGCTACCCTATCCGTCAATTCCTCCTTTAAACTATTGGTAAATGTAATGCGAACAGCGATCGCAAACACTCCCAAAATAATCGTCAATACTGTTAAATAGGAGAACAAGAGCCGATAGCGAATTGCCTGAAACATATAGATTGGAGGGTTTAGGAAATTTTGCAAGCGTTGATATGACCATAATTTTTTCGCCTAAAGTTCCCCCATACTAAAATTATAACAAGCCCCACACCCTTACCCCATTTAACTCAACCATTCTGCTGTGATCGCCAATTCTTTAATGAATGAACCAGACAGGATACTTTGTTAGATATAGCGAGTCTATTTGATTCGTGAACAAGGGAGACAAGGGAGACAAGAGAGACAAGGGAGACAAGGGAGACAAGGGGGAAGTGTTTTAGAAATCATTTAGATACAATTAATAGTAGTAATAACTCCGACCTTGAAGGAGGAGGCAATGATGCAAGTTAAAAGCAACACCGAAATGGGAAAAGTTTTTACCACTCTGACAATTGTTAATCGAGCTGACCAAATTCGAGCAGAAGATGGGACAATTTCTCCCGAACAAATCCGGTCGATAATACTGGAGAATGTGTTGGTAGAGACCGGAGCAACTACTTTATGTTTGCCACCCGAAGCGATCGCCAAACTGGGGCTAAAAATCCTCAAAGAAGTAGATGTAGCGACAGCCATGGGTATTGGCAAAGCCCGAATTTTTCGAGATGCCACCCTATCTATATTTGGGCGGGAAGGAACTTTCGAGTGTTGGGAGTTACCGGGGGGTGGAGATGCTCTTTTAGGAGTAATTCCTTTAGAAGCATTGGGGTTAGAAATTGACCTGAAAAATCAAGTGTTGAAACCCTTGCCCATCAGTCCAACAGAAACTTATTTGACGATATTGTAGCGCTCTATTCTATTTTCGAGCTAATTGTGCTTTGAGAATAGCGATCGCTCTCTCACATCTGTTTGTTTGAACAACCGCAACTCAAGGCGATCGCCTTTCTTAAACTCGCTCCACTAACTCTACCTGTGAATCTAGATTAATAAAGCACCTAAACGTTGGCAGGCTTATTCAACAAAGTCTAGGCTCATCCCTAACTATCAATTATAATCAAGTTGCCATCTTACACTATTATAAGTAGTGGCAAACTCAAGTTGATTTATGCCAGCTAAAGATATCTTTCACAATACAGTTAAAACAGCCCTCGAAAAAAATGGGTGGATAATTACTGACGAGCATCTATTCATTAAAATCGATAGCATTGATTTTTATGTAGACTTAGCGGCTCTTGAAAATATTAGCTGCCGAGAAAGCTGGTCAAAAGATAGCTGTCGAGATAAAATATTTCTTAGGATTATCTGTAGTGACTGAGTTTCACACAGCTCTTGGTCAGTTCCTCAATTATCGCTCGGCTTTAAGAAGGAAGCAACCGGAGAGAATTTTATATTTGGCAGTGTCTTTCGATATTTACGATGATTTTTTTACGGTAAATTTTATTCAAGAAGTTATAGCAGAACATCAAGTAAGGCTGCTAATTTTTGACCCATTAAGAGAGGAGGTTGTTTTATGGATAAACTAAACTACCCTGAACTGGTGCAAACAATTCTGAAAGGTCATGTAGGAAATCATTTGAACAGTAATACAGAAGTCCAACTGTTATTTGATACGGAGCGCGATCGCTATCAATTATTGCATATCGGTTGGGAAGGTTTGAGTCGAGTATTTGGTTGCATCATCTATGTGGAAATTAAAGAGGGTAAAATTTGGATCGAACGTGATGGAACGGAAATCGGAGTGGCTAATGAGTTAGTCGAAGCTGGCGTTCCCAAGCAAGATATTGTTTTAGCCTTTCACGCTCCCTATAAACGGAAATTTACTGAATTTGCTGCTAGTTGAAGTAATAGGAAGGATTTTTTGGGAGAGAAGATAGCTGGCGATCGCTCTGAGTTGCGATCGCTCTGAGTTAGGGTACAAGAGCTGAGTTATAACCTGAAACTGGGGTGTAGGGTATGTTTAGTTCTAAAGTAAAACGGCTGGTTCAGGAAATTTTACTCATTGTTATCTTGATTATATTGAGTGGCTTAATTCTCCAGTTCAGTATTAACGTTGCTCCTAATAATCACTCGCTACATTTAGCAGCTAGTCTTTTAGGAGGGGGTTTGATTTCCTATGGAGCAATCCGGCTAATACGGGTTGTAGGATCTAGCAAATAGTTTAATCTTAGATTTGGCAGCAGTTACACCAATCCGCCAGTGGTTAAAACCACACCTCTAATAGCTTGCATTCGTCTAAAGACGACTGAAGCGAAATTTCAGTCCATTTCAATGGACTTTTGCTATGAGGCAGGGAATTTATTCCCTGACGGATTATGGTACTAATGGAGAATGGCGCAAGATCTGATGTCTAAAGCCAGTGGTTTTAACCACACCTCTAATAGTTATATATCCCTGTATATCGATAAGCGA
>DNGI01000515.1:14619-18132 GCA_003486645.1 Cyanobacteria bacterium UBA11370 | reverse complement strand
CCCGCAAGGCAAGGGTTTTAAGACAGTCCGCGCAGGCGGACATCGTTTGTGTAGCCGCGATTTCCAATCGCCAGGTATTTTTGCAAAATTGGGATGCACCCCTTGTTCTTTGAGTTCCTTAAGGCGCATAGCTTTAGAAAATCAACGCGATGGGAATATTGTAGAGGATGGGGGGCAAATTTGGGACAGGGAGCGCACCTCCTCTGTCAAGGTGTTAGGTGTTAGGTTGTAGGTTTTAGAGGAAAATTTCGTTGTAAACTTCTTTATAAAAATTAATTGCTTCTCTTCTATCTTTGAGTTTCTGTAGCTGTAGTTTCAACAGCTAATCTTAACTATTGGATATTTACTGGAATATTGAACTCAGAAGCCATCCCAACCCCAGTCCGAAACTAGAAGTTCCAATCAAAATCAGAAATGTATCAAACTCACTGAAACATTCTAGTAATCTCTTACCAGCCCAAACCACAGCTACAGCGCCAGCTACAGCTACAGCTACAGCCTCAGCGCCAGCTACAACGCCAGCCCCAGTTTGATCAATAAGCCCATTCTTGACATCAGCTATAGCCCCACCTAATGAAATTCCTATTAATGAGTAACTTACTAATACTACTATCAGCCAGCCCCAAGGGATAGTTATTATTTTTTGACTATCTGATTCTCTAGTGTTCGCCACAGGAATATTCATTGATAATGAACGAACAACCTCTCGCTGATGAACTGGATCAACTGGAGGTGGAGTTACCACTTCTGGCGCTTCCAACAACTTCAACCACTCCTCCATTGATTGAGGGCGGTTTTTTGCTTCTAATTCCATCCCCTTCAGAATTGCCTTATTCACCTTATTACTAATACCTGAAATTACTTGCTTCGGTGGAATCAAAGGCTCATCATCAAGCCGACGAACTAAAGCGGGAGTGGGACGTTGACCTGTTACCGCATAATACAATGTTGCAGCTAAACAATAGACATCTACAGTTGGCTCCCGACTCCCCCTAACCATCTGTTCATAGGGAGCAAATCCTTCATTTCCAGCTTTACTTGTTGACGTTTTTGTAGAAGGAACAAGCCCTTTCGCAATACCAAAATCAATGAGAACGGCTTTGCCATTCTGTCGCAACATAATATTTCCAGGATGAGCATCTCGATGCACTAATCCAGCCTCATGTACAACGACTAGGGCTTCAGCAATTTGGCGAATACATTTCACAGCTGCTGCTTCGGGTATTGCTCCCCTTCGCGTCACTAACTGAAACAAATTTTCCCCATCAATAAAATCCATCACCAAACAGTGAGTTTCACCGTCTTTAAACAAGTCCCGCACTCCGACAATATGGGGATGAGGATCTTGGGAAAGTCGTGCTAATATCTGTCCTTCTTGAATAAATCGAGCAATATATTTGTCATAGTTAGGGTCAAATTGAAGATACTCGTTTGGTGTTTTAATTACGACGAGTTCGTTAGAGGGTACGTGCAGCGCTTTATAGGTTATCCCGAAACCACCTTGTCCCAGGACTGCTTCAATAACGTATTTCCCACCTTGTAATCGTTGCCCCTGCGCCCAGACCATGCTCGTTGCGAGGTAATTATACTAACTATCATGCAGCAATCTTAACCTTTGCGGCTTGGAACGCGCTCGCCATGATGCGTCAGGGAATAAATTCCCTGCCTAATAGCTAAAGTCCACTGAAGTGGACTGATATTCTGATCGAGTCGTCTTTAGACGACTTTAGCTATGAGACAGTGGTTTTAACCACTGGCGGCTGATTGCAACGGGTGTGGTTGTGGTCAGAAGTTATTGAGATTGGTGCAAGATTTCAGTTCAAACAGATAACTTTCTCTCCCCCTCTCCCCATCTCCCCATCTCTCCTATTACCTGCGAGTTGGCGATGAAGTTGGAGAAGCAGGCGAATCCGGTTTAAACAGAGATCCAAAATCCCCAATTCCTCCAAGTAACGCCCCCAGTGAACCTATTAATGTCGCAATCAGTGTCCAGATTAGAATTTTTTGCTCTAACGATAACCCAGAACTAGGCGGTGGACTGGGTAAAGGAGTAGAATTTTGAGTAATTAATCCCAGTGAATCTAACCATTCTCGCACCGACTGGGGACGTTTTTTCGGTTCCAACTCCATCCCCCATAAAATCATGCGATTCGTGCGATCGCTAATCAGATTATTTTGTATATTAAAGTCTTTCGGTGGAACTAAACGCTCCCGATCTAACTTACGTTTAATCGCACTAACAGGCTTATTTCCCGTCAGCAGTTCATACAACGTCGCTGCTAAGGAATAAACATCAGTATATTCTCCCGGATTTTGAGCTTGTCGGGAGTACAATTCAACTGGAGCAAACCCATCAGAGGCTTCTTGAGTTCGGACTGTACTGATCTGATTTTGAACATCTAGAGCTAAATCAAAATCAATCAAAACCGCTTCCGGTTTCCCCCCACGAACCCGCACAATAATATTTCCTGGCTTCACATCCCGATGAATCAAATGATTGTGATGAACAACAATCAACGCCTCACCAATTTGCTGAATATAATTAAGTGCCTCTACTTCTGATAAAACCTTCTGACTTCGTTCAGCTAAACTCATCCCATCCACATATTCAAGCGCAATACACCACCGTTCCCCCTCTTTAAAAAGTTCCCGAACTTTAACAATATGCGGGTGAATGCAAGATCTGAGTTTCACCGCCTCCTGATTAAACTTTGTCTCCAACCTATTCCGTTCTTCAGGAGGAAGAGAAGTGAGGAGAGTATCATTCAACGTTTTAATCACCAAGCGATGATGATCCTTATCCCTCGCTAGGTAAGTAATGCCCAATCGTCCTCGTCCTAACTCTCTCTCAACCGTGTACTTTCCCGCCTGCAACGTATCCCCGGCTGCCCAAACCATGATTTGCGACTCTCAAAACTTAGCTTAATTTTGGCACAGTTGAAAAAAGGATGGGAGAAACGAGTAGGGAAGGGTAGATTTTTCTCTAGCCAAGCGATCGCAAGAATACCTTGATTCCTCGCATTGGGTTGTGTATATCTGGATAGATGAGATAATCAGCAAAATGTGGAGTTATCAATTCAAATATTTGCCAGAAATTATGGACATCCAGGAGAACTAAGGTATGAGTTTTCCGACGGAGATACTCTAATTGGTGTTGCCTCAGTTTCTGCTGATGAAACTACTTACTATATCCATTTCTTAAGTGTAATGCCCGATGATCGCGGCAAAGGATATGGTACGAGAATTTTAGAAGCCTTGTGTCAGAAACTCGATGACAAACCGATTACTCTAGAACTCGATAAGGGTAGTCCTTTCGGTTTGGCGAATCTTCGTAATTGGTACATGAGACACGGCTTTATACCTACCTCTGGAGATTGGATGATACGTCAGTCAAAGGCAGCACAATAAACTATAACTAGTCTATTTGATTCGTGAACAAGGAAGACAAGGAAGACAAGGAAGACAAGGAAGACAAGGGAGACAAGGGAGACAAGGGAGAGGTATTTTACAAAT
>DNGI01000515.1:13243-14390 GCA_003486645.1 Cyanobacteria bacterium UBA11370 | reverse complement strand
TTTAGACTGGCTATATTAAAGGTGCGATCGCTCAACCTTAATTCATAATCTAATGCGGCGTGACTCCAACTCAGTGACCCGTTAACAACTACACCATGATGACTAAGGATCAGCCTTCCTTCTGCGCTGAAGCCATTTTGTACTAGGCTAGATCTTGAAGAGTAAAAAACTTTAAAATGTTAGACTTCCTCAACCCAATCCTCGGACGACATCCCGAACGCAATAAAGCCAACGTCGAAATCTATACTTGGCAAACCTGCCCTTTCTGCATTCGCGCTAAACTCTTACTCTGGTGGAAAGGCGTTAACTACACCGAATACAAAATCGACGGCGACGACACAGCAAGAACAAAAATGTCAGAACGCGCCAACGGACGCAGAACCGTACCCCAAATCTTCATCAATAACCAACATATTGGAGGTTGCGACGACCTTTATCAATTAGATACCAACGGTGAATTAGACCCCTTATTAACCCAAGTTGCTAGTTGAATGGGGAGTGGGGAGTGAAGAGTGGGGAGTGGGATCAATTCAGCAATTAACAACATTCCCAGTGAACACAAAAAAACAAACAAAAAACCAACAACCCATCCGTTACATCCGTTACCAAATCCGCTGCCAAATCCGCTGCCAAGATGGTATTTCCTGCAATTAATGAAGCAACTTATCAAATCCATCGGCAATGGATGAATCAGGCGATCGCACTCGCCCAAACCGCAGGAGAAGCAGGAGAAGTACCCGTTGGTGCGGTAATCGTTAACAGCAACAATCAACTCATAGCAACCGCCGAGAATCGCCGAGAACGAGATAAAAATCCCACCGCCCACGCCGAAATCCTCGCCTTACGTGCCGCCGGACAAACTTTACAAACCTGGCATCTCAACGACTGTACTCTCTACGTTACCCTAGAACCTTGCGCCATGTGTTCTGGGGCAATCATTCTGGCGCGGTTAGGTCTTCTCGTCTACGGAGTGGACGATCCCAAAACTGGCACAATCCGCACTGTTGCTAATATTCCAGATAGTGCTTGCTCAAACCATAAATTACCAGTTCTTGCCGGAATCATGGAGTCTGCGTGTCGAGAACAACTTCAATCTTGGTTTGAAAAGCGACGTAGGGGAAGGAGAGAGGGGGAGAGGGGGAGATAG
>DNGI01000515.1:0-13017 GCA_003486645.1 Cyanobacteria bacterium UBA11370 | reverse complement strand
GGGAGAGGGGGAGATAGGGAGACACGGGGAATTGTTCAATAGACTCATCTGGAGTTGAGTAGACAATAGACATCTCCGAAAAAGAATCTGAAAGCCTCATCCTGTCTAGGCGAAAACCTGATTTATGGAGAGGTCTAATACTATATTTGGAGTCTTATCTTTCACTCTAGTCCGCTTGCTTCTCTCGTTTATTGATTAGCTCTACTTATCATAAAACTCTCAGGGAAAAACGAGAAAAATGTATTTAACAATACAGTTAGTTAGACAAAAGTCTGAATTACTAGCCTGTTTCCCAGATATCGCTAAAAATTTACAAATAAAATTATCAATTTTATAAGTTGTTTAAAGTTATTTAAATTTTAAAATTTGTCCAAAGTTTAATAGGGTAATCTTTGAAGGAATTCAGCCTATTTGTAGATAAATTCAGTCTCAACTCCAGGCAAGATAGTACTCTCAGTGAACTATTCTCTAACGAGATTACCCACAATAAACTGCGGCTGCTAGCTTTTTATTGACCAAAAGGTGCTTCTCCTAGGTAGGGATTGAGTAATAAAGGCATTAGTCTGCCTTACTAAAGTTGCCTGGGGCGAGTTGATGTCAAGTTGTGATAATTAGGAGGTAGTTCTATGGGGTTTTCAATGAGTTTTAATAAATTAAATAAGGTGATGGCGGTAGCCACAGTGCTGGCGACGATACCTTGTTTAGCTCCAAAATCTGCTGAAGCTGCCAGATTTTCTGGAAGTCCGAATTGTGACCTATTTGATTTTACTCTGGACAACTCTGGGAATATTGAAGAAGCTAGATTTACACACGATATAGATCAAGATTGCCAAACTGAGGGCAAGATTTTTTTCGATTTCAAGCATGGAACTCTGGAGCATCATCCTAAAATATATAAAATGGACTTAAGTGATTTTGGGCTTCAGGATAACTTTCTAGGGGGAAAGAAGTACACATCTACCTTGTCCGGAGCAGAAACTAAATCAGGAGAAGAAGTTGACCTCACACTATATTTTTTTGTTTCGCCCTCTAAATCTAATTCTATCAATTCTTTCTCAGACTTGATCAAATTTTTGACATCTCATGAATTTGATATTGACTCTGGCCCTAATCATGAATTTGTATCTGGCATTCAATTTACAAACAGCTTCTATTTCTATTGTAACATGCCCAACGATTGTGAAATTTCCAACAATTTCCAACGTTTTGAGACTAGTTTTCAAATGGTTCCTGAGCCTGGTTCAACAGGCAGTCTGTTAGGGATTGGGTTCTTGGGTGCAGCACTGCTACTGAAGCGCAGTAAATATTCGCGGTAGTGTTTGTAGTTCCAGGGTTTAGGGATCACAGACTTGTCACCTATCTATCCTGGTTGTAGTCTAACTTTAAGGTGAGGTGATAAGCTGTGAACCTGGAGAACTAGGAAAATTTAGCTTATGCAACCATCTACTCTCCAATTTTGGCTCTTTAGTGGGAGTATTCTGTTCTGGCTGTTAACCTCCAAGCCAACGGCGGCACAGATTGTTCCAGATACTACATTGCCTAATAACTCTATGGTTCTGCTCAACTGTATCAATTGTGAAATCACAGGTGGTACCAAAAGAGACAACAATCTGTTCCACAGCTTTGAGCAATTTTCTGTCCCTACAGGTGGCACAGCTTATTTCAAAAACACTGCAACCATTGAGAATATTATCAGTCGTGTCACAGGTAAATCCATTTCAAACATTGATGGATTGCTCCGTGCTAACGATGCGAATCTGTTTTTGCTCAATCCTAACGGCATTATCTTCGGTTCCAATGCCTCCCTAAATATTGGTGGGTCAATTTTAGCTACTACTGCGGATAGTTTTCTATTTCAAAACGGTTTTGTCTTCAGTGCCAGCAATCCCCAAGCTCCGCCCTTACTAACAGTTAATATGCCAATTGGCTTACAGTTTGGGAAAACTCAAGGAGAGCTTCGTAATCAATCCCTTGCTCCTCGAATAGACTTCAGCACAGGTAATCCAGTCTTGGACGACGAAGGTCAACTAATTTTGGGTGGTTTGCAAGTGGCTCCCGGCAAAACCCTGGGACTGGTAGGGGGAATGGTCAATCTTCTACGGGGATTCCTGACAGCACCCGGAGGGCGGATTGAGTTGGGGAGTGTTGCTGGAAACAGTTTAGTCAATCTCAGTAAGAGTGCAACAGGCTACGCTCTAGACTATACAGGCATTCAGAACTTCGGGGATATTCAACTGTCTCAGGGCGCTAGTGTCGATGCGAGTGGCGATAATGGTGGTGCTATCCAGCTCCAAGGCAGAAATATAACTCTCACTGACGCTTCAAAAGTTTTTTCTAGAACCGGAGCAGGAAGGGGAGGGAACTTAGTAATCAATGCCACTGAGTCTGTTAACTTGAGCGGAGGTGCATCCATAGAGACTTCTACTGAGGGTGAAGGTCGAGCAGGGGATGTACTAATACGAGCTTCAGATTTTATAGAACTGGCGGAAACGCCATCAATTGAGCAGCTTGGTGGTTTGTATTCTCAAGTCTGTGCGGAACTCTCGACCGACTGTGCGAACGCTACGGGCAATGGTGGAAACCTAACTATTGAAACTCGACAGTTGCTCATCCGAGATGGAGCGCGTATCGATGCTTCTACCTTTGGGGTAGGTCAAGGAGGAGATGTGCTAGTGATAGCTTCAGATGGGGTAGAACTGATTGGAGCAAGCCCAGATGGTGAGATTACGAGTGGCATTTTTACTCAAGTCGGGCTGGGGGCTGTATCGAATTCCGGTGATGCAGGTAATCTAACTATTGAAACTCGACGGCTAACTGCTCTGGATGGCGGACAGGTGTCTACGGCTACCTTTAGTGGAGGTAACGGCGGAACGTTGACCATTAATGCCTCAGATTATATAAAACTCAGTGGAACTTCACCAGCAGCAACCCTGACTATTCTCAGAAGCGGTATTTTTGTTTCAGCAGAGCCTGGGGCTACGGGTGATGTAGGAGCGTTAAATATTTCCACTGGAGGGTTAGCTGTTGAGAATGGAGCTGAAATATCAGCCAACAATTCTGGTACAGGTACGGGGGGAATTGCAACTCTGAATACTGGACAGTTGATCATTCGCAATGGAGGATGGGTTGGCGCGGGTTCTCGTGGTGAAGGTTCTGGCGGAACTTTAACCGTCAACGCTGCTGAATCTGTAGAGATAATTGGCAGTGGAATGATTGGCTCTGAACCTGTTAAAAGCACCTTATTTACTCAAGCTGAAGCCGCTGGAAATGCTGGAAACTTAACGATTACAACAGGAAATTTAATAGTTCGAGATGGTGCTGAGGTTACTGTTAGTGGAAGAAGTTCAGGAGACGCAGGAAACCTTACAGTCGAGGCGAACTCTATCAGTTTGGATAACCAAGCAACCCTAAGTGCTGACACTAAAGCGGGTCAGGGTAATATCAACTTAAACTCCGTTGCATTAGTGTTGTATCGTGGCAGTAACATCACCACTAATGCAGAGGGAAGCGATATTACTGGCGGAAATATTAATATCAATACCGATGTCCTCGCCGCCTTAGAAAATAGTGACATCAGTGCTAACTCAGCAGATTTCCGAGGTGGAAATGTGACCATTACAGCTCAAGGCATTTTCGGCACCCAGTTCCGCGAACAACTTACTCCAGAGAGTGACATCACCGCTACTGGGGCAAATTCTTCCCTAAATGGTCAGGTAACAATTAATACCCCTGATGTTGACCCCAGTCAAGGATTAACCGAGTTGCCAGTTGAGCCAGTTAATGTGGAAGTTGCACAAGGTTGCCAAGTCGGAGGAAACCAATCATCGGTGGCATTTTTCAATACTGGTCGAGGAGGTTTAGCCCCTAATCCTTACGAACCTATAAGCAGCAGTAACATTTGGGAAGATGTGCCACTGCCAACACAAGAAATTGCTAACTCGGCTAGTTCAGCTCGTGCCTCTACTTCACCTAACATAATTGTAGAAGCTAAAGGGTGGATTGTTAATGAAAAAGGGGAAGTTATTCTTGTAGCTGAAATGCCTACTAACTTATCACAGAATCGCTGTAGCTTACGTTAGCAACTATGACTGCTTTTGGATTTAAAATTCAAAATGAAAAGGGTATATCGGCGGGTACTGGGACTAATTTTATTGGCAGTGTTGACACTGATTACAACTTTATGGGTTCCAGCTCTACCTGCTCAACAGATTGAAAAAACATCTGAGGTATTAGCTCAAACGTCAAATGCCCACTTGTTACTGCAACAAGGTATAAAACTTTATGAGGCTGAACAGTTTTCAGAAGCAATAGGAGTTTGGCAGCAAGGACTTGAAGCTTTTGTCGCTCAGGGAGATAGTCTTAATCAAGCACTGGTGCTGCGCTATCTTTCCTTAGCTTATCAGCATTTGGGACAATGGCAGGAAGCCGAAAACGCGATCGCACAAAGTCTACAACTACTCGATAATCTGAAAAACACAGCCGATACTCAAACTTACTTAGATGTTTTCGCCAAAGCTTTAAACACGCAAGGTCGCCTACAATGGGCAACGGGACATTTAGAGGACGCTCTCTTAACTTGGAAGAAAGCGACAGTTATTTACGAAAAAGCTGGTAATCAGACAGGTGTTATTGGTAGTTTGATTAACCAAGCCGAAGCCCTACAAGCATTAGGATTAAGTAGTCAAGCTGAAACAGAATTACTGCATATCGAACAAATCCTCCAGCAGCAATCAGACCCTAACATCAAGGTAACTGGATTGCAGAATCTCGGTAAAGCATTGAGACGAGTTGGTAATCTGAGAAAATCTCAGGAAATTTTGCAGAAAAGTTTAGAAACTGCTCAAGAATTTCAACTCTCTAACACTCTTGGTTCTGTTCTGCTTGAGTTAGGGAATACCGAACGAGCTTTGGGTAGTAGGGCGATAGCGATTGGTAAAGCAGAAGAGGAAAAGAAGCATACTCAAGCCGCGATCGCATTTTATCAACAAGCCGCTAACTCACCCACCCTGCAACTCCAAGCTCAGTTGAATCTACTAAGCCTTTTGGTTGAAACTGGGAAATGGTCAGAAGCGACAAAACTACAACCAATAATCCAACAATTAATCACCAGCTTACCTCCCAGTCAAACGGCTATTTATGCCCAACTTAATTTTGCTCAAAGTCTGACAAAGTTGTTAATAATTAGTAACAACCAGCAAGGGACAAAAGAGGTTGCCCAAATTTTAGTTAATGCTATCCAACAAGCTCGAAGTTTGAAAGACCGAAGAGGTGAATCTTATGCCCTTGGTCAGCTTGGTGGACTATATGAGATGACTGAACAATTAAACGCAGCGCAAGACTTAACTCAGCAAGCTCTCCTCTTATCGGAAGAGACTCAAGCTCCTGATATACGCTATCGTTGGGAATGGCAGTTGGGACGTTTGTGGGAAAAACAAGGGGATAGAAAAAAAGCCATAACTGCCTACAAAGAAGCAGTTAAAACAATCAAATCTATTCGTAGTGATTTGCTGACTATCGATTCAGATGTACAGTTTTCCTTTCGGGATAATGTGGAACCGATTCACCGAAAGCTCGTTGATTTGCTATTGAGAATTGATGGCGGTTCTGAACCAAGTCAAACAGACCTCAAAGAAGCCATTGAAGTTATCGACTCCCTTCAGTTAGCTGAACTGGAAAATTTCTTGAGTTGTAATCTTTCTCAACGAGTACAGCTAGCCGTTGATATTGACAAAGTAGACCAGAAAGCGGCTTTTATTTATCCTATTCTTCTAGAAGACCGATTAGCGGTTATTACCAAACTTCCAGGACAATCACTAAGGCATCATGTTACTTTCATTCAACAGACTGAGGTTGAAAAAACGGCGAGTGAATTGCGAACGAATATCTTAAAACGCAACCGCCCAGAAGCGGTTATTGAAAAAGCCACACAGTTATACGAATGGTTGATTGCACCGCTAGAGCAAGACTTAGAAAATAGCGAAGTTAAAACGTTAGTATTTGTTCTGGATGGGGTGCTGCGAAATATTCCCATGTCAGTTCTTTATGATGCTAAACGGCAAGAATATTTAATGCAGAAACCCTATGCGATTGCCTTAGTTCCGGGTTTGCAACTTTTCGACCTCCGACCTTTACAGCGAGAACGGTTAGCAGTTTTAACAGCAGGAGTGAGTGAAAAACAGGATGTTGAGGGACGAAAGTTTGACGAACTTCCTAACGTGGTAGAGGAATTGCAACAAGTTAGAAGTGTAGTGCCTTCAGAATTACTGCTGAATCCCCAATTTACTGAAACCAATCTTCAACAGCAGATAAATTCAGGCACGTTTTCCGCCGTTCATCTGGCAACTCATGGGAAGTTTAGTTCTGACCCTGAAGAAACATTTATTCTGGCTTACAATGAACTGCTTAAAAGTAATGACTTAAATAACTTGCTGCGGATTAATAACCAAAGCCCTTCGAGTATTATTGAATTACTGGTTCTCAGTGCTTGTGAAACAGCGCAAGGGGATAACCGAGCGACGTTGGGGTTAGCTGGAATCGCGGTACGGGCAGGGGCACGCAGTACGCTGGCAACGCTATGGCAAGTCAGCGATCGCTCGACGGCTGAATTGATGGGGCAGTTTTATAAGACGTTAACTGAGCCTGAAGTCACGAAGGCTGAAGCATTGCATCAGGCTCAGTTAGATGTTTTTAAGCAATACAAAGCTCCCTACTATTGGGCACCTTATGTTTTAGTCGGGAATTGGCTTTAGTGGAAGTGACCTGTCTTGTATGTCAAACACCCCCACTCGTGGTAGGCAGGGGTTTTGTTTGCAAAGGAAGTGTCGAGCTTTACGCTATATAAAATCAGCGGCTGTAATAGTGCTTGCATTTACATTAGCTAACATAGCGTAAGCTACAGACCGTGTAGTATCCGTAATTATGGTGTTGTTGCTGTTAAATTGATAGATATCAACACTATTGAAGTCTAGACCTTGTATAAAATCAACACCATCTTCAAAGTCTTCGATGTGTCCATAGCTTATCGTTGACAGGAAAAATATATCGCTCCCGCTACCGCCATTAAGAGTACTGTAGCCATTCGTTGCATCGAGTAAGTCATCGCCACTCCCTCCATACAAGGTATTAATACCGGAGCCACCATAAAGAATATCGTCGCCATCGCCACCATTAAGAGTGTCATCCCCCCCCCTACCCTCTAAACAATTGGTGCCACTATTACCAGTGATAGTGTTGTTAAGATTGTTACCAAAACCGTCAATAGCACTACCAGTTAAGGTAAGGTTCTCCAGGTTGTCTCCCAGGGTGTAATCGACAGACGACTTAACAGTATCAGTTCCTTCACCGGAGTTTTCAGTAATGGTATCGGTAGTAGTGTCAACGATGTAAGTATCGTTACCTGTACTACCGATGAGAGTGTCTGTTCCTCCTTTACCATCTAGAGTGTCATTCCCCCCTTGACCATTTAAAGTATTGTTGCCACTGTTACCATTAATAGTATTGTTAAGCCCGTTGCCTGTACCGTTGATCGCACTGCTACCCGTCAGGGTGAGATTCTCCAGGTTGTCCCCCAGAGTGAAACTGACAGAAGACTGAACGGTATCGGTGCCTTCACCGGAGTTTTCAGTAATGGTATCGCTAGTGCTGTCAACGATATAGGTGTCGTTGCCCGTTCTGCCGTACATGGTGTCGTTGCCCGTGCCACCGTCAAGAGTGTCATTGCCCGTGTCTCCATCAAGAATGTCATTGCCGCCGTATCCATACAGTTTGTCATTGCCACCGTATCCATACAGTTCGTTGGCGGAATCGGTGCCTTTGATGATGTTGTTGAGGCTGTTACCATCGCCGTAGTAAGCCGTACCAGTGAGAGTCAGGTTTTCGACGTTAGCAGGTAACCATTCGATGTTAGTGCTGACCGAGCTGACAACTGTGTCAGTCCCTTCATTAGCGTACTCAGTAACTATATCGGACATCGTGTCTACATAGTAGGTGTCGTTGCCCGTTCCGCCGTACATAGTGTCATTGCCCGTGCCACCGTCAAGAGTGTCATTGCCACTTTCGCCATACAGTTCGTCATTGCCACTTTCGCCATACAGTTTGTCGTTGCCGTCGAATCCTTTCAACGTGTCGTTGTCGTCTCCCCCATATATAGTATCGTTGTAATTATTCCCCCAGATGAAATCATTACCCCCATAACCATAAGCCACGAGTGTATCAGAACCCGTGTAATTCAGGTCATCGTCTCCAGAAGTGCCGTAATAGTAGTAAGTCATTTCAGTTATTCCTAAATTGCAAGAAGAGTTTGACTGTTGTGCGAATGCAATTATCAAGTGGATATTGGAACTGAAGGATAAGCTTCCTTTCCATCCTTCTATCTATTACTCAACTCAAAAAATCACCATTTTATGCCAAATATCAAATATCAATTTTTGTAAAAAATGCATAAAAATATAGCTGTTTCTGTGGAGTACCAATCAGAAAATTATGCTTCAAAGCATGAGAAATAGGCACTCATAACTATGCCCCTCAGTTCACCCAGGCACAATCCCAACCACAGAGAAGTCCTTCCCCTGACTATCCAGAAAAATTAAAAATATTATTAATAAATTGGACACTCAATGGTACTTTCCAAACCTAGATAAGCAACTTCAATAGCTAGAACACCAAATTCAGTTATTCTCAGAATTACCAACTACACTAGCCACAGGTTCTTGAGCTATACCTTCCAAGCCAACAGACTTCAACAATTCCACCCAAGCCCTCTTGACTTCACTATTTCCAGGCTCAGAAAGATATCGTTCAGCTAAATTTGTCAGCTCATCATACCAAAGAACAAGATTAGAACCTCGCTCAACTCGTGTCACCCAACCCTCCAGAACAACATCATCTTCTTCAGACGTTTCTTCAGGTTCACACTTAACAGTAAAATACCAATGGTAGCTCTCATTAACTCTTAGAGCATACTCGGTATTTTGTGGCAAAGAAATACCAATTATTCCTGGTGTTTGAGTAAGTTGAACCGACGTTCTGTAGAGAGTAGCCGTCTCATTTCGGTCATGCAACGAAAACTCAATCGAGTGTATCTCATCCGCCGCATAGGGAATATAAAACCAAAAGATTGGATAGTCAGCAGTTGTTAAACCCTTACCATTTTCAGGAACTAATGCAGTTAGTGGTTTATCTGTCGGCTTGCAAGCTTGACTCAACTCAGGACGACTTCCTCCTGGTGTCCGTTGACCATCAGGGGTGCCAGTATCCGGTGCTGGTGGTTGGTCAGCAATCACCTGTGAACTCGGTGGTGTCCATCCAGATATAGGGTTGCTGGTGAAGCTGGCAATAGCCAAAACAGTAACAAACGCAAGTTTCATTTTGGTAGGAATGGCTCTAAGTCAACAGACAACAACGCTGCTGTGTGAGCTACCATTTTTTTTACTTTCTATTTGCTACTCAATAAAAAAGCTCTCTTATTTATGCAAAACTTACAAAACTCAACATTTTCCATCTCTCAAAGCATAATTTGACAAGTTGATTGCGATCGCACCCTCTGTAATCAATAAAGCGAATGCCGCCGGGACAAAAGGCAACCACCCACCTTGAATCAAGAAAACCCAGCACAGTCCATACAAAACACCAACAGAGATGCCAAACACCAGAATTAGGCATAGTGATGATGATATCTTGTAAACCCGTTGCGATCGCACCTGCCAAATAACTAGTCCACCCGTCATCGACCAAAGCCATATCCAGAGTGCATTTCCCCATTCAGGTAGCCACCAAATCAGAGGACGTTCATCCACAACCGCACTCAGAATCTGACTGACCAAGTGTGCATGAACCTCCAGTCCTCGTCTTCTACCGTAAGGAGTATCGTGATAGTCTTGAATACTGGCGGCGGTGACACCGACAAGAACAACCCGATTCCTCACCCAGTCAGGTTCTAACTTTCCAGTTAAGACATCTTTGACTGTGACTCGCTGGGCAATCTGGGGAGTAGCTCGGTAATTGATTAATACTTGGTTTCCCCGTGCATCCAAGTTTTGATACCCTCCGCTACGAGACTCTAAACGTTTAAAGACGACACGACCAAACTGCCAGTTTTTCTGTGGAGTTGTTTTAACGGGGATACCCTTCGCTTCTAAGTATCGGTATGCCAGTTGGAGACTGAAGGAATAGGGGGTTTTGCAGGATGAAAGAGACGATATTGGGTTTGGAGTACGGGATTGGAGATGGCGACGAACACTATAATCTTTGTCATTTTCTAGGTCGTTAAAGCCTACTTGTTCTACTGGGCTGTTGGGTGGTGGAGCAACAGTATTTTCTGTGTCGGTGCCGAAGCATACGGTAACTAGACGTTGATTCTGTTGTAGCTGGCGGACCAATGACTCATGACCAGGTGGTACAGGCTGGTAGCGAAAGATATCGAGGCCAATTACAGTAGGTTGATACTGATTTAGTTTTTCAATGAGCTGAACAAGAACAGCATCAGGTAGCGGATGCTTGTATTCACGGATATCGGCTTCATCCGCTCCAACCAGCAGGATGCGAGAATCGGGTAGCTCAGAAGGGCGTTGACGTAGGAGTTGGTCGTAGCTTTTTAACTCCCAGGTTTGCAGTAATCCAAGCGATCGCACCCCCATTAACAGACTGGTGACAACCAAACTGGTAACAAATACGGGTTGGAAGCAACGCCACAAGGGTAGATTTGGGCGAGTACGTCGCACCGACTGAATTTCGTTTGACGCTTCGGGCAACTCAGGCCAAGTCAGAAGCACCGCTGCCGGATTCTGACAAATCACTGGCAACCAACTAGCACAGGGAAATTCATCCTCTAGACCTTGCAGTCGCTGCCGCGCTTCCTGCACAGCTAAATAGAGAGGCTTACCACGGGCAAAGCTGTGCAGAAAATACTTTAAAAATGCTTGAGCCACCACATCGGGTACGGGTTCCCGCATGACGATGAGTTGGGGAATGTGTAGCGGTTTGAGTTCACGCGCCAATCCCAAGCCATCACAAGAATTGAAAATCGCCAGTTGTAAGCCACCTTCAACGGCTTTCTTCAGGGCATAGCGAAGTTCGTCAAGCGTTAAGCTATCAGTCGGGTTGAGATAAATCCGACCGCTTTCACCTTCAGTCTGACTATGACCCGCAAAAAAAAGAATATCCCAAGATTGCTCCCAAAGTTGGTCATTTAACTCCTGGCGTTGCGGTTCGACCAAAAAAGTCGTGACGGCCCCAGGTAAATTCTCCAACTGTTTCCGGTCTTCCTCAACCTGAATTCCTTCGCTATTACCCAGAATCGCCAGAATTTTAACGGTATCTCGACCTTTAGCCGTTTCTCTCCTGGGTGGTCGTTCGTACTCCAGAGTACTCAGTCCAATTTCAGCAAAACTGTAGCGTTCCAACAAATCCCACTGATGCCAGGGAAGCTGCCAAAGCTGGTGGTTGTCAGCACGAATCAGCACCCGTACCTCATCAGAAGTGCTAACTTTTTCTAGCCACTTCTCCCGAATCGAGAAAAATGACTCAACTCTCAGCCAAGTGTTAAGGCGATCGCGCAATTCCAACGCATGGGCGCGGCACTCCTGTTTCCCTTTTTTGAGAGAACCATCAATCCTCGCTCTTTTGGGTTTTATCACACGGGTAGGCTTTCCCAAACTGCGATAAATTGACTGCCAGCCGCTATACTGTTGGGTCAGTTCGGTTGTGGGGGGTAACTTCCCCATAATCTCAGTTTCAGGGCGCTCACCTTCTGTCCCAATTTCCAGCGTCACCCGAAAGCCTTGCTTAAAATCACCATCTAATTTGAGGACAACTAACTTTGCCATTGCTCGCCTTAAGCGTGTAGAAGCGAAGCGGCTTGTCGTTAGACATTGCGGCTTCTATATTAAACGACAAAATTCTCGGTTATGCTAACATCGCCCCATGTTACTTTAACCCCAAAACGGTCTCCGGCTTCCCCTGAAAACTCCAATTGAATCGTCTTGTTATCGCTTCCCGCCTGAACATCCATGACGGCTTCTCCATCTTCATTGAGTACGATTAATTGCAGAGTTGGCGGCAGATAGGTCTGACCGTTGGTTGGCTGCACTTCTACGCTAATATCCATTTCCTGCTCAAGTTCTCCAGCAATCGCCACACTCATCACAACGGATTGACTTGGCTGTCCCAACTCAATTAGCTTACACCGCTGAACGCCAGTTTCTGGAGTGCTTCTAAAGCTCAACGCTAGTTCAGTGGATTGGGTGCTTAAAAGGGTTTCCATCGCTTGCCAACCGACTTCAACGATACCCTCAAACCATTGGCTCAGGTTTACCACAGGTTTAATTTTATTCAGGTATCCTGGCAATTCTTGGAGCGATCGCAATTGGTTTAAGGGTAACTCTGACTTGGATACCTTTTTCACAAATCCTAGCAGCGTTGCTTCCTTTAACGATTCATTCAACTGCACTGCCACATAGCCCATCCGTTCTTCCCAGACTTCTGCTGGAATATAGACAACCCCTGCCTCTGGCAACACGGGTCTGCACTCTAACTTCCCGCGATTTTTTACAATCAAATCAGCAGTATCCATGAACATCTGCATCAGTGGGTCGCAAGTCCCACTTTTGTCTAAGTCCGTCTCAAATCCCCGACATTGTAAGTAAACATTTACGGCATACACAGCCAGAGTATTGAGATAAACCTGTTTGGCCTTACGAACATCAGGGTGGGAGCGTCGAAATTCCTCTGCTCGTAAATGAGCTTCCAACCCTAGCCCAACGGTAAAAGTCCAAGCTTCAATTTCTGAATTCATTGTTTAAGTTGTGTCTAGTGAACTGACGAGCATCGCGCTGAGTACCTGCTTCTTGAACTGAGAATTAGGAACCTCTAATTGTTACTCTGTCTAAATCTCCTAAAAATTATACTTTCTTTACATTATTTAACAAAAACAAACTTAACTTCTAAATTTTTCGCACCTAGCAATTTTTAGCCGACCGTCATATCCTGAGAATACAGGCTCTACCAAAATATCCTAGAAGC
>DNGI01000360.1 GCA_003486645.1 Cyanobacteria bacterium UBA11370 | reverse complement strand
AATGGTGCAAGATCTGAGTTGAAACAGATGTGAAGGAGCGATCGCTATTCTCAAAGCACAATTAGCTCGAAAATAGAATAGAGCGCTACAATATCGTCAAATAAGTTTCTGTTGGACTGATAGGTAGGGGTTTTAACACCTGATTTTTCAGGTCAATTTCTAACCCCAAAGCTTCTAAAGGTATCACTCCTAAAAGAGCATCTCCACCCCCCGGTAACTCCCAACACTCGAAAGTTCCTTCTCGCCGAAACATGGATAGTTTGGCATCTTGGAAAATTCGGGCTTTGCCAATACCCATTGCTGTCGCTACATCTACTTCTTTGAGAATTTTTAGTCCCAGTTTAGCGATCGCCTCGGGTGGCAAACACAAAGTAGTTGCTCCGGTATCTACCAACACATTCTCCAGTGTGATCGACCGAATTTGTGCTTCGGGTATCACCCCCGCTTCTGCTAAAATTTGGTCGGCTCGATTGACGATTATCACAGTGGTGAAAACTTTTCCCATTTCGTTGTTGCTTTTAATTTGCATCATTGCCTCCTCCTTAATAGTTGGAGTTATTACTACTATTAATTGTAATTGATATTGACGCAAAATTGCCGTCTAAGGTAAAATTCAGTCCTGCTTGAGCTGATTATTGCACTAGTGAGAACTGCCCACCCTACTAAACTTCAAAGCCCCGTATGAAGCCGGGGGGCGACAATCCAAAATCCAAAATCTAAAATCTAAAATCGAATGACTCGATTTCCCCACGACCAATTTGCCAAAGAATACTTTGAAGAATTATTATGTCCATTAGGAGGCCTTGAAACCAGTTTAGATGTACCCGGAGAAATGCGACAAATCGACGTTTACTTTACCCCCACCTCAACGGCAACTTCCTACGCCAAACAGTTGGGATTATTAGGACAATTAGCCACAACTCCCGCCATATTTGAACCCTTTCGTAATGCCGTTACACCCAGCCAAATTCGCAGTTGTATCGCTAAACTTTTTGACCTTCATGCCAACATTGAACGGTCAGCCAAACGGGAAAACCGAAAAGTTAGTGAAAGTCAATTACCTTGGTTGTGGATACTCACTCCTACCGCCTCAAGTGCTCTATTAGATGGCTTTGGTTTTCGACCGATGTCCAACTCTCCCGAACTAACAGGAGTTTACGTACAAGCCTCCTATCAAAAAACCGGATTAGTAGCCATTCATCAATTACTTCAAACTCCCCAAACCCTATGGTTAAGAATTTTGGGAAAAGGTCGAGTACAAACTCTAGCAATTGAAGAATTGGCAGCCCTACCAGGGGAGAATCAGTTACGGGATAATACGTTAGAATTATTGTACGAGTTGCAAGCTCATTTGAATGCGAATCAAATTGTAGAAACAGAAGATAGGGAGTTAATTATGGCCTTAGCACCTCTTTATCGCCAACAAATCAATGCCGCAATTCAACAGGGTATTGAACAAGGCGTTCAGCAAGGACAACGAAGAATTCTTGAAAGTTTCCTTCAAGAAAGATTTGGAGAATTATCTGAGCAAATGTTAGCCGTGGTCGAGTCTTTATCAGTGTTACCGACTCAGACGTTGACTCGATTGTTGCTGCAATTATCTCAATTAGAAACGGATGAATTAGCTCTTCAACAAGCCCAACGTTTAATGGTGGAAACTTTACTCAAGTTTCGCTTAGGAGAGTTAGATGAACAACTGACTCAACGAGTTGATTCTTTATTAGCCCTATCTCCACAAGAATTGAAAGAAGTGTTGCAGCGATCGCCGGAGTTATCCCGTGAGCAATTGTTGGCATTGTTGGCAGATTTGTTCGGTTAAATGTAACGAAGGCGATCGCAAATTTAAATTTTGGGGGCTAATCAACAATAGACCTCTCCAAAAACTTATTTTTGGGTAGTTGTACCCGTACCAAAACCTGTATATTGGCGTATTTCAGGTTCATGGAAGGCTAAAACAATATCTTGTTTAGGAACCCCCATTTCCACTAATCGGTTGGCAAGTCCCTCTTCTGTGCCATCATGCTGAATCCAGATTTTTCCATCCTTGATATCCACATGGAGAATACAGCCAAAATCGCGTTTATTTCCCCGCCAACCAACATACAGCAGTTGATAATGATCCTGCTCTGTATCAAAAACGGTTTGAACTTGATATTCTGGTGCAGTTCTTTGCCTGGAAGCGCGTTGAGCACGTTCTGAAAGCAGTTGTCGAATATATTGACGGTATTGCTCTACAGCCATTGAACAATCACCTCCTGTTGGACATCGTAAATCACTAATCGCAGTTGATATCGCTTAACTGCGGCTACAATAAAGCGTCGTTGAAAAAAACTTTCATAAATGGGTACTCGCACAGCCAGAATGTGAGGGGAGACTACTTTTATCAAGGGATAATTGGAGCAAAAATAGAAGAGAGCGCTACAATATCGTCAAATAAGTTTCTGTTGGACTGAAATATTCTATTCTTTCCATTCAATAATTACCTCCTTCCGTGGATCGTAAACGACAAGTTTTAGTTGATAAAGTTTCACGGCTTCTTGAACAAACCTCTCTTGAAAAAAGGAATTAAAACTATCCAAAGGTACAGCTAAGTAAAGTATCCTGTCTGGTTCACTCATTTGTAGAGCAAGCCATAATTCAAAAATTGACCCAACGCAGCATGAAAGTCATAAATCACAGAATTATTGAGAAAGCTTTTGACCTCAACGGCAATTTTCTGCCCGCTTTTTCAGCCGCAAAAACCTTTTCTGCTGCTAAATCAATCTCAAATTTTACACTGCCTATCTTGATTTTCAACGGGTCGGCTGTAATCACCCACTCCTCTTTCAGTAGTGCCTGTTTTACAGCATTATGAAATAGGTCTTTTGCCGCCATCTCTCTTCATACAGTATTTTGGTAACGACCAACCACAGATCGAGATACACTATCAACTCAACCCAGAATATTTTAAAGTAATTATACGTCGATGTCGGCTCGATTAACAATTGTCAGAGTGGTGAAAACTTTTCCCATTTCGTTGTTGCTTTTAATTTGCATCCTTACCTCCTCCCTAAGAGTTGGAGTATTACTACTA
>DNGI01000362.1:5469-8351 GCA_003486645.1 Cyanobacteria bacterium UBA11370 | reverse complement strand
TTTGCTTGCATTGGGATGCACCCCTTAAAAGTTCTGTTCTTCTAGGGCTAGGGTAGTTTACTCAATTATCTCAAATTCTAGATTATGACTCTTACGAAAGTTGTGAGTAAAATGGTCAATTTCGTTAGTATCGCTGAGTTCTAGATTGTAGAAGTCTACAACATCATGGTCAAAATAAGGACCAGCGTGCCAAGTCCCCTGTTCCAGCTTAATAAAGCCGTTACCCGGAATTCGGAATGCTCTAATTTCTTCAATTGCAGGTTGTTCTAATTCACTCGGAGGAGCAACAGCAATTTTCCAATCCTTTCCTTCTAAAGAACCCAAACATTGGGTACATTGAACGTGGCGCGTAATGTTGTGAAATTTACGACCTTTGTTGTACAACCGCATAATATAAAACCGGGGAATACCATTTTGCAGATTTAATTGAGCATCTGTAATATCGTAAGGCTTGTCATCGGCTGAGGCAGTTATGAACTGACCGTAAGGTTTAAAACTTTCTTGAGTAATCCATTTAGCAGAAAGTTGTTGGACTGCAATTATTTTACTCATAAGATTAAATTAAATTATAAACTATAAGTTAGAAATAAAACTGTCTTCTCCACTCCCCACTCCCCACTCCCGGTCTCCCCAGTTAGATTATTTCGTTCCATAGAGGCGATCGCCTGCATCTCCTAACCCTGGCACAATATACCCATGTTCATCCAATTGTTCATCAATAGCTGCGGTATAAATCGGTACATCGGGGTGATGTTCATGAAAATTACTAATTCCTTGCGGTGCTGCTAATAAACACAAAAACTTAATGGATAATGGGTTAACTTCTTTAATCCGATCAACGGCGGCGACGGCTGTGTTTCCCGTAGCAACCATAGGGTCAACAACTAATATATCTCGATGTTCAACATCATAGGGAAGTTTGAAATAATACTCAATGGGAATATAGGTTGTTGGCTCACGATACAACCCAATATGTCCAACACGGGCAGAAGGAATGAGTTCTAGAATACCATCTAAAAGCCCTTGTCCTGCTCGCATAATTGAAACAATTACCATTTTCTTTTCTGAGGCAAGCATGGGCGCTAACATTGGAGCAATGGGTGTTTTGATGGGTTCATATTTCAGAGGTAAATCTCGTGTCACTTCGTAAGCTAATAAGCCACCAACTTCTTTCATGAGTTGGCGAAATTTTGCTGTACTGGTATCAGCTTGACGCATTAAAGTTAGTTTGTGCTGTACAAAGGGGTGATCGATTATTGTGACTTTAGGTAGCATTGGTTGTTGGTTGTTAGTTGTTTGTTGTTTGTGATTGGTTATTAAACCTGTCTGTGTAAAAGTTTAGTTTTAGTCCCTTAGACCTCTTGTACAATTTAATACCAAGTTACGTTCATATGTAATATTTTTACCCCTTCGTGAATTCTGCAAGAAGCCTATTGATTATTTATTTAACAAACAACCAACAACCAACAACCAACAACCAACAACCAACAACTAACAACTAAAATACCGTACCATCACTCTCGATCTGAATAGGGGGAACACCCCCTTTTCTTAATTGTCCTGCAATACGTCGTCCGGCTGTCCAGGTTCCACCTTGTAAAACTTTGACTAGGGGCAATTCCTCAGCGGTCAAATTTAGCTGTTGTCGGATAGTAGCGGCAATTCTATCTAATAAACTAACAGTAAGTGCCCGCCACTCAACAATTACTTCAGATCCGGGTAAGTGAGGCTGTTGTAAAATGGCAGAATCTTTGACCTTTACCAATCCTAAATCTACCATTAAACCCCCATTCCGATATTCTGCTAAACCTGTTAGTTCGTCTAAGCCAGTTAATTTTATATCTAATTCTTGTAGAGGTTCTAAGAGGGAGTAGGTTAACCATTGGGAGAGTTTGTGAAAAGGGACATAATGGTCGCTAATCTTATCTCCTTCAAGAGCAGAATGAAACCAAACATCACCTAAATTAACATTGGCGATCGCTAATCTTCCAGGCCATATATTTCCCATTCCTTCTAAGATACTAGTTAATACTTGGCTAGCTGGTAGGAGAGTGGGGAGTGGGGAGTGGGGAGTGGGGAGTGGGGAATTTGCATTGTTTTTTTCTGTATTGTCTATTTTTAAATCCAATAAATAATTTACTAAATTACCAGGGCGAGAATTATCTTTACCAAACCTTTCTGGTGTAGATTGTAAGGATTGTCCCAAGCGTTTTAGGAGTTCGATTCTGCCTTCTAAACCGAGGAGGGGATTAGTGGAACTAACTTGAAATCCTTGGCTTAGTTTATCGACAGTTAGCATTTGCAGTCCATGGGCATCTGCTTGTAGGGGATAGTTGCGATCGCTGGAAAACGCCCCTTCACAGAACATCCGAAAACTGGCGATCGCTAACCCTTCTGAACGACAAAGTATTAGTCCAGTTTCGGGTTCACAATACTGCCAATTCGCACCCGCACCCGCATCGAGTAAGACACTAATAATGGCTAGATCAAATTTAGTTTTGGCTTTTTCTACAGGAGTAAATTCTGCTAATTTTTGATTGAGTTCTGCCAGACGAGGAATATTACCAACTTCAAAATGCCGCCAGCGGCTGTGAAACGGAATATTAAAATCGGGATACTCATCGCGCATTACCTCAATTACATAATTTGCAACTCGATCTAACTGAGTTAAGTCACAACGAAAGTGAGATAACTGATCAGCACAGGCTAAATTAAAAAGGCGATCGCATCGTTCTCGAATTGCTGTGGATGTTTTTAAGTAAGCGATCGTTTGTTGTTCGTCATTAGTCATTAGTTATTAGTTATTAGTTATTAGTCATTAGTCATTAGTCATTAGTCATTGATTATTTCTAACACCACATGTGGCAACGGATGGGGTAACG
>DNGI01000362.1:0-5152 GCA_003486645.1 Cyanobacteria bacterium UBA11370 | reverse complement strand
GATGTAACGGATGAGTTATTGGTAAAAACCAGCCCCCCATCCGCTACATCCGCTATCAAATCCGTTGCCACGTCCGCTATCAAATCCGCTGCCACGGGGAGTAACAAATAACTCAACTAATCTGTCAAACCTCGTCCTTTAATTGTTGCTAATGTGACAGAATCGGGTACGGTTTTTTCCGTATAGTAACCAGCAGCTTGTTTAGCGGCAATTTCTACCATCGCATCAGCAGGAATTAACTCTTCCGGAATGGGAATGCGCTTGACAATTTCGATGCCAGAATTAACAATCGCATTGTATTTCATGTCGCTCATGGACACAAATCGGTCAATTCGCGTAATTCCTAACCACTGCAACACGTCTGGCATTAGTTCTTGGAAGCGCATATCGGGTACACCAGCAACACATTCGGTACGGTTGAAATAGGAATCAGCGCGATCGCCTCCTTCTTGTCGTTTGCGGGCATTGTACACTAAGAACTTTGTCACTTCACCTAAAGCTCGACCTTCTTTGCGACAGTACACTAAAATACCCGCACCTCCCTCTTGTGCTGTCTGGACACAAACCTCTAAACCGTGTACTAAGTAAGGACGGCAGGTGCAAATATCGGAACCAAATACATCGGAACCGTTGCATTCGTCATGAACTCGCACGGTTAGTAGTCGGTTCGGATCGGTAATGGCCTCGACATCCCCAAGTAAATAAACCGTAGTACCGCCAATCGGGGGTAAAAATACGTGTAAATCAGGGCGAGTAACTAATTCCGGGAACATTCCTCCCGTTTGCTGAAAGAGGGCGCGACGCAATTCGCTTTCGCTAACATTGAGTCGGTGGGCAATTCCGGGTAGATACCATACCGGATCAATGGCTACTTTTGTGACAACTAAACTACCGCCTTTTTTAACAATTTTACCGTCAACCGATAAGCGCCCTTTCGCCAAAGCTTCCTGGATTTCTGGCATATTGACATGAGCTTTGGTGATGGCTATTGTAGGACGGATATCGTATCCCTGCTCGTACAAATCGGCATACACTTCACCCACCATTGCGCCAAAGGGATCAAGGGATACAATTTGATTGGGATCAGCCCAACTAGGATGAGAACCGATCGCCACAATGGGAGCAGTGTTTGTCAAATCGGCGCGGTGATTGGGATGAAGCGCTCCACTCGCCACCGCCAAAGCCCGATAAACTGAATAAGAGCCAGAGTGAGTACCAATAACGTTACGGTGTGCTGGATTCGTTACTGTACCAACAATGGGTCCGCGTTGGCGAGGATCGCTTTTGCCCCACTGGATACGTGGGGGTTGCTCCCCGGAACGACCAGGATGGGAGGTTAATACAATATGTTTGGATTTGGATACAGTGTTTAATGGTTGCATGAACGCTCCTAGTAGAATGCACCTCGAATAACCGAGGATATCGGTAAATTAAAGCAAGCTCCGATCATAGCAATCAGAACTGAACTATGGATGTATCTGGCAGCGCAATGTGCCGGAATTTGTTAACTATTGTGTCTAAATATAATGTAATGGAACAGAATGCCTTACTCAAGGAGCCAATTGTCTAATTTCTTAATGCTTCGCCGATCAGTGGGGAGTGGGGAGTGGGGAGTGGGGAGGGAGAAAATTAAATGCCACAATCATGAGGATTTGCCCGCAAGACTTTAAATGAGTAAACAATCTAACATCATAAAATAGCTTACCCTAACAAATAATTGATAACCAAAGACATGAAACACCTACTCCTCTCGCTTCTGTTCACCCCCCTTTTCACCCTAATCAGTTCCATCCCTACCCACGCTGAAATTCGCACCCAAATCATTGAATACCAACAAGGCGATACCATCCTTGAAGGTTATCTCGCTTATGATGATGAAATTGAAGGCAAACGCCCTGGTGTTTTAGTCGTTCACGCTTGGAAAGGCTTAGGAAATTACGAAAAAGAACGCGCCAAACAACTCGCCGAACTCGGTTATGTTGCCTTTGCCGCTGATATTTATGGGAAAGGGATTCGACCCCAAACTAACGAAGAAGCTGGGGCACAAGCTACTATTTATCGGTCTAATCGACAATTAATGCGCGATCGCGTCAATGCGGGATTACAAGTCTTACAACAATATCCTCTAACAGAAGCAAAAAAAGTCGCTGCAATTGGATATTGTTTCGGAGGTGGAACCGTCTTAGAATTAGCCCGAAGTGGTGCGCCCGTCGCTGGGGTTGTTAGCTTTCACGGCAACCTTGATACACCCAATCCTAATGATGCTCAAAAGATTAAAGGTAGAGTGCTAGTCTTGCACGGTGCAGACGATCCCTATGTTCCCGATGAACAAGTCGCCGCATTTAAAAGAGAAATGAGTTACGCTGATGTGGACTGGCAATTAATTATGTATGGTGAAGCCGTCCATAGTTTCACTGATCCTAATGCTGGCAATAATCCCTCAACTGGTGTCGCCTATAATGCCGAAGCGGATCAACGTTCTTGGGCAGCGATGAATCGGTTTTTTGCTGAAATATTTCAGTAGATTAAACCTCAGAATTTAGGAGTTCAGAATCAAATACTGTTGACAACAATTAACCCCAAATTATTTGATTCCGTCTGTCGCTCCTAATTTCTTACATGATTAGTTATTGGTTGTTGGTTGTTGGTTGTTGGTTGTTGGTTGTTGGTTGTTCATTAAACTATTTGCTCAGTAAACCTCTTGCAAGCGTCAAGGGGTCTTCAGCCTCTGTTTTCCCTTCCCGTTCATTATTCCTTACTTCTAAATAGACTTACTATGGCGGCAGCAGAACATGATTTTATTCTCAATTTAATGACTGTGCTTGGGTCTTCTGCTGTTGGCGGATATCTTGCCAAACAGCTACGTCAACCCATTCTTTTAGGCTATTTAGCCAGCGGCTTAATCGTCGGACCTTTTGGCTTAAAACTCTTAAGTGAAGTCAATCAAATTAAACCCCTCGCAGAAATTGGCGTTGCTTTTTTGTTATTTGCATTAGGTGTTGAATTCTCCATCGCAGAATTTAAACGGGTTAAAGATATTGCCGTCAAAGGCAGTTTACTGCAAATGGGTCTAACGATTGCTCTTGTAGCGCTGTTAGCTACCCTAATTGGCTGGGTTGAGGGACTGACGCAGGGCATATTTTTAGGAGCCATTCTGTCTCTTTCCTCTACGGCTGTAGTACTTAAATCGTTAACCGAACGAGGAGAACTTAATACCCTTCACGGTCAAGCTATGTTGGCAATTTTAATTGCTCAAGACTTGGCTTTAGGGTTAATGTTAGCCATTCTACCTGCACTGAATGAACCTGAAGATATCGGTCGAACGATATTAACAGCTTTACTGAAAGTTCTGATATTTGTAGCTGCTGCGTTTGCGGTGGGTCGATGGTTGGTTCCCCCACTGATTAAAAGTGTCGCCCGAACGGAAAGTAGTGAGTTATTTCTCCTCACAGTCATTGCTTTATGTTTAGGGGTTGCGTTAGTTACCGACCAACTAGGCTTATCTATTGAAATGGGAGCCTTTGTAGCGGGATTAATGATTTCTGAAATTGATTATGCTGACCAAGCTTTAGCAAAAATTCTGCCCTTACGAGATACCTTTGCTAGCTTATTTTTTGCTTCAATTGGGATGTTGATCGACCCTATAATTTTAATTCAAAACTTTAGTTTAATTATAGGTTTAGTTACGGTGGTGATGTTAGGGAAAGCGGCGATAATATTGCCGATTGTTTTGAGATTCGGGTATTCGTTTAAAACCGCTTTCATTACCAGTTTTGGCTTAAATCAAATTGGTGAATTTTCTTTTGTGTTAGCCTTAGTTGGGAAAGAAGAAGGGTTGCTGGATCAGGACAAATATCTGCTACTTTTAGGCACAACCGCCATTACCTTAGTGTTAACCCCAATCTGGTTAAAATTTTCTCCCCGTATCGCAGATGAGTTGGTCAATTTACCCGGATTGGCAAAGTATCTGCGTCAGTTTCAGGACACTAAAGCCCTTTCAATTCCCGATACCATTACTGACCATGTGGTAGTAGCAGGTTATGGACGAGTTGGGCAAGTGATTGTCACAATTTTGCAAAATCAAGGGTATGAAATTCTCGTGATTGAGAATAGTGAAGCGGCAATTCAACGATTAAGATCTCAGAGAATTCCTTATGTTTTTGGCGATGCCGATTCGGAAATGGTGTTAGAAAAAGCACATTTGGAAAAAGCCAAAGCCCTAGCGATCGCTCTCCCTGACCCAACGAGTACTCGATTATTACTCAAACGCGCTCTAGAATTTGCCCCAGAACTGGATGTTGTTGCCCGTTGTCATCATAATAGTGAAATTGACGTACTGACTCAATTAGGAGCGCAGGAAGTTGTACAGCCGGAATTTGAAGCGGCGTTAGAAATTGGCTCACATTTACTAGCGACGTTAGGGGAAAATCAATCCATTATTCAATCGGTAATTCATGCTATTCGTACAAACCGTTACTTGAGTGTTCGACCGGAACGGACTGTGAATTTAATGCAGAAAGATTTAAGTGATGCTGCATCCGAATTTAATAGCAATTGGGTAAAATTAGAACCTAATTCTCCCTTAGATGGTATGACTCTAGCCGCTGCTAATATTCGGAATTTAACCGGAGTTACGGTGATGGCAATTCAACAGAAAGATGAGACGTTATACTATCCCAAAGGACGAACCGTTTTGAAAGCAGGCGATCGCTTGCTAGTCGTGGGTGAACGAGAAGAATTGACAGCGTTTCGAGACGTGATCATGGGTCGCTGCATGATTGGGAAAGGATACAATCATTGGGTCACGTTAGCCGCAGATTCAACACTGGTCGGGATAAAACCTATCGATATTCAGCGTCAATATAATGTAGTGATTCAGGCAGTACGCCGACATGGTAAACTCTATAATTCAGTGGACGAAATTCGGGAATTACAGCCAACAGATTACTTACTATTATCGGGAGAGCGCGATCGCGTTGAACAAGTTACTCAATTGGCAGTTTTAGATCATTAATACTCTGCCATGGGGAAAGGCAGTTAGGGTGCATCCCAATGCAAGCAAAAATACCTGTTGAAAAGGAAATCGCCGCTACACAAACAAAGCCTGCCTCCGCAGGCTCAATTGAGTCCGCGCAGGCGGACTTGGTTTTTA
>DNGI01000508.1:38603-48413 GCA_003486645.1 Cyanobacteria bacterium UBA11370 | reverse complement strand
ACTCCCCACTCCCCACTCCCCTAGCCCAACTTGCTCACTCTAACTGTCCGCGTCACAATAAAGGAGAGTAAATATTCCTATGATGAGTGACAACCTTTCCTAAAGATGGCGCTGGAACACCTGACTCAAACGTCCCAAACAACGGAATTAACCTTTGATTACGACTTAGCGATCGTCGGCGGTGGAATTGTTGGTGCAACCCTCGCCTGTGCCTTGAAAAATTCTGGGTTGAGGATCGTGCTAATTGAAGCACAACCCCCGTCTGTTGCTGTAGCTAGGAAACAAGCTTACGCCCTTTCTCTACTATCTGGGCGTATTTTTAAAGGAATTGGGGTTTGGGATAAAATCTTGCCTCAGATTACAACCTACCGCCAGATTCGCCTTTCTGATGCCGACTATAGAGGTATCGTACAGTTTCACCCCACGGATTTAGGTACGGATGCGCTAGGGTATGTCGGAGAACACCATCCCTTGCTAACCTCTTTATATGAGTTTTTAGGGAATTGCCCTAATGTTACCTGGTTGTGTCCGGCAGAAGTCGTTACGGTGGACTATCAGTCATCTGGGGTAGAAATTGAGGTCGTAGAAAAATTACCCAATGTAGAGACGTTACAGGTAACGTCTCTACGTCATCGAATACGATCGCGTTTAATAGTTGCCGCCGATGGGGCGCGATCGCATATCCGAACTGCCGCCGGAATTAGCACAAAAGGCTGGAAATATTGGCAATCTTGCGTAACCTTTAGAATTAAAACTGAAAAACCTCATAATAATACAGCGTTTGAGCGCTTCTGGCCGAGTGGTCCAATGGGAGTATTGCCCCTATCTGAAAATCGATGTCAAGTCGTGTGGACAGCACCTCATGCCGAAGCCAAAGCGTTAAAAGAATTAGATGAAAACGAGTTTTTAGCCTTATTAGAATATCGTACAGGTGGACTTTTGGGGCGTTTGGAATTGGAGAGCGATCGCTTTATCTTTCCGGTACAGTTAATGCAGAGCGATCGCTATACTCTCCATCGGTTAGCCTTAATTGGCGATGCGGCGCACTGTTGCCATCCGGTTGGTGGACAAGGGTTAAATTTGGGTATTCGGGATGCGGCGGCGCTAGCACAAGTATTACAAAATGCTCATCAATTAGGAGAAGATATTGGCGATATTCGCATACTCAAACGTTACGAACGTTGGCGTAAAAATGAAAATTTGGTGATTTTAGCATTTACAGATTTTCTGGATCGGATGTTTTCTAATGAGTGGTTGCCATTGGTAATGATGCGGCGTTTGGGTTTAAAGATGTTGCGAATAATTGTGCCGTTGAAGAGTCTAGCCTTGCGGTTGATGACGGGTTTGTTGGGACATCATCCCCAATTAGCTGGACGTTAAATCTAGGATTGGCAGTTAACGATGTCTAATAAGCCGTCTCGGAATACCTGAAAACTCCTGGAACGATTGTGTTGTGGTTCCATGTATGCTGATATTTCTCGTGCGGCATTGACTTTTTCCAAACCCCCTAAATGATAGCCATGTCGCTGTAGCGTTCGTTCCAACGCTTCCCAAGTTCCACCTGCAATCTCATCAGGGTTGCGGTAAGTAGCTTGCTGCGCTAAGTGAGGAGAAACCTTGGGGTAAGCTGCGACAATCGCGTCAACATCACCACAAAACCAAGATTCTAACTCTTCAATCGCCAAGCGGTTTAAAACCTGGAACGAACTATTGTTTTTATTGTTTTGAGCTACTGATTTGGTAATCAAACCAGCATCAGCAGCTATCTTTTCCAATTTACTTTTAAGTACTCGGCAATCTTCCCGATCTTGATCAATCAAAATCACAATCCGCCAATCAGGTGGCAACCATTGCTTATAGCCTTGCAAACGCTGGGGCAACTTGCGTAACAAAGCCGATTTACCTTGGTAGGAATGAATCTCAAAAGTTACCTCTTCTGGCATCATTTTAGGTACAAGATTTCGTAGTGCAACCTCGGCAGATAACTCTTCTACCAAAAACTCGATATGCACAGATGATCACTCCTCACGTGTTGATAGGAGAACCTTGCCTTTGGGACCACCTGAATTGATCAGGGGATCGCCAACTTTAAAGAAACCTTCCATCCATAAGTCACCCAGTTGTGCGCCATTTTCCATAAACTCCGGTATTCCCTGCATATCGGCTGCTCGTTGAGCCTGTGTATAGCCTTGTTCATCCCGATAAAGTATCCATAGTTCTTCCGCTTTCAGCCCATTAACAAAAAAGGGAGAATGGGTTGTCACCATCAACTGGGTATGAGCTGATGCCGAGCGACATTCTTCTGCTAATTCTGGTAATAAACGCGGGTGTAGATGATTTTCTGGCTCTTCTATACCTACCAGTTGAGGTGGCTCTGGGTCATACAAAACTGTTAAGTATGCCAGCATTTTAAGAGTGCCATCAGAGGCAAATTTTGCCAAAATTGGGTGTGCAAAAGGAGCGTCTTTGATTTGTAATAGGAGACGACCATCAGGCATCATTTCCGCCTCTACTTTCTCTAACCGAGGAACACGCTGGGATAGAGTATGGAGAATTTGCTCCAGTCGGTCTGGGTGTTGTTCTTTGAGATATTGAATTACATTAGGTAAGTTATCACCAGTGGCTGATAATCGCTCTTGGGGTCCAGCTTCAGGAACACCTCGCGTATTATCAGCACTCAGATAGGATAAGTACCAGCCAGTGATGAAACGACGCAAGGCACTCACACGAGGGTGCTTGGCAAACTGACCTAATGTGTTTACTGCCAACATTTCCGACGAATCCAATTGTTCATAAATTGGCTCATCTTGTTCATCAGGAATTTCTCCACTGACAACTCGTCCTGCGCCTTCTATGAAATCTAGAAATTTAAAAGGTTTACCTGTCTGATTAGGTTGCCAATGTAGCCACTCCTCTGCCACATAAGGTCCTTTAGTAGTTTCATTAATTGCTAAATGGTAGGTGATGATCGGATCACGAGGTTGTTCTCGATACTTTAACTCAATTACAATTGGTCCATCAGAGCCACGACTACGTAATTCTCTAAACCTGTTGCGTTTGTCCCACGCCTTTCGCAGTCCTACGGAAAAGCATTCTGAGAGGAAAGCAAAGACATCAAAGATAGTAGATTTACCACTACCGTTAGGGCCTAAGAACACCGTCAAAGGGGTAATTTTCTTTAACTCCAGAGCTCGCAAAGCACGGTAATTCTTCACCCGCAGATATTCAATGCGGGGCACGAATTGTCTGGAGCGGTTTGGTTTGCTCATGGGTGATCCTTAAAAACTTCTGGGTATCCTGTGGTTAGGGAAATGGCTAGCGTGCGATCGCTCTACTATATTTAGACTATCTCTAATTAGAAATACTGTTCATTAGCCCTATTCTGCCAACAGATTTCAACCAGCAAGGATTGTATAGCGGGTGGATTTGACTCGTGAAAAAAGGGAGACAAGGAGGACAAGGGGGAGGAGTTTCACAACTCATTTGAAAATGCTATATATCTCTATAAGGCGGTGGGTTCATCCCGTGAAGATTGATACTCTGCCATTGATGATAGGTCTAAAGGAATGCCTTGAGTTGGCGCAATACTAGCAATACTATTGGGTGGAATTGGGGGTACTGCTGTCTGATTATTATTCTGAAGTACCTCCGTCCATTGCTTCGCTAACGTAATGAAATCGGACGGCATCATAATTAGCGTAGTTGTATTATTTTCTGCGCCAATTTCAGTTAGCATTTGTAGCCGTCGCAATTCTAACGCAGCCGGATTTTGAACAATTAATTGAGAGGCTTCTGCTAACTTTATTGAGGCTTCTTGTTCGGCTGCGGCTTTAATTAAACGGGCACGTTTTTCTCGAATAGCTTCGGCTTCTTTTGCCATTGCCCGTTGCATACTGGTGGGAATTTCAACATCTTTCATTTCCACCCGTTCAATAACAATTCCCCAAGGTTCAGTAATTTCATCGACAATTTCTTGGACTTTAATGTTAATTTTATCTCGGTTTTGGAGAACATCATCGAGGATATTTTGCCCTACAACATTACGTAAAGTTGTTAGGGCAGTTTGATAAACGGCTAAGTTATAATTCTCGACTTTATTAATCGCTTTGGATGGGTCAATAATACGATAGTAAAGAACGGCGTTAACCCGAATCGTGACGCTATCCGCCGTCACTGTTTCTTGGGGTTCAATATCTACGGTTTTGGTGCGGACATCAACTTGAGCCTTTTGGTCTACTAGAGGAATAATCCAGTACATCCCTGGTCCCTTGACCCCCTTTAACCGACCCAGGCGAAAGATAACTCCCCGTTCATATTCCCGGTCGATTTTCAGTCCACTCATTCCGGTTAGGAGGGCTAAAGCGAAAAGCGTACCTATAATGCTATCCATATCTGACTTAGGCGAATTTCAGATATCTCTATTCTACGCTTAGGCTAGAGGGATCAGGCTGGTAGTGGCTATTCTCTAAGCCGAGCCTCAAGACAAGTTAGCATGGCTACAGTACAGAGACACGATACCCTAAAATCGGTAGTATCAATGAACAACAAGCCGTTAATGCCGCGATCGCACGTTATGTGGCATCAAGGTCAATTACATAAAAAACTATCCCATTTTAATATACTACTCGATTCAGAGATTTCCTGTCTATACTTAAAGAATTAAATCTGCTCACAACAACTGAATAAATATCTTTTTTCAAGCAAGATAGCCTGATCTATTGATCACTCAGAAATAATGAAGAACGAATGAAAATGCTTTTGTAGCCTTACCCACTCGTGAACCTCTAGCCCTGATTTACACATTAGCTCAAATAAAATAAAAAATTTAGCAATAATTTTAGTCATTGACCTTTGGCATGAATACTCGTAAAGTTCCTATTCCCTTAATGAAACAATCCGTGAAAGCCGATTCGACTCTTGATATAGTTTTTCAACTATCCCTTGACTTAGTTTGCATCTGGGGAAAAGACGGATATTTCCAGAAACTTAACCCAGCGTGGCAAAGTGTACTGGGATGGAGTGAGGAGGAATTGCGATCGCAACCCGGACTTGAATGTGTGCATCCGGATGATAGAGAACTCACTCAAAAAGCAGTGATCAAGTGTTCGGTAGGGAAGATTGTAGAGTATGAAAATCGCTTTCGTCACCAAGATGGCAGTTATCGTTCTCTGTTTTGGAGAGTATCCCAAAATGACGAGGGGTTATTCTATGGTGTTGCCAAAGAGATTACAAACAACTCTTATTTAACAGAAACAAAACTCCGGGAAAGCGAGAGACGGTTCCGTGCCGTTTTCAATCAAACATTTCAACTTTCGAGCCTCTTAAAACTCGATGGCACAATTTTAGAAGATAACCAAACCGCTCAGGATTTTTGCCAACTTAAACACTCAGATTTAGTAGGACTTCCGTTTTGGGAACTTCATTGTTGGACTATTTCAAAAGAAACGCAAGAACGATTAAAAGGCGCGATCGCACAAGCTGCATCTGGTGATACTGTTCGTTATGAAGCAGACATATTAAGCCCGAATAATACAGTTCTTACGATTGATTTTTCGCTCAAACCCTTATATGGTGAAAATGGTCAAGTTGAACTCTTAATTGCAGAAGGTCGTGACCTCACCGAACGCAAACGAGTCGAACAGAGTTTACAACAAGCAATTGACGAATTAACCGAATGGAAAAATCGGTATGAAGCCATAGGAGAAATTGGTGGCTTGCTCCTTTATGACTGGAATCAAGATACAGGTGAATTAATTTGGAGTCAAAATATCGAGCAAGTCTTGGGTTATCCTCTTGAAGAAATGCAAGGGGGTTTAGCTCAATGGGAAGAGTTAATTCATCCCGATGATCGCGCTAAAAATATCCAAGTACTTCACCAGGTAATTGCGGCGAAAAAAGACCTGCATCTAGAGTATCGAATGCGAAAAAAAGATGGGACTTATATTACGATTGAAGATCGAGGAAAACTTTACCTGGATAGTAGCGGAAACCTAAATCGCATGGTTGGGTACATGGTAGATATTAGCGATATCTACAACGAGCTTCGCTTACGCAAGCAGGTAGAAACAGCATTACGCGAAAGTGAAGAACGGTTCCGTAGCATCTTCGAGCAAGCAGCAGTAGGGATTACGCAGTTAAGTCAATCCGGTCAGTATCTTAAAGTCAATCCACGGTTTTGTGAGATTGTCAAGTATAGTGAATCTGAACTTTTAGAAAAGCGTTTTCAAGACATTACTGACCCAGAGGATCAGGAAACGGATTTAGACTTGTGGCATCGTCTTTATACTGGCGAACTACAAAATTTTTATCGAGAAAAGCGCTATCTTCGTAAAGATGGTCAGCGTCAATGGGTCAATCTGATGGTTTCCTTGATCCGGGATTCAGCAGGTACTCCCCAGTATGCAATTGCTGTGGTAGAAGATATCCAAGAACGCAAAGAAGCACAAGATAAACTGCAAAAAGCCTATCAACAATTAACCCTACACGTAGACAATTCACCCCTGGCTGTTTTAGAGTGGGATTGTGAATTTCGCTTGCAACGTTGGTCAGGACAAGCGGAAAAATTGTTTGGTTGGAAGGCTGAAGAAGTACTGGGTAAATACCCAACAGAGTGGCAGTTTATCTATCAAGATGATGTTCAAAGAGTTGATCGTATTCTGGCTGACTTACTTAATGGGACAAAAAAACATACCGTTGATGAAAACCGTAACTATACTAAAAATGGCTCCGTTGTTTATTGCCAATGGTATAACTCGGCTATTGTGGATGAGTTTGGAAACTTAGTATCAATTCTCTCCCTTATCCAAGATATAACCGAACGAAAAGAGGCAGAAGTTGCTCTTCAAGAGGTGATGGTAGAGTTAGAAAAGAGAGTTGAAGAACGTACCGCTCAACTCAAGCAAACCAATGACCAACTTCAATCAGAAATTGCTCAACACCAGCAAACAGCTATCGCTCTTGGTAATAGTGAAGCCCAATTTCGTCGGGTATTTGATGAAGCACCGATTGGTATGACCTTAGCCAGCTTGGATGATTATTATATCCGGGTCAATCGTGCGTTTTATACTATGCTAGGGTACAGCGAATCTGAACTCATGACACAGAGTTTTAAGGATATTACTCATCCCGAAGATTTGCAGCTAGAAATTCCTTATATGGAGCAACTTATCCAAGGAGAGATTGATAGTTTTCAGCTTGAAAAACGCTATCTGAAAAAGAATCACGACGTTCTCTGGGTGAATTTAAAATTAATCGCCTTGCGCGAACAAAGTGGAGAAATTCACTACACCTTAGCTATGATTGAAGACATTACCAAGCGTAAGCAAGTACTGGAAGCGCTAGGGCAAAGTGAGGCTCGATATCGGGCTATTGTTGAAGATCAAACTGAATTAATTTGTCGGTTTAAGCCCGATGGTACGCTAACCTTTGTGAATGATGCCTACTGTCGTTATTTCAATAAGCAACACTCTGAATTGATTGGGTATAGTTTTATGCCTGCAATTCCCGAAGAAGACCAAGAATTTGTTAGTCAGAGCTTTAGTTCTCTTTCCGCTCAACAACCCATTATTACTTATGAACACCGGGTTATTTTGCCTGGGGGAGAAATTCGCTGGCAACAGTGGACGGATCGAGTGATGTTTGATAACTCCGGCATTATGATTGAATTTCAAGCTGTGGGACGAGATATTACTCCCCTCAAACAGGCAGAAGCAGAGATTCGGAATGCGTTAGAAAAAGAGCGAGAACTTAGCGAACTGCGTTCAAGTTTTGTGTCGTTAGTTTCCCACGAATTTCGTACACCCCTGACGACAATTCTTTCATCATCTGAACTCCTCGAACGCTACGATCAACGATTATCTGAAGAGAAAAAACACACTCACCATCAGCGCATCCAATCGGCTGTAAGTCGCATGACTCAATTATTAAATGATGTTCTCACCATCGGTAAAGCAGGTGCTGGACAGCTAAAGTTTCAACCCGCACCGCTTAATTTAGAAACGTTCTGTTATGAAATTGTAGAAAGTATTCAGGTTAGTGCCTCTCGCCAACACAAGATTGAGTTTGTTACTCAGGGTGACTGTAGTCAGGTTGAGATGGATGAAAATCTGTTGAGGCACATCCTCAGTAATTTACTCTCTAATGCTATTAAGTATTCACCTCAAGGAGGTGAGGTTAAAATTGACCTGAATTGTCACTCTGAATCTGCTGTTTTCCGCATTCAAGATAGTGGAATTGGCATTCCTTCAGAATATCTCAATAAAATGTTTAATTCCTTTCAACGAGCTAGTAATGTTGGTACAATTCAAGGCACAGGATTGGGATTAGCGATTGTCAAAAAATGTGTGGATTTACATCAAGGTAAAATTGAAATAGAGAGTAAAGTCGGTATTGGTACGACGTTTATCGTCACCTTACCGATCCATAGATCTTAAAGGGTAGAATCCCTCATTTATTGGGTAAGAATTGTTTGAGAATTTCACTCGGTTTGCGATCCCAACGGTCGAGGTGATGATAAATTAAACCGTCTTTGGTAAGTTTGTAGGTTGAGTCACCGTTGAAGAAGAGATCCGCTTTCCAGGGTACGCGCAAGGTGCCACGAACTGTCCAATATGCCATAATTGTTTCCTCGTCAGCTTGCTTCACATCATGGAGATCAAAATAGATTTGTGTGAAGAATAGCCGTGCATGAAATCGTAATGTCCAGAAGATAATTCGATAGTTGAATTTCCCTTTGAATCGACTGATGGGATCTTGGAAATCAATATCCTGGGTATAGATATCGTAGGAGATATCTTTTTTAAATAAAGTCGGTAGGTCATTTTGTAGGGTGTGGATCAGCTTCTCTACCTGAGATTGAGAATCTTGTTTATTCAACTTACTTACCTCTTTTAATCTAGAATTTAGCCTTAACTTACATCTTGCACCTGGCGGTTGAAACCGCTGCTATACAAACAAAACCTGCCTACGCAGGTTATAAAGCTCCTGATTTTCGGTTAGTCCGCGTAGGCGGACTTGGTTTATATAGCCCCAGAATTCTATTCTGAGGGCTTGGTGCAAGATGTGAGTTAACATACAATCAGGGATAAGATGGATCAGACTTCTCTAACGATCACTCAAGCCATTGAAGCTATTCTCGCACCAGCGGTTATGATTTCATCCAGCGGTTTGTTTTTTTTAGGATTAAATGCAAGGCAGTCTTCATTATTGCATCGAATTAGAGTCCTCAATAACGAAAAAAGAACTCTGTCTAGGGAATTAATGCACCACGATCACTTTGCTAAGGGTGAGGATATTCGCTTCTGTAGTCTAGAACATCAATTAAATCATCTTGTACGCCGTGCCTGGTATGTACGGAACTCGCTCATTTGTAATACCCTCGCGGTCGCGTTTTTTGTTCTCACGTCGTTTGCGATCGCTATTCATTTTTTTATGGGTAATGATCGTTTTTTTGATACATTGCCGATTTATTTTTTTATTACGGGAATGTTTTTGCTATTAGTGGGCGTGATTTGTTTAGCACTTGATGAGTTAATTGCTTATTCGGTCATTTTGTTGGAAGTTAAGGATAGACCCTAAATCTGTTCTGAATAAATTACAGCAGTTTTCATTTGGATGAGGTACATTTATCCCTGATTGAGACAAGGGGGACTTTTGAGGACAAGGGGGACAAGGGGGATTCTTCGTGTACCTCAACGCACAAACTGCTATAACTTCACGCCTAATTTAGAAAGGTTAAGCCCTCTCCCCCTCTCCCCCTCTTCCTCTCTCCCTCTCTCCCTCTCTCCCTCTCTCCCCCTCACTCTTTTTTAG
>DNGI01000508.1:0-38412 GCA_003486645.1 Cyanobacteria bacterium UBA11370 | reverse complement strand
CTCTCCCCCTCACTCTTTTTTAGAGTTATTCAACCGGACATGATATGGTATTGTCCCCACTCTCACCGTCGCCACAACTTGACCTGCAACCCATCACGAGGATGGGGTGTTGGTATCCTCACCATCTCTAAATTCTGTCCGGGGAGTAATTCCCACTCATAATCTCGCGCCAGTAAGGCGATAAATAACCGCATCTCCAATCTGGCAAACTCCCGACCGAGACATTCGCGCATACCACCCCCAAACGGTACATAACTAAACGGTTTGGGTTTATCCTCCGCCCGTTGTGGACTAAAGCGTTCTGGATCAAATTGCTCTGGATGAGTATAGATAGTACTATCTTGATGAGTTCTGCCGATTTGATAGAGGACAGACCATCCTTCCGGTAAGCGATAACCCTGGAACTCACAGGATTGGATCACCTGGCGAAAACCACCACCGACAGGCGGTATGACCCGCAAAACTTCCTTAAGGACTTGTTCCAGATAGGACATCTGCTTCAAATCCTCCATCGTCAGGGAACCTTCTAGGGCAAGCTGCTGTTGTTCAGTACGGATGGCGGCTAAAATTTCTGGATGCTGGGCTAATAAAAGACAGCTAGAGGCGATCGCAGAGGTTAACGTCTCGTGACCTGCAAACAGCAAGAGTAACACCTGATCTTTAAGTTCTTCTAAACTTAGACTGTTCCCCTCTTCATCCTTGGCTTGTAACAGCAACCCTAAAGCATCCTCACCGGGATTACTCGCTTGCTGGCGTTGGCGTACAATTGTTTCAATCTGAGTTAATAGTAACTTGCGATACTGCAAGGCACGACGAAATTTCGTCCAAGGAAAGGGTAGAGGAAGAGTGAAAAGTCCCTCACAGAACTCTTTGAACCACTTGCCCATCGGAGTTTGCGAGGCAGAATCTATCCCTACCAGTAACTTGCAAGCAACATCGAAGGTGAAATCTCTGAGTTCAGGATACCAGGTTAATGTGCCCTGGCGTTCCCATTTCTGCAAATAGCGCTGAGTAATATCTTCCATTACAGTGACATACCCCGCCAATGCCCTCGGTTGAAAGGCTTGAGATAGTAGCTTGCGTCGCTGGATATGTTCCGATCCTTGCTGTACCGATAGGGATGCTGAACCGAGTAAAACTTTGGTAGTGTGGGGCCACGTTGCTGCAAAATATTGGTTTTCATGGGTCAGCAGGAAGCGGTTCGCCTCTGCACCAATTGCCATTACGGTTGGGCGACCAAAGAGGTGCGTTTTGAAAATTGGCCCATATTTTTTGTGTCGCTTCTGGGCGAAGTCTGAATCTTGCAAAAAGGCGATCGTTTCCCCAATTAGAGGCAAACCCAAATCACCAGGGGGCAAAGGCAACGACGTTATCGTATCTGTAGCAGTCATGACAACTCAACCTGAAGGTCATGATTTCATTTTGTTAAGTTCTCTTTAAATTTGCAACTCTAACTGAGCATTGCTAAGTTCTCACTTCCCATTTTGTTGAGAGTGAATATCCAACTCGTTGTTCCAAGCTAACATTTGAGTAGTGCTAAAGGTCGTTATTTGACTGCTTAAGCAACGAAATAGTTGTTTATTAAAAAAGTCTAAAATTACCTTGTCTTAACTTAAGCAAAAACGAACTCATCCCTTATCCTTCAGCCTTTTGTAGGCAAGCCCAATCCTAAAAAATTCATTCAATTATTAACACGTTAGTCCCAATATCGAGATAGTATAGTAAGTGTGATAGAAGAAAAAAGCACTGCTTTATTACTTGACTCAATTCTGTTCAGCCCTTGTTCTAGACTGCCGTTAGAGAAACGGTCTAATTTTCAATTCTAGATAGTAGGAGTATCAGATTTTGCTAGTCTCAATCTTCGATTTCTCCCATTCGCAACCAACATGAGACTTAGTTTGGCTGAGTTTCCCTTAAATTCAGTGTAACGAGAATTTACGGAACCAGAAGGACAATAGAAATGGATGATTTTGCCACCCTTGATACCACAAGTCCGAGGACAAGACTTCAACCGAGTTACCTGAGTCGTCAGCAACAGAAAAAATAAGTTTTACCAACAGGATACCTGCCTAATTTGAACGACACCAACGAAATAAAAAACATCGGGTGCGAGCAGGTTTGATGCACTTAAAAGATTTACACTAGTTAGTCATGAACGTAACCAACATCCAGGAACTAGAAGCACTCATTCAACGAGTCAAAGCGGCTCAAACCCAATATGCTACCTACACTCAAGAACAGGTGGATGTCATCTTTAAAAAAGCCGCCCTAGCTGCAAATACTGCCCGCATTCCCCTTGCTAAAATGGCTGTTGCTGAAACAGGTATGGGAGTAGTAGAAGACAAGGTGATTAAAAACCACTTTGCCTCGGAAATGATCTACAACAAATACAAGCACGAAAAGACTTGCGGTGTTATTGAAGAGGATAAATCTTTTGGATTCCAGAAAATTGCTGAACCTGTGGGTATTCTAGCCGGAATTGTCCCCACAACTAACCCCACCTCAACTGCAATTTTTAAAGCGTTAATTGCCCTAAAAACCCGTAACGGAATTATCTTTTCACCCCATCCCAGAGCCAAACAATGTACCATTGAAGCTGCGAAAGTTGTCCTAGAAGCTGCCGTAGCCGCAGGCGCACCGGAAGGAATTATTGGTTGGATTGATGAACCGACCGTGCCCCTTTCCCAAGCTTTAATGCAGCATCATGATATTAAATTAATCCTGGCTACGGGTGGCCCTGGAATGGTGAAAGCGGCTTATTCTTCAGGCAATCCATCGTTAGGCGTGGGTGCAGGAAATACGCCAGCCGTGATTGATTCAACGGCTCATTTAAAAATGGCGGTTTCCTCAATTATTCTGAGTAAAACCTTTGATAATGGCATGATTTGTGCCAGTGAACAATCGGTTATTGTGGTGGATGAGGTTTATGACGCTGTACGCCAAGAATTTAGCGATCGCGGCGCGTATTTCCTCACCCCAGAAGAACGGGAAAAACTCGGTAAGCAAATTATTATCAATGGGCGATTAAATGCTGAAATCGTCGGTCAACCCGTTGAAAAATTAGCCGCATTAGCCGGACTTTCCTTACCCCCAGGAACCCGTGTCATTATTGGCGAAGTGGAAACCGTCGGGACTGAAGAACCCTTTGCTTACGAAAAATTATCGCCAATTCTGGCAATGTATCGTGCTAAAGACTTCGAGGATGCAGTCGAAATAGCCGAACAATTAGTAGAATTTGGCGGTCGGGGTCATACGGCAGTCCTTTATACCAATCCTGCCAATACTGAGCATATTAAACGGTTTGAAGACCGGGTAGAAACCTCACGAGTCCTGATTAATACGCCCTCTTCTCAAGGGGCAATTGGCGATCTTTATAACTTCCGTCTTGACCCCTCTCTTACGTTAGGGTGTGGAACGTGGGGTGGTAATTCTGTCAGTGAAAATGTGGGTCCAGAACACCTACTTAATATTAAAACGGTGGCGGAACGGCGGGAGAATATGCTGTGGTTCCGGATACCCCCGAAGATTTATTTCAAGTATGGGGCTTTACCCGTCGCATTGCGGGAATTAGCTGGGAAGGAACGGGCATTTATTGTTACTGACAAACCGCTGTATGACTTGGGAATGACAAGTTACATTGAGGATGTTTTGGATGAAATTGGACTGAAATACGATATCTTTTATGATGTTGAACCCGACCCCTCTCTCGATACCGTTCAACGAGGATTGGTGTTAATGAACACCTTTAATCCGGATGTGATTATTGCTTTTGGCGGGGGTTCACCGATGGATGCTGCTAAAATTATGTGGCTGATGTACGAGCATCCAGAAATTGAATTTGAAGGACTAGCCATGCGGTTCATGGACATTCGGAAACGGGTCTATGATTTGCCGCCGCTAGGAAATAAAGCGATGATGGTTGCTATTCCCACCACATCAGGAACGGGTTCGGAAGTTACACCGTTTGCAGTTGTAACCGATAAGCGGAATGGGATTAAATACCCCTTGGCAGACTACGCCCTAACCCCGAATATGGCAATTGTCGATCCGGAGTTAGTCTTGAATATGCCCAAAAGTTTAACCGCTTTTGGTGGAATTGATGCCCTAACTCATGCCTTAGAAGCCTGTGTTTCTGTTCTCGCTTCAGAGTACACCAATGGTCTCGCATTAGAGGCAATTCGACTCATCTTTAAGTACCTGCCTTCAGCTTACAAAAATGGTGCTAACGATCCCAAGGCGCGGGAAAAAATCCATTATGCGGCTACGATGGCAGGGATGGCATTTGCTAATGGGTTCCTCGGAATCTGTCATTCCATGGCGCATCAACTCGGCGCAACCTTTCACATCCCCCATGGTTTAGCGAATGCCCTGATGATTCCCCATGTGATTCGGTACAATGCCACCGATGCACCTTTCAAACAAGCCACCTTCTCTCAATATAAGTATCCCAATGCCAAGTGGCGCTATTCTCGGATTGCCGATTACCTAAACCTAGGTGGCGATACCGAAGACGAAAAAGTGAATCGTTTGATTGATGCGATCGAAGATTTGAAACGTCAGGTGGATATTCCGGCGGGGATTAAGGATGTGATTAAGGAGAGTGAGGTAGAATTCTTCGCCAAACTCGATGACTTAGCGGATCAAGCCTTCGATGACCAATGTACCGGATCAAACCCACGCTATCCCTTAATTGAGGATCTCAAACACCTGTTAACCAATGCTTACTATGGCAACGTAGCAGGCGATCGCCTAGATGACAACCTTAATGGCAATAGTACCCCCAAGCCAGAAAATCAACCTGTAGTAGCCTAGTGATTTTGGGTGGGCTTTATATCATTTTGGATGCAAGGATTTTGGATTTGAAGAATCTCCTGAGACCCTTAATTCAAAAATTGAAAGATAACACCCTGAAGACCTAATGATATTGCCCATCCTTTCCCAACGTTTCCGCCCTAAAACCATTCATTAAGAGGAGTGAGATATGGCATCTCCTAGTACTAAACCTGCTGTCGGTGAAAAGCCGAAAGTCCCCGCCCAAAGTAAAGAACATCCAAGCGGCGATAAGCGTTTCAAAGTTCTAGATATTACCATGAAGCGCAATCAAAATCGCCCCGACGCACTCATCGAAGTCCTCCACAAAGCCCAAGAAGCATTCGGCTATTTAGAAGAAGATGTATTGATTTACGTCGCCCATGGATTGAAACTTCCACTCAGTCGAGTTTATGGCGTTGCCACGTTCTACCATCTATTTTCCCTCAAACCCAGTGGCGCTCATACCTGTGTCGTTTGTTTAGGTACAGCGTGTTATGTCAAAGGTGCTGGGGCTTTGTTAAATGCTTTGGATCAGTATGCCCACATCCACCAAGGCGAGACAACTCCTGATGGCAAAATGTCACTCATGACAGCCCGCTGTATTGGTGCTTGTGGGTTAGCACCAGCAGCCGTTTTTGATGGTAAGGTGGCGGGTCAACAAACCGCAGAATCTATTGTTGAAAACGTTAAAAATTGGCTGGAGTAGTCATTAGTCAGTGGTTGGTTTTTTGTTGTTTGTTTTTTGTTGTTTGTTTTTGTTATTTTGCAAGCAACTAACGTCTTTCTAAGAACCAACAACTAATCACTAGCAACCAACAACCAACAACCAACAACCAACCACAAACAACCAACAACCAACAACCAACAACTACTATGGATTTAACTGAACTCCTTGAGATTGGACAGAAAGAACGGGCAAATCGTAAGAGTATTCGCGTTCGTTGTTGTACGGCGGCGGCTTGTGCCTCGTCTGATTCGGAAACTCTTAAAAAGAGTTTAGATGATGGACTCAAGCAATCGGGTTTGGAAAATACAGTAGAGATATGCAGCGTGGGTTGCATGAAATTTTGTGGTCGTGGACCTTTAGTTGAAATTGAACCCGATGGTCTTCTTTACCAACAGGTAAAACCAGAACAAGCCCCGGCAATTATTGCTGCCTTGAAAGGAACTAGCATCAATGAATCTAATGGGTTGAATCCCCTTGACCCCAAACATCCATTTTTTAGCTTGCAACAACCCATTGTATTGGAGAATAGTGGCAAACTTGACCCAGAAAGAATTGAAGAATATATTGCCGTTGGAGGATATCAGCAACTTTATCATGTCCTGCATGAAATGACTCCCCCAGAAGTCGTTGATGAAATTAGTAAAAGTGGATTGCGAGGACGAGGCGGCGGTGGTTTTCCCACGGGTTTAAAGTGGGCAACAGTGGCAAAAATGCCAGGAGATCAGAAATATATCATCTGTAATGCCGATGAAGGTGATCCGGGTGCATTCATGGATCGATCCGTGTTAGAAAGCGATCCCCATCGAATTTTAGAAGGAATGGCGATCGCAGGTTATGCGGTTGGTGCTAACCACGGTTATATCTATGTGCGGGCAGAATATCCCTTAGCCATTAAACACCTCCAAAAAGCGATCGTTCAAGCCAAGAAATATGGTTTGATGGGCAGTCAAATTTTTGATTCTCACTTTGATTTCAAAATTGATATTCGTGTGGGTGCAGGGGCTTTTGTTTGCGGCGAAGAAACAGCCTTAATTCAATCAATAGAAGGTGGACGTGGCAACCCTCGTCCTCGTCCCCCCTACCCCGCCCAATCAGGGTTGTGGAAATGTCCAACCTTAATTAATAACGTCGAAACATTTGCGAATATCGCCGCTATTATTCGTGAAGGTGCGGAGTGGTATGCCAGCATTGGTACCGAAAAGAGCAAAGGCACCAAAGTATTCGCATTGACGGGTAAAGTTCGCAATACCGGACTAATTGAAGTGCCGATGGGTATTCCCTTACGCCAAATTGTGGAAGAAATGGGCGGGGGTGTGCCTTACGGCGAAGTCAAAGCGGTTCAAACGGGAGGTCCTTCTGGGGGTTGTATTCCTGCGGAACTTTTCGATACCCCTGTAGAGTACGATTCCCTCACTCAATTAGGCACAATGATGGGTTCCGGCGGCATGATTATCATGGATACGGAAACCAGCATGGTCGATGTGGCTCAATTTTATATGGAATTTTGCCGAGGTGAGTCTTGTGGCAAGTGTATTCCCTGTCGCGCTGGTACGGTGCAAATGTATAAGTTATTGACCAAAATTCTTGATCGGGAAGCTACATTTGCTGATCTAGAAAAACTGGAAGAATTGTGTGGCATGGTTAAAGCCACTAGCTTATGTGGTTTAGGCCAAACCGCCCCCAATCCTGTACTCAGTACCTTACGTTATTTCCGGCAAGAATATTTGGAATTACTTCAAGATAGTCCAAACGGAAAGGTCTAGCAGTTCTCATACTCATGAGGTACAAATTTCTAGATTTGAGGGAATGGGGAGTGGGGAGTGGGGAAGAAAATGTAACTGTACCTCACCCATTTTAGAAATGCTATAGTCACTAGTCATTAGGACAAACAACAAACGACCAACAACCAACAACAAACAACCAACAACAAACAACCAACAACCAACTATGACAGTAAAAACTCTAACTATTGATGGTGTTGATGTAGCAATTGAAGAGGGCGCAACGATTTTAAAAGCTGCCGAAGAAGCCGGGGTTCATATTCCGACCTTGTGCCATTTAGAAGGAGTTTCAGATATCGGCGCTTGTCGGTTATGCTTGGTAGAAATTGAAGGAATTAATAAGCTGTTACCTGCTTGTGTTACTCAGGTGACAGAAGGAATGAAAATTTCTACCAATACCGAACAATTGCAAGAGTATCGGCGGATGATTGTCGAGATGCTATTTGCAGAAGGCAATCACGTTTGTGCCGTATGTGTAGCGAATGGAAATTGCGAGTTACAAGACTTAGCTATTGAAGTGGGAATGGATCATTCTCGTTTCGCCTACCGTTTCCCAGAACGTGAAGTTGATGTGACTCATCCTCAATTTGGTATCGATCACAATCGCTGTGTTTTGTGTACCCGATGTGTGCGAGTTTGTGATGAAATAGAAGGTGCTCATGTTTGGGATGTTGCCTATCGCGGTGCTGCACTCAAAGTAGTGACGGGTTTAAATCAACCTTGGGGTGCGGTGGAGGCTTGTACGTCTTGTGGAAAGTGTGTTGATGCTTGTCCGACGGGTTCAATTTTCCGTAAAGGATCTACGGTAGCGGAAATGACACGAGATAAAGCAAAACTTGAATTTTTAGTGACAGCACGACAGAAACAAGAGTGGACTCGGTAGGCTAATGGCTAATGGCTAATAGCTAATAGCTAATGGCTAATAGCTAATGGCTAATGGCTAATGGCTAATGGCTAACTGAAAATAATCGATATAGAGATTAGCAATGAACAATTAGCAATGAACAATTAGCAATTAGCAATCAGTAATTATAGTTTTGGGAGAATCCGAATGGACAAGATAAAATTAGCGACGGTTTGGCTAGCGGGTTGTTCGGGTTGCCATATGTCTTTTCTGGATTTAGACGAGTGGCTAATTGACCTCGCTGAGAAAGTCGATGTTGTTTACAGTCCGGTTGGTTCTGATATTAAGGAATACCCCGATAATGTGGATGTTTGCTTAGTAGAAGGAGCGGTTGCTAATGAGGAAAATTTAGAACTCATTCATAAGGTGAGAGAACGTACTAAATTACTGATTTCTTTTGGAGATTGTGCGGTAACTGCGAATGTTCCCGGAATGCGGAATATGTTAGGAAGTACAGAACCTGTGCTGAAACGCTGTTATTTAGAGCTGAGTGATACGAATGCTCAGTTACCGAAAGAAAAAGGAATTGTCCCTGAATTGCTGGAACGAGTCATGCCTGTACATGAAGTGGTATCAGTAGATATTTTTATACCCGGATGTCCACCTTCATCTGACCGAATTCAAGCGGCAATGGAGCCATTATTAAGGGGTGAAAAACCTGTAATGGCTGGGCGAGATATGATTAAGTTTGGATGAGAGGTTGTTGGTTGTTAGTTGTTAGTTCTTAGTTGTTAGAAACAGATAAACAACCAGCAACAAACAACAAACAACAAATAACAAATAACAAACAATGAACAACCAACCTGCTTGTGTCACATTGCGATCGCGTCTATTACAACTACCCTCTCCGATTATTATTGGGGTATCGGGTGATAGTGGTAGTGGGAAAACAACTTATAGCAATGGAATTCGGCGGTTGTTGGGGGATGATATTGTGAAAACGATTGAGTTGGATGGGTATCACAAAGAAGACCGAGATCAGCGCCTTTTGTCAGGACGTTTGCCGTTAGATCCGGATGCGAATTATTTGGATTTACTTGAGGAACATTTGAGGTTACTCAAACAGGGTAAATCCATAGATGTACCCATTTATAATCATGGGACTGGCAAGTTTGACTCACCCCGATCTTTAGCGCCATCTCCTATCATTATTATTGAGGGATTACATGCCCTTTATCCTCAATTATTACCGTTGCTTGATTTCAGTATTTATGTTGATCCTGACCATGATGTTAAATGGCAATGGAAGTATGAACGAGATGTAAAAAAACGCGGTCATCGTGCTGAGGCGTTGCGGGAGGAAATGCTAAAGCGAGAAGCGGCTTATAAGCGATGGATTGATTTCCAAAAAACGAATGCTAATATTGTCATCAAAATCTTTCACAGTCGCTTACAAGAGTTCTCCAGACATGAGTTTACTGGACAAGTACCCGGATGGTGTTACAAAGTGGAATTGATTGTGGAACCTGCCTCAATCCCACTGCCAACATTACCTTTACCATTCGATTTTGCTGCGATGCTGGCAGCGCATCAACCGCCTTTTATGATGGCTGCGGTTCCTTGTACTTATTGGGGACGACCTGTCACAATTATTCATATTGATGGCGTTTTATCCCAGCAAACCATTGCTGAATTGGAGGCACAAATTGTGGCTTACACGGGAATCCCGGTTGATGAAGCGCTTGGTTCCTCTATAAATCCCCAAGAGTTTGAGCAGGTTTCTGCTACTCAATTTGCTCAACTGTTGGTTACTTGGCGCTTTTTAGAACAGGTGAATTATCGACTATTTGAAGCTATCCAGAAGGAGGAACTCAAAGCATGAGTAAGCCACGAAAGCCCGCCATTCAATTAACCCCTGATTCCTAATTTGAAGAGACACTCAAATGACGCAGACCGATCAACCTAGTAATACCATAACCATTAAAGGGATAAAATGGCTAGCGGGGTTCTCCGTAGTAAGTGGACTTGCCCTTGGTGGATTAGGGGTTGCTATTTCTGGTCTATCGCGTTGGGTCTATTGCCAGAATTTACCCTCTCATTCATTAACCTTACAATTTTCAGAGAAGTCAAGTGTTATTACGTCCCAAGATCAGGAATTAAAAGGACTAACAAATCGATATTGTGGAGGGCCTGAATTAATCGTAGCATTGCCATGGTTATTGGCAGTTACTCAAGCGGGTATTGTCGGTTGGACTATCCGCAAAAGAAATGTTACTAGTCCTTTAGTTAGCTTGGGGTTCTCAACCTTATCCGGATTAGTCGTCTCTGGCACTTATCATGGCATAGAATACCTGAATTTTCGACAAGAAGTATCCCGATCTATCACCGAAGAAATAGGTCAACATCAGTCGATTAATGCCAATCAAATAGTTGACCAAATTCTAAAACGTGAAACCGGAATGACAGGTTTCTGGGGGTATTTAAAATTTGAAGCACAAGAAGGGATTATGGTGGTGAGTGCAGCGAGGAAGAATTCACCTGTTCAAATCAAAGGGTCTGTAGCCTGGAGATGGTGGCTGCTTGATCTTGCTTTAATACAGGTGGGTGGAGGATTAACAGCTTACGAGGTTAGCCGATCGCCATTCTGTAAAACCTGCAAAAAGTGGTACAAAAAGAAACAATTTGTAGGATTTGTGGAACCTGATTTTGCTGAAGAGTTCTTGTATTTGTTAGATCATTATCACTTTAATAAAGCCGGACAACTGGTTTACCAAGTGTTAAAACCTTCAGGATATTCACTTTTATTAATGCCGGAAGGATGTCTACAAGTCTTCAACCAAGGTGCAGTACAAATCTTAAGACCTCAACCGGATTTAGATGATTTTAGAGGGAGACGATTAGGCGTTTACTTGCAGCATTGTTCTTACTGCAACTCTTGCGATTCTATCCTCACTATCAGCCAGATAACACTTACGGCAAAAGGGGCAATTCCTGGCAAACATATCTTCAAACAAGTTCTTTCTCCCACTCAAGAGGATGAATTCATGCAAAGAATTGCTGATGATCCCAACACCCCTGATCGAGTTATTGGTTAGGAATTAAAGTTTGTCAATAATTAATGATGAACAAACAACAACCAACAACCAACAACTAACAACCAACAACTAACAACGAACTATGACTAAAACAGTAGTAATTGACCCCGTAACCCGCATTGAAGGTCATGCCAAAATATCCATCTTTCTGGATGATGCTGGCGAAGTATCCAATGCCCGTTTTCATGTTGTAGAATTCCGAGGATTTGAGAAATTCTGTGAAGGGCGACCGATGTGGGAAATGGCAGGAATTACCGCCCGAATTTGTGGGATTTGCCCCGTCAGTCACTTGTTAGCCTCTGCTAAAACTGGCGATAAAATTCAGGCGGTAAAAATTCCCCCTGCTGGGGAAAAGCTGCGGCGGATGATGAATTTGGCGCAAATTACTCAGTCCCATGCCTTGAGTTTTTTCCACCTGAGTAGTCCAGATTTTTTACTCGGTTGGGATAGCGATCCAGCAACTCGAAATGTATTCGGATTAATTGCCGCTGACCCAGATTTAGCCAGAAGTGGCATTCGGTTACGGCAATTTGGTCAGTACATTATTGAACTATTAGGTGCTAAAAAAATTCACCCCGCTTGGGCGGTTCCCGGAGGTGTGCGATCGCCTCTTTCTGAAGAGGGACGGACTTGGATTCGCGATCGCCTACCCGAATCTCGTGCTACTCTAGAAACCGCCCTAAATTTGTTCAAACGCCTCTTAGATCAATTTGCAACAGAGGTAGAAACCTTTGGAAAATTTCCCTCGTTATTTATGGGTTTAGTGGGCAAAAATGGCGAATGGGAACATTATGGGGGTCATATTCGATTTAAGGATAGTGAAGGCAATATTGTTGCTGATGGATTGAGTGAAGATGATTATCAGGAATTTTTAGGCGAAGCGGTTGAACCCTGGTCTTACCTGAAATTTCCCTACTATAAACCGCTGGGTTATCCATCAGGAATGTATCGAGTTGGTCCCTTAGCGCGACTCAATATTTGCGACCATATCGGAACCCCGGCGGCGGATCAAGAATTGCAAGAATTCCGCGATCGCGCAGGTGGAATGGCTACTTCGTCCTTCTACTATCACTATGCCCGTTTGATTGAAATTTTGGCAGCGGTTGAAGCCATTGAACAACTGGTTAATGACCCAGATGTTGTTTCAAAACGGACTCGTGCTGATGCAGGTATTAACAGTTTAGAAGGAATTGGGGTGAGTGAAGCACCACGCGGGACTTTATTCCATCACTATCAGGTTGATGAAAATGGATTAATTAAGAAAGTTAACCTGATTATTGCAACGGGTCAAAATAACTTAGCGATGAATCAAACCGTGACTCAAATTGCCAAGCATTATATCCACGGCAATGAAATTCCTGAAGGGATGTTAAACCGTGTCGAAGCTGGGATTCGTGCCTTCGATCCCTGTTTAAGTTGTTCCACTCACGCCTTTGGTCAAATGCCATTACATATTCAACTTGTTGGTGCATCTGGGGAAATTTTAGATGAAGTGCGAAGAGATTAACACATAGGAAGTCGGGAGTAGAGAAGCAAAAGGAAAAATAAGAATTTTATTCCTAATTTTCAATTTCTCACTCCCCACTCCCGAATTCCGGAGGAAATGAAATGGACAGTAAAGAGAATTTATATCTGTGTATGGGTTCTGCTTGCCATCAGCTTGGAGTTTATGAAGTTTTGCCCAAGTTGCAAGAATTAATCAGCAGATATAATCTAGACAATAAAGTCGAACTGAAGGGTTCATTTTGTTTAGAAACCTGTAGTGTTGGGATTGTAATGAAGTTTAAAGGTAAATTTTTTATCAATATCAATGCTAACAACATTGAGCAGAAGTTTAAACAAGAAATTTTACCCTATATTGAATAATACATCGAGAAAACCATGGTGCAAACCAGCGATAAAACTTTATGGGAATTACTCTGGGAATACGATCCAAACGGTCTGATTGTTGTTGATCACAGTATGAAGATAACCTTGGTGAACCCAGCATTTTGTCGGATGTTTCAGGTAGACCGGGAAACGATTATTGGTCAGGAGGCATCTTTAATTTTAGAAGACGTAGAAGACTTTCAAACCGTATGGGAAAACGATGAAGTGATTCGGGGAAAAGAAGAAGCGTATGAACATCATAATTTATATGTCAGAAAAGTTATATTTCCGATTAAAGAAGAAAATATAATTGCTTGCATTATGGTCGATATGACCCATGAATTTCAGCGTAAACAAGAAATGATTAAGTTGAAAGCCGAAACGGTAAGTAAAGTTAATGAAGTTGTCGATAACCAAATGAAAGTGGTGCAAGAAATTGCCGGACTATTAGGAGAAACAACCGCCCAAACCAAGGTGAGTTTATTGAAAATTATTCAAATGGTTGAACAGGAGATGGTTTAGCCAGGGAGATGTGGCAGTGGAGAACTTTTTTGATATTTATGATTTAAGTTTGAATAAAAAAGGAGAAGAACTTTGCGGGGATAAAGTAAAATTTCTCAAAACAGAAGATAAAACCACAATCGTATTATCCGATGGTTTAGGCAGTGGGGTGAAAGCGAATATTCTCGCCACGCTGACAACCGAAATTCTGATCACGATGTTAAATGCCGATGTTCCTTTAGAGGACGTGATCGAAACGGTGATTGGGACTTTACCGATTTGTCAGGTTAGAAAAATTGCCTACGCGACATTTACAATTATCCAAATTGACAACAAAACTAATAAATTTAAAGTTATTAATTTTGATAACCCTCCCGTCTTTTATTTGAAGAAGGGTCGGGTAATTAATATAAAAAAGAAATCTGAAAAAATTTTAGGGAAAGAAATTATTATTTCTGAAGGTTATCTCGAAAAAGGTGATTTTTTAGGCGCTGCAAGTGATGGAGTTTTGTACGCGGGTTTGGGTGCATTATTAAATTTTGGTTGGGGGTGGGACAATGTATCGAAATATATAGAGGGTGTCTTAATCCGAGATGCCAACACAGCCCGAACTATTGTTCAGAACGTTATTAGAGAAACCCATTCCCTTTACCAAGGACAAATCGGCGATGATGCGACGTTTGTTGGGGTTTATGTCAGACGTAGAAACCCATTGATGATTTTTACAGGTCCACCTTTAGATCCTAGTAAAGATTACGAATATGTAGAACGACTCGTTCGTTTTAATGGCAGAAAAGTTGTATGTGGTGGGACTACTGGTAATATTGTGGCGAGTTATTTGGGAGAAGAAATTGACATGGATATATCAACGATTCGCCCGGATTTGCCACCTATTGGTAAATTAAGTGAAATTGATTTAGTAACAGAAGGAATATTAACAATATCAAAAAGCTTAGAAGTTTTAAGAAACTCTAATTGCGATATTGATCGATTACCTATAGACAAAAATGGAGCCGTTCTTTTAGCCAATGAAATCCTGATGGCAGACTCCATATTCTTTTTAGTCGGTCAGCAAATTAACGAATTTTATCAAAATCCCCTTTTACCTAAAAATATTTCCATTAGAAGAAGTTTAGTCGAAGAATTAATCAAGTTTTTACGAGAAAATAAAAAAGAAGTTCAACTCGAATATTGTTAGGCTATGGGATGGAGAATATAACATGAATGTTACGGATGCTACGTTGTCAAAAAACTCGGTTATCGTGATTGGCTATGGCAATACACTACGTAGTGATGACGGTGTAGGTCAGCGGGTAGCATCCGAGGTGCAAGGATGGGAATTACCATCGGTGCGATCGCTTCCCGTTCATCAATTAACTCCAGAATTAGCAGAAACGTTACAGGGTGCAAAGGGCGTTATTTTTGTTGATGCCTATCCAATCTCTGAAGAAAAAAATATCGTGCAAATCACTCCAATTGAACCTATTGATGCTAACAATTTTTCCCTCGGACATAGCAGTGATCCGCGAGTCCTTCTTGGCCTGACCCAAGCTATCTACAGTTATTCTCCGCCAGCGTGGTTAATTACCATACCAGCCCTTAACTTCGAGTTTGGAGAAAATTTATCTCCTATCACCCAGCAAGGATTAGCAATAGCCCTTAATGAAATTCGAGATTTGTTGTTAGTGATTGATTGCTGATTGTTTATTATTTATCAGGGATCGGGCAGTACTAAAAAAAACAACCAACAACCAACAACTAACAACCAACAACCAACAACCAACAACCAACAACTAATTATGTTAAAACCTCATCTCAAACCCACTACCGATCCAGCGTATGATATCTTGCGTGCGGAACGTCAACCTCTCAGTTCCTTCTTTGCACCCGAAAGCGTCGCTGTAATTGGTGCTACAGATAAAACCGGAAGTGTGGGTCGCACCCTACTATGGAACTTAATGAGTAATCCCTTTGGTGGCACAATTTATCCCATTAATCCCAAGCGACATAGTGTATTAGGAATTCCCGCCTATCCCAGTATCAAATCCGTACCCGATCAAGTGGATTTAGCCATTATTGCTACCCCAGCACCAACAGTTCCAGGTGTCATTGGTGAGTGTGTTGAAGCCGGGGTTAAAAGTGCCATTGTTATTTCGGCAGGATTCAAAGAAATTGGTAAATCTGGGGTCGAATTAGAGCAACAAATCCTGGAAAAAGCCAGGGGCAAAATGCGAGTGATTGGTCCAAATTGCCTCGGATTAATGAGTCCACGCACGGGATTAAATGCTACCTTTGCGAGTACCATGGCGCGTCCGGGTAATTTAGCCTTTATCAGTCAGAGTGGCGCATTATGTACAGCCGTTTTAGATTGGAGTTTTTGGGAAAATGTTGGCTTTAGTGCCTTTATTTCTATTGGCTCAATGCTCGATGTTAATTGGGGCGATTTGATTTATTATTTAGGTGACGATCCCCACACTCAAAGTATCGTGATTTATATGGAATCGATTGGGGATGCGCGGTCATTCCTCTCAGCAGCACGAGAGGTGGCACTCACAAAGCCTATTATTGTGATTAAAACAGGTCGAACCGAGGCGGCAGCTAAAGCCTCTGCATCTCATACAGGTTCCTTAGCAGGAAGTGATGATGTTTTGGATGCGGCATTTCGACGCTGTGGAGTGATTCGCGTTAATCAAATTTCTGAACTCTTCGACGTAGCAGAAGTTTTATCCAAACAACCCCGTCGTCCTAAAGGCCCCCGACTAACTATTATTACGAATGCGGGAGGACCAGGAGTACTAGCGACGGATGCGTTAATTGGTGCAGGGGGTGAACTCGCTGAACTATCTGAAGAAACGATTACCGACCTTAATCAAATCTTGCCGCCCCATTGGAGCCATGGCAACCCCATTGATATTCTCGGCGATGCTGACCCGGAACGCTACACCAAAGCCTTAGAGATTGCGGTTAAAGACCCTAACAGTGATGGATTGTTAGTGATTTTAACCCCTCAAGCCATGACTGATCCGACCCAAATTGCTGAACAGTTGAAACCCTACGCGCAAGCTACTGTAAAACCCGTTTTTGCTAGTTGGATGGGAGGTTCGGAAACCAAAGCGGGAGAAACTCTGCTGAATCGTGCCAGTATTCCGACTTATCCCTATCCCGATTCCGCTGCTCGCTTGTTTAATTTATTGTGGCAGTACACCTACAATTTGAATGGCATCTATCAAACACCTATACTCCCTTCCGATGAAGAGACGGGTCCGAATCGCGCCTTAGCTCATAAGATGATTGAAACCGCACGTTTTGCGGGTCGCACTCTCCTCACCGAACTGGAATCCAAACAGTTACTAGCCGCCTACAATATCCCCATCGTACACACAGGGGTGGCAAAAACTGAAGAGGAAGCCGTTAACTGGGCAAATTCTCTCGGTTATCCCGTCGTTCTCAAACTATTTTCAGAAACGATAACCCATAAAACCGATGTGGGTGGGGTGCAGTTGAATCTCACCGATGCGGACGCAGTATGCTGGGCCTATAACGCGATTAAAACATCTGTCACTGAAAAAGTTGGCGCGGAACATTTCTTAGGCGTTACGGTTCAGGAAATGATCCGGCGGGATGGGGGATATGAACTGATTATTGGTAGCAGTATTGATCCTCAGTTTGGACCGGTTTTAGTCTTTGGTTCTGGTGGACAATTAGTGGAGGTCTTTAAAGATAGAGCGATCGCCCTTCCTCCCCTTAACACTACCCTAGCGCGGCGCATGATCGAACAGACTCAAATTCATAAAGCGCTGAAAGGGGTACGGGGACGCACATCCGTTGATCTTCGTGAGTTGGAACAGATCATGGTACGATTCAGCCAGCTTGTTGTCGAGCAGCGTTGGATCAAAGAAATTGACATTAATCCCTTACTCGCATCTTCAGATCGCCTAATTGCCCTGGATGCTCGGATTATCCTCCATGAAGGGGACGTTCAAGAAGACCAACTTCCCAAACCTGCTATTCGCCCCTATCCTCGGCAATACATCACGCCCTGGACAATGAATGATGGTACTCCAGTCACAATTCGCCCCATTCGTCCGGAAGATGAACCGCTAATCGTTAAGTTTCATGAAACACTATCAGAAGAAAGCGTTTATTTTCGCTACTTCAATTTGATGAAACTCAGTCGGCGAATTGCCCATGAACGGTTAACCCGGATCTGCTTTATCGATTATGACCGCGAGATGGCATTAGTAGCCGACTATAAGAATCCAGAAACGGGAACCCATCAGATCTTAGCAGCGGGTCGATTAAGTAAACTCCATGGTGTGAATGAAGCCGAATTTGCCATGCTTGTTAGCGACCCTTTCCAGCATAAGGGATTGGGGACGGAGTTACTCCTGCGACTGATTCAAATTGGTCGGGATGAAAAACTCGATCGCATTACGGCTGATATTCTGGCTGAGAATGTACCGATGCAGAAGGTGTCTGAAAAAGTCGGTTTCCGTCTTAATCGCGCTAGTAGTGATTTAGTCAAAGCGGAAATTGATTTGTAATTGGGATAGGAGAATGGGGAATCGCAATTGGCAATTCCTCATTCTTGGTTAGTTTATCTAAAAATTTCCGTTAAGATTTGTATAAGAATTAGGATTGAGATTAGGGATGACTCCTGCTATTGTGCTGATTTGGACTCTTGGTATTTTACTCGGACTGGGGATTTTGTTGTTTATCTTTCGGATCGTCCTTACCTGGTATCCAGAAGTAGACCTAAACCGCTTACCGTTTAACTTAATTGCTTGGCCGACAGAACCGTTCTTAATCCCGATGCGTAAACTGGTTCCTCCCATTGGGGGGGTTGACATTACGCCCATTATATGGGTTGGAATTTTTAGCCTCCTGCGGGAAATTCTCTTGGGTCAGCAAGGGTTACTCAGGATGATACATTAGACTCTTAATCTATTTTTTTAATCTTTTTTAATCTATTTTTTACAAGACTCTTCTGGGGATCGGGCTACTCTGTAGTGGAGATAAACCGTACTACAACTTAAACAGATTTCCGAGAGAGTGTTATGACACAACCCAGCTTCGGTGTTATTGGTTTAGCAGTGATGGGAGAAAACCTCGCCCTGAATGTGGAAAGTCGGGGTTTTCCGATAGCCGTTTACAATCGGACTGCTGCTAAAACCAAGGAGTTCATGGAGAAACGCGCCCAAGGCAAGAATGTTAAGGACGCTTACTCCATAGAAGAATTTGTCCAAACCCTAGCACGTCCACGCAAAATCCTGGTGATGGTTAAGGCGGGTAGTCCTGTGGATGCCATGATCGAGCAACTCAAACCCCTGCTAGAGTTGGGCGATATGATTATTGATGGTGGCAATTCGTTGTATGAAGATACGGAACGGCGTACCAAAGATTTAGAGTCTACAGGACTTGGATTTGTGGGGATGGGTGTCAGTGGTGGCGAAGAAGGAGCGCTCCATGGTCCTAGTTTAATGCCAGGAGGCACCCAAACGGCTTATAAAGAATTAGAGCCAATTCTGACTAAAATTGCCGCTCAAGTCGATGATGGTCCCTGTGTTACCTACATTGGCCCTGGTGGTGCGGGTCACTACGTCAAGATGGTACATAACGGGATTGAGTATGGCGATATGCAGCTTATTGCTGAAGCCTACGATTTACTGAAAAATACTCTGGGTTTGGATCATCTTCAACTCCATGAGGTATTTGCAGAATGGAACACCACCGATGAGCTAAATTCGTTTCTGATTGAAATTACAGCCGATATTTTCCGGTTCGTTGATACTGAAACTCATCTACCCTTAGTAGAATTGATTCTTGATTCCGCTGGACAAAAGGGAACAGGACGTTGGACAGTAGTCAATTCTCTCGAACTCGGCGTTCCGATCCCAACTATTTACGCGGCAGTCAATGCTCGTGCTATGTCCTCTTACAAAGCAGAGCGCATGGTAGCATCGAAGAAACTCACTGGGCCAACGGGCAAGTATGATGGGGATACGAAAGCCTTTATCAATAAAATTCGGGATGCTCTCTATTGCTCGAAGATGTGTTCCTATGCTCAAGGAATGGCACTGTTGAGTAAGGCATCCAAGGATTTTAATTACAATCTCAACTTAGGGGAAACTGCCCGGATTTGGAAAGGGGGTTGTATTATTCGAGCAGGCTTCTTGGATAAGATTAAAAATGCCTTCAATGACGATCCGGATCTGCCTAACCTGTTATTAGCGCCTGAGTTTAAGCAGAGTATTTTAGATCGCCAGGAAGCTTGGCGAGAGGTGTTGGCGGTAGCGAATAAACTGGGAATTCCAGTTCCAGCGTTTAGTTCTTCGTTAGATTACTTTGATAGTTATCGACGCGATCGCTTACCCCAAAACCTCACTCAAGCACAGCGCGACTACTTTGGCGCTCATACCTACGAACGGATTGATAAAGAAGGAGTATTCCACACCGAATGGACACAGACGGATAAGGAATCACTGCAAACAGGTACTACAGATTAAATCTGTTTTGGAAATTGGGGGATGAGGGGAAGGGTGAGGGGGGGAGGGGTGAGGGGGTGAATTGTTCAATCGATCTCTTGCAAGAGTGCTGATCCCAAAGTGGAGGAAAGGTCAAAGAGCAAAGGATTTTCAACATCTTTGCCCCTTCCCCTTTCTTCCTCCCATCATTATGATGTCCAGCTAATCACCTCTAATAAAATTCCTCCCCCTCTCTCCCCCTCTCCCCCTCTCCCTCTCAATCTTTTTTAGAGTTATTCAACCAGACATGATATTAATCCCCGACTTTCACACGTTGCTCTTTGACTAACGTCAGACTATCCCATGCTCCTCGCTCATTGTAGGTGCGAATCAGGCGCTGACGCTGATCAGGCTGTACCAACCAACCCACCTCTAACACAAAAACATGACCGGGTTTAACCACTAAAGGACAGTTAGAAGAGGCTCCATCAGGAAGTAACATAACCTGAATAGGTAAAGCACCTTCATCAAAATGAAGAATTGAACCATTAATTTTAGCTGTAGACGCGATCGTATGGGTCGAGGCTCCAGTACCATAAGTAAGGCGTTGGAGTAGACGGTTACTGTTTTGCCGCTCAATTGTAAGATGAGTTGGATAGGTTTGAGGCTCTTGCCCATCACGATAAAGGGTAGTCGCTTCCCCCTCCCATTCTCCCAGTAACTGCTCTAAGGTTAAAGGTGGACGTTCTGGGGTATTTGTACCCGCCAGCTTTTCCCGAATTAAGGTTAGCTGGCTGAGTTGGCTGTCTTTATTAAAGACTTGTGCTAAACGCAGACGGCGATCGCCCTCAATCAATGCTAATTCTGCACCACATTGGGTAAAAGGTGCCCATTGAATGGAACCTTGGGAAAATGCCCCATTTTCAAAAAACATCAGGTTCCCACCCACATAGGTATAGTCCAATACTCTTTCATTTCCGGCGTACTCAGGGGGAAGGTAGCGCAGATGCAAGCGAACTTTGCGATTATTGTCAAGTCCTTGTAGGGTTAGCACAGACGGAATATCTTGTAACTGTTCCCCTTGGGGTGAGAAGGTGGTAAATGAACCCTGCCATTCGCCAAGATTTTGTAGAAAACATTCCCATTGCGATCGCATTTTTAGTTTAAAAGGTATTACGTCTTAAGAAATTTCTCTAAAACCTTACATCAATCCTAAGTCCCTCGCCAGCTCGGCAGAAGTAATACCAAGTTGCGTTCATAGGTAGTACTTTCTTTCCCCCTTGTCCCCCTTGTCTTCTACCAACCCGTCAATTTAAGGTTGACGGAGTACTAGTTTAGAGGGTATAGAACCTATTAGAAGTCTTGTTACTGCTATCGTCTCTACCTATCACACTTGGTACAAACTGTCAAAAAACGGATCTTGAGGTAATTTAAAAATTGTTTTCTCGCGGCGGGAGCGCTTGCTGATACTGAAGCGGGATAGTTTGGCTAAGTTACACGAAATTACTAAGGTTTTAGCCGCTGATGCTAAGGCTTGGGTTCAAAAGGGTCAATAAAAACCCATCTTATTACCTTCTATCCTAAATCAAAATTTGACCTAATCGCTGAAATAACGCAATTTCGTTGAATAACTCAGAATTTTTATCAATTATGACTAACGTAAATAATTATTACACGATCCCCCTGATTCCCTGAATACAAGATGTTCAGGATTTTGTTAAATTATCTTTACATTTAAATGATTATTTACACGCCTCATTACGATATTTAATTAATATTGAGGTTGGCTCCGGTATAGCATTAAGCTTAGTTTCCCATCTCAACTGGAAATGCTATATACGAGTTGGTTCATCTGAACATCAAGACTTTTGCTCACACTGATCAAACTATTCTCTGGAAAAGTATGCCAATGTCCGGTAAATAGCGGTTCAGAAGCAATAATTACAGCATTGGGATAACTGGGGTCATCTCTCAACCAGTAAAGTGTCGGTGCAGTGGTATTGCAGCCATAGCGACTAGCAACCAGATGAGATCCGTCAGTAATAATTAAGTTTGCGGAAATGCTGGTTTCATAAGCTTGAGTGATCTCAGTCAGGGTCGTTAATGTCGCATATAATGCCTGTTCAATCGTGCTATCTGGAAACCGACATAATTGATTAACGAATAGGGCAAAGATATGTTCAGAATCGGTCGTTCCGTGAATCGATTGATAGATTTCATCACTCAAGCGATCGCGGATAGGTCGATACAGAGTTTTACGGAAATTTTTAATAAAACCATTGTGAATCAATAAAAGGCGATCGCGTCTAAAGGGTTGACAGTTACTCAGATCCAAGGCTTGACCTGCTGTCGCACTGCGAACATAGGCTAACATACACCCTGATTGAACATAACGACTCAATTCAGGGAGGTTAATATCATTCCAAATTGGCAGGGTATTTTTGTAAGTAAACGGTTTAATATCTGGTGTTGAATCATACCAACCAATCCCTAAACCATCCGCATTAACCACACCAGAAGTCATCTCTTTGGGTTGATAACTCTGAACAATGAGCGAATGTTCGGGTTTATACAATAACTGGTCAAGTTGAATCGGTGAACCAAGGTAGCCAAGTAGTCGGCACATACTCAAGGATTTACTTCTTATTTAGTAGCATTGTAAGCTGTCCCTGTCCCTGTAGCGATCGCTCTCAACTTATACCCTTTTTAATTTTGTAGACAAGGATTTTGGATTGGAAAAGCCTCACGACAGGCGGATTCGACTCTTTCAAATCTAACCTCACTCAAACCAAATGCTATTGATTAAACCTTACCTGGACTATAGCCGATTCCAGGATTAAACCTCACTAAAACTATCAAATTTTGCTATAATACAACCCCTATAAAATCTGATTCTTGACTCTTGCCTTCCCTCAATCCTTTAATGTAAAGTTTTGTAACAACAACGTCTTATTTTCAGAAAATCCAGGGAATTTAATTGATTAAGTTAATCAAAGACTATTCAAGAATCCTAGACCCTGAACGAATTAAACATGACTGCGATCCTGCTTGTCTATCTAGCCATTTCCTACGGCTTCTCGGGTTTTGTCTGTTCACTGGCTTTTCTGCGACGCATTAATGATTCCTCTATTTCTTTGACATCCCGACTTTACAGCACTTTGACTTGTATAGCGATCGCCTTTTTTTGGCCACTTTGGATTCTGAAAGAGATTGGGTATGATCATGAAGAGTCTGCACCAGAATTCATGCCAGCGCCAGAAGTTGAGGAGAGTTCCTTTTCCTTACCCCAACCAACAGTGTGCAATATAAAAAAATAGGATAGGAAAACTCCTTATTCCATACAGCATTTCTATTTGAGATATGAAACGAATATTGATGTAAAAAGAGAACTCCTTACTTATTATATTTCTGCCTCTGATTGCCTTTTCAGGGATGACATTTAACCAACTTTCGATTAAGCCGACTTTTGTAAGGGAAACTTGTGAATTAAGGTTCACAACCAAACCAAAAAACCGTTTTTTCCAACTCCCAAATCCCAAGTTCCCTTACAATTAACGGCTTCAACGACTACAATGCCAGCTTTAATTCGGAGAGGGTGCGTTTAATTTCTAGCATCAAAACCCCTTGCTTGGCTTCCTTCGTCGCCAGTACTAAAAAAACCGCATCTTCTCCACAACTGGTCAAAATACTAAAGCCTTGGTTGCCTTCGACATAGATGCGATCAATCGCACCTCGTACTAATTCTTTACCAATTCGTTCACCTAAAGAAAGCATCGCGGCGGACATAGCAGATACCCGTTCATCATCCATACCACCGGGTAAGCTAGAGGCTAAAGGTAAGCCATCGGGAGTAACCATAGCCGCACCTTCAACATCACTCGTTCCTGTGACAAACGTTTTGAGAATATGCCCCAATTTTTGGGAATTGATAGACATTGCTTGACTCCTATTATAACTTAAAACAGGGTGATTTGCTTAATAGTTATCCACTATAAAGTTGCACCTTTGATTGATAGAAAAACTGTGATAGCCAAGAATAGCTTTTCGAGAGACTAAGCTGATGTGCATTTAAATTGCACACCTTGGCGATTAGGAAAAACTCTTTTTCCTCCTGCCATTTGCCATTTGCCTTACCTCCTCGATAATGCAACTTAAATGCCGATTAGCTTATTTCTGAAGGCTTTATTTAACCCAAGAGGGTGTAGGTCAGAACGTCATGATTACCCCCACGCAAGACAGATTCAGTTTGGGTTCCTCGCAAGCGCTTACCCAAAAATGCTTCTAAAAATCCCTGAATTGCTCCTAATGTAAAGGTACATTGTCGGGATGAACCTTGAGGTTCACCAGCCGAACAAACTGTTTCACGAGTATAGACTTTGTAGGCTTCTCCATCCTGTTGAATCTGATCGATAACGCACAAGCGAGTCCCATCTTTACCTAGGGTATAACGAACCTTTTCGATCACATCTTCGAGTGGTAATTCTGACCCTTTATTCACTAAACCTAAATCCTCAGCTAACGTTTTGCCCCGCTGACGACCCGCAGCAATCAGTGCGATCGCGGCAGCTTTTTCACCGAGGGCTTCTTCTACACCTGTAACAATCGCTTTAAGGCAGATAATACTGCTGAAATCTCCAAGTTCTTCACGCAAGTGTTCCTGACTCATTGACATAATACTTACCTCTTTGTTACTGAACGGTGTACTAAGCGACTCAGACCCAATTCACTTAGTAGTTCACTTGAGGTAGATGCCTATTAAGCAAAATCACCTAGCTCTATTTCTAACAAATTACCATTGGATTTGCCAATAGTTACTATAATATTTATATTAAGATTACTCCTTGTTTTACTTAAAATTTATAAAATAAAATTCTTGTTAATTCTCCAAATACTTTTTAATCGATAGATAGCAAAAATAACGCTATTATTTAGGCAAAACTATAGCGTTATTTTTTTATCCCATTGGTACAAACTCTGAGTTTAAACCAAAACTCTGTATTCTAGAATGTCATAATTACCCCCGCGCAAAACCGATTCAGTTTGGATTCCTCGCAAACGCTTACCCAAAAATGCTTCTAAAAATCCCTGAATTGCTCCTAATGTAAAGGTACATTGTCGGGATGAACCTTGAGGTTCACCAGCCGAACAAACTGTTTCACGAGTATAAACTTTGTACGCCTCTCCGTCCTGTTCAATCTTGTCGATAACGCACAAGCGAGTCCCATCTTTACCTAGGGTATGACGAACCTTTTCTATTACATCTTCGACAGCAAATTCTGACCCTTTGTCCGCTAAACCTAAATCCTCAGCTAATTTTTTGCCCCGCTGACGACCCGCAGCAATCAGTGCGATCGCAGCAGTTTTTTCACCGAGGGCTTCTTCTACACCTGTAACAATCGCTTTAAGGCAGATAATGCTACTGAAATTTCCCAGTTCTTCACGCAAGTGTTCCTGACTCATTGACATAATACTTACCTTGTTTTACTCAACGGTTTCCTAACGGGACTTAGACAAAAACTGAAGAAAAAATGGCTTCAAACTTAGACAGAGAAATACTTTTAGCTCGAATAGACAGAAATCTATTAATGACAAAGATTTCAGGCCTTTTAAGAGCATAGACCTCTTTCCCTTACTCATACCAAATCCGGTTAATATACACCCTTTAATTAAGGTTGCCAAAACCCTGTAGAGACTAGCACATGCAACGTCTCTACCGTTCGTTGTAAAAAGGGATTTTTAAACCGGATTTGGTATCAGAGACTTTTTTAGCTCTTTTAGGGGCTATAAAATGTCTAAGTGCCACTAACCTACTCAGACCCTAATTCACCTAGTAGTTCCCTTGAGGTAGATGGGTATTAAACACCATTATCTAGTTCTATTTCTAACAAATTATCCTGAGATTTGCCAATAGATAATCCTCTAACTATATTAAGATTTAGGGCTTAAATCCAGATCGGTTTGTCAAATCTACCAAGACTCTTAACGCATGAAGAACTGAAGACTTTAAATTCGGATTAACAGTTACAATAGTCGGATAAATTTCATCTTTGATCGCGTCCAAATTTTTCACAATATCCGCTGGTGGCAAGGCTCCAGCACAATCCATGTGAGTTAAACCAATAATCATGGGAACTTGTACTCGCTTATTCATAAACAAAAAAATTTCACGAGCATAGGGAAAATCACTGGGTTGATTAGCAGCAACAAGGAGAATATAAGCATCAGCTCCCTTAATTAAAATATCCCACATGAAATCAAAACGAGATTGACCCGGAGTGCCGTAGAGATGCAAATCCATATTGGCATCCAGCACAAGTTTACCAAAGTCGAAAGCAACGGTTGTTTGGTCTTTCAAAGTGGATATTTTATCAGTAATCTTGCGTTCGATTTCTACTACCTCAATTTCACTAGCCGTCCGAACAAAAGTAGACTTGCCAGCTCCTACCGTGCCTGTGACGACTACACGTAGATTTACCATTTGAATTGAACCTACTAAACTCATAAAAAGAAGGAGTTAGAGGTTGAAAATTAACAGGCTAGTTAAAATCTTCAACCCTTAGCTCCCTGATTAGCATCCCGAATGATTACGATTGAAACGTTAGGGGAGTTTGCTTAAAATCCACTGTTCTTTGATACTAAGACTGTAAGCTAAAATACCCTAACTTCTGCAAGACTCAATTAGCTCAGAGCCGACTTCAGTTCAGAAAGGGTGCGTTTAATTTCTAGCATCAAAACCCCTTGCTTGGCTTCCTTCGTCGCCAGTACTAAAAAAACCGCATCTTCTCCACAACTGGTCAAAATACTAAAGCCTTGGTTGCCTTCGACATAGATGCGATCAATCGCACCTCGTACTAATTCTTTACCAATTCGTTCACCCAAAGAAAGCATAGCGGCGGACATGGCGGATACTCGTTCATCATCCATACCACCGGGTAAACTAGAGGCTAAAGGTAAGCCATCGGGAGTGACCATAGCCGCACCTTCAACATCACTTGTTCCAGTTACAAATGTTTTGAGGACGTACCCCAATTTTTCAGAATTGATAGCCATTGATTGTGTTACTCCTGCTGAAATTTTAGAGATTGCAATGTGGTTAACTCGTAGGGTTGAAATGTGAACAATCTTACCTTTACATTGAATTTGCGCCAGTTGCGATCAGGCGGCGGAATAAACCCTCTGTCCAACCTGTTTCTCTGAGAACAGCCGCTGAACTGACTTCTACATAAGCTTGCTCAATGAAGGCTAAATCAATCATGCAAATCCGACTGAGAGCATCCCGTAACGCTTCATCTTTTCCATCAGTTTTTAACCGTTGACCAACAGCATTAACCACTGTTGCCATCGCTGGAACAACGTGTTGAGGACCAATTCCAATCTGCACATGAACTAGACCAATCCGCCAACGACGATCCGCATAGGCATTTCCCCAATCATCAATGCCTGTAAACATTTCGTGAAACCACTGAATAAAGGTTTCTCGTAGGCGATGAACCCGTCCTTCTTTAGCATTGATAATGGCATCCATTTCTGCATCACGACCTAAATAGCCATAAAAATGATCCGCCATTTCTGAAGCAATTCCTTTGCCCCAATCTGCATTCTCTTTCAAAAGACTTTTGTCTTCAGCAGTTAGACCAACACGCTTTTCCATGGTGGTCATAAAGACATGGGCATCCAACGCCATATATATCTCCTGTTGATGTTGAATTAACTTCGATGGATTCCTTTCAGTTCTAGCAGTTCATCTCAACGATGTCTCTATTTTTAGATGTAGTTTTGATGAAGTTTTGCTAGATGATTTATCGATAATTTACTATCCAAAATTCTGATAAATTCTGAGGTTATAATTTGCATAAATCTCATAATAACTAGAATATTAATGCAAATACAAACTCAAGTTATCAAAATTTTCCCCTCAATTTTTCAGCATTTAGGGGTTAAATCCGGATAGTTTTTCAGCTCGATAATGCCCCGTTATTGCGTGCGACAACAATAAGGATCAGCCTGTGCTTTAGTTTTCTTTTCTTTCTCTTCCCGATTCCCAATTATGTAGTAACGATACCAGCCGAATTAATATCAATTAGCCTAATAAATTTGATAGAAATGCAATACCCACTTTGTCAGGTCAACAAAGCTAATTGATCCGATAAAACTATTGGTTAATTTGTGCTTGGCCTACACTAAGTAGTTTGCTGACTATAGGGCACTATTAGTTAGCTGATATCTACCAGCTTACCTATTTCTATATTTCAAGCACTTCAAAACTTAGGCTCGACAAGTCTTACTGATTAACTCTCTTCAGCAATTAGCTGTTAAATCCGGATCATTCTTTCTATACTTTAGATCTATCTATACAATGATTTTTGTATAGTTTAATAAACTCTAGCCGTATCTTTTTCAGACTTAGAATTATACGGATATATCGGTTAGGACGTTATGTTTTGCGTTAAAGGGAACAGGCAACAGGCAACAGAAAAATGTCCTAACAATTGTGGCGACTGCTATATTTGCTTGCATTGGGATGCTTCCCACCAGCGTACCTTAATGAAGCTTAATACCTCGGTGTTGCATTGTTTCTTCAAACAATTCGGTCGAGAGTGCTTGTTCAACAGGCCAAACACCAGGTTTCTCTAGTTTCCCTGCCAGGACAAGTTCAGCAATACTACCTGTCCCAGCACCCGCTGCTACGGCGGTATCCTCATGCACTAAAGTCGAACAAATAGTTGCTAGTTGGTTATCTTTATAACCCGAAACTTCGGAACGAATTGCAACCCCAATCCCACTAAAGCGATCGCTGACCTGAGTCATCCGATAACTCACCTGAGATAAAAACTCAATACTATTAGGATTTTTTAGCCAAGCAGACGGAAAAATATGAGCCGCTATCCAAGTGAGATGATTGTATAAATCAGGAATAGATCCAAATTTCGTAATAACGGTTTTTACGGGAAACGATTCAACCAGAGTAAACGCTTCTGGCATATCAAACCAGTAAACTCCAGCCTTACCATAGGGTTTAGGAAATTGAATGGTTTCGCGATCGCTATACGGCTTGATCAATTTCCATTCATTATCAATCCACACTTCAAACGGTTCTTGTAAACCCAGAAATGTGGTTCGCATTACCGTCACGCCAGCACCACCAGAACCCGCTACCACGTAACTTAAGTGAATGCGTTCTGCTTCATCTAACTGTTCCACATCACGGCGCACCATACTATTAGAAATACCGGGAAAAATCCCCGTATTGATAATAGCGGTAACGCCTTTATTCGCCGCCGCTTCTCTACAGGCTAAAGCTTTACGAGTAAAAGCGCGGTTATCACTAACATCTAAATAATTAATGCCTTCTTCAATACAAGCTTTAAGAACGGTAGCATCCCGATACATAAAAGGACCAGCGCAATGAATCACCAGATTGTGAGACGCGATCGCGTTTCTTAACCCTTCGTGATCAGCTAAATCTAAAGGCAGAAATTGGATTTGTGATGACTCTTTTTGCTTAACAGCTACTTCAGGCGTTGTCCGTCCTGTAACAGTAATGTTCGCCTGCGTATTGGCAGCTATATCTTGCGCCACACTACTACCAATTCTACCTCGTCCTCCTAGAATTAAAATTTTATCTGTCATTATCCCTGCCACAAGTATCCTGTTGTTCTCTTTCCCTAGACTATAAAGAATAGGGAATTACTTAATTTTACTTAATCGAGGAGATTATTAAGAGCAGGGCGTGGGTTATTCACTTTATAGCAGTTCTGTTGTTGAATCAAATACATCCCACCGGGCAGAAAAGATGAAGGATAAGGGATGAATTCTTGTACTTCACTGACTAGGAAGTGCTATATTCCCTGCTCATAACCTTCTCAAGATATCCTAAAAACAGACTCTACTGTTGACTTAACAGCATTCCCCGCTTCCTTTAACTTTTGACCAATCGGCTGTTGAGTATGCAGAAAAACACGAGCGCAATTCCGTCCCGGCATCCCGGAAATAGACCCCCCCGGATGAGTTCCAGCACCTGTAAGGAATAACCCATCAATCGGTGTTTTATAATTGGCTAATTCCGGTAAAGGTCGGAAGAACACCATCTGATCTAACGTCATATCAATATGATAGTGATTTCCTTTGAGGAACCCTGTGCGATCGCTCAATTCCGGCGGGCTTTCCACCCGACGCGCAATGATAGAATTTTTCACATTTGGGGCATAATCTGCCAACTTATCAATTAAGCGATCGCCAACTTTATTTTTCAGTTCATCCGTCCATCCTGTACCCTTGATTCCCGTCCCCTCAGCACCTGCAATTTGATACGGGGCAAAAAATTCAATCCACACGGTATGTTTCCCTTCAGGAGCCATAGAAGGGTCAAGCATGGTGGGTACAACCACATACAAAGATGGGTCAGAATCCGGAATTTTACCAATCGTCGGTTCATGATGAGCAACTTCGATTTGGTTAACCGAATCAGCAATTAAAACCGAACCAATCAGATACTCATCCCGATGATTATGATGCTCAAAACGTAAGGGTTCAGAGATTGCCAAATCAACTTTCATGATACTATCATTACTATTAACAATCCGACGTTCTAATCGCTCTCGTAAGTTAGAATCAGCCGCCTCCACCTCACTCGCATCCATTAATTGTAAGAAAACACGCTTGGCATCAATATTAGAAATTACACCCCGGTTTGCTCGATATTCCGTACCATTAGCAACCCGCACTCCTACCGCTCGACCATCATCAATTAAAATACGTTCAACCCGCTGCTCCGTAAGAACAACTCCCCCTTTACTTTTAACTAAATTCAGCAACGCTTGGGTGAGTGCGCCTGTACCGCCTCTCGGTCTAGCCATGCCAGGATTATGACGCATTGCCATCATAATTGCGCCCACAGAAATTGTTTTTTGAGAGGGAGGCGCACCCAGTTCTGATGCTAATCTGGCTAGGGGAGCTTTGAGAAATTCGGAATCAAACCACTCCTCTAAAATATCCCGTGGACTATTAAACATGGTGCGAATAAAGTCCAGCGTTTTATCAGGAGGACCAATGACAGAAAATAGATCCTTGAGTTTAGCCCAATCATAATTACCCGCCATATCAACGACTGACTTTGGCGGTGCGTTGAATACCGGAATCATCATTCCCAGTACCCGTTGCCAGAAGTGGGTAAATTCAGCATATTTTTTAGCATCACGAGGATTGAAGCGTTCAATTTCAGCACAGGTCTTCTCCAAGCTGCGGTGTGCTAGAAAATATTTGCCATCGGGATGGGGACAAAAAACTACCGGATCGCAATAAAGGTATTCTAATCCGTATTTGGTTAATTCTAATTCTTCAACAACGGGTCCCAAGTGGATAAATTCGTGATCAATGGCACAAAGATTAAATTTAAAGCCTGGGGCTTCCTCCGGCAACGCTTCTTCCGTGGTTGCTGCACCGCCAGGAACCGAACGCGCCTCTAGTAACAACACACTATAACCCGCTTTGAGCAGGTAAGCCGCGCAGACTAAGCCATTGTGACCCGCGCCGATGATAACGACATCATAAGATTCCATGAATTAAACTCTTACATTTGAGATAATTTCCTGAATTCTAAAGAAATTAAAAGTTGAGCTAGTCTATCATGGGAGATACATAGTATTCAGGCTCCCTCTGCCAGAAGCAAGATTATTAGGGCAGCACCATTTTTTAGTCAGTCGAGCGTTTCAGGTGCATCGGGTTCGCTTCAACCGAGCTATACTCTCGTAACAATGGGGTATAGTAAACGTGCCTATCTAAACAATCCGGACAGATAGGACATTCGTTGGTAAGGACTAGAGTATCTCTGCAATGTTGAGATGCACTTGCTCTTTTACCGTTGCGGTCAGACAGTCCGTAAAAGCTTGTGGAGGGTTAGACTACAACCCGGAAGTTGTAAAACTCCAGTCCCCTGTGAAGCAAGAATCTCCTGCGTTCTACGCCTAGGGAGTGTCAACAACCCCGGTAGCTAGTGTTAGTTGGCAGCAAATTTTGCAGCAATTCGGTTCCTCCTACAGGTAACAAAAATGCCCAATTATTGCCGCAATACTGCACTAGAGTCTGGCTGAAACTATTTGTCGCAGCTATACTGGCAAAGTCTGGATATTCGTGTAACGGCAGTCTTAAGTAAATATGGCTCCTGTGGTTAAAATAGTTCAACCCTCTGGCATCTTAGATGGCACAAAGGCCGGTCAGTTTCGTCAAGAGATCAGTCGCCTTGTGGAATCTAATGTCGATATTGTATTGATTGATTTTCAAGACGTTTCCTTTATGGATAGTTCCGGTTTAGGGGCGCTTGTTTTAGCACTGAAAACGGTTCGTGCCGCAGGTGGCAAGCTTTTTGTTTGCTCAGTCAACGAACAAATCAAAATGTTATTTGAACTGACAAGCATGGATCGCGTTTTTGAAATTTTTCCCACGCGAGAAGAGTTTGAGAACGCTATAGTTTCCACCAGCTAATTTCAAAAGCATCGTCAGCAATGGCGAAGAGGAAAAGGGAAAAGGGAAAAGGGAAAAGGGAAAGAATTAGACTCACCCTTACCCCTTCCCCCTTACCCCTTACCCCTTGCCCCTTTAAGAAACTCCTTTAATCAAACTTAATTTCCAGTAAAGACACATCATCATCAAAATACTCTTTGGGATTCACGGCTTGCAGAGAATCCAAAACCGGATCTAGGTTAGAAAAACTCTTCTGCCTACACTCAGCCAGCAATTTAACAAAGGGTTCAAGCCCCCATATCGTGCCATCCGGTTGGTTAATTTCGTAAATTCCATCACTAAAGACGTAGAGAGTACTCGGTTCCCTGACTTCACAACATTGATCAGCATAATCCGCCTCTGGGAACATACCGACAGGTAAGCCGGGTGTCTTTAATCGTTTGACCTCTATCGCTGAATTGGGCGTACCAGAAATTAATATCGCAGGTGGATGACCCGCACTGGCGTAAGTGAGTTCGCGTTTAACCCGGTTATAAACTCCGTACCAGATGGTAAAATACTTGTCATTGCGCTGAGTCATCTGGAATGTTTGGTTTAATCCCCGCAAAACATCGCTGGGTTGATAATAATTAATTTTAGGCAGCACTCGTGACTTGAGCATATTTAACACGGAAAGCGTCGGTAGCGCTGCTCGTAAGCCATGCCCTGCTGCATCCAATAGATAGATCGCTAAATAATCGGAATCAAGCCAGTAGTAATCAAAGCCATCCCCCCCCAGTTGACGGGACGGCACAAATCGTGTATCGATACTGACAGGTGGCCCCTCCATCTCGTCTGGTAGAATGGAACGCACGTATTCTGCGGCTTCCGCTAATTCCATCTCTAATAATTCTTTTTGGTGCTGCAAGTCCTGACTCAGTTGATGTAGCCTTAATCCAGCCCGCACTCGTGCCTTCAACTCAGCCATTTCAATTGGCTTGCACAAAAAGTCATCTGCACCCGCATCTAACCCCTTAACCCGATCCTCCACTGATCCCAGAGAGGTCAGTAAAATAAACATCGTTGTTGAAAGTTCTGGAGTTGCTTTCACTTGACGGCAAACTTCCAGTCCGTTCATACGGGGCATAATCCAATCGCAAATCACTAGTGCTGGACGGATCTGTCGTGCTTGTGCTAGGCCGTCTTCACCGTTACTGGCAACAGCAACCTCATACCCCTGGTTGTGAAGTGTCCGTTTCAACAATATCTGAATCGCCGGGTCGTCATCAATAATCAAAATTTGGTTCATGGCATCGAGGTAGTACAAGTCACTCAAGGAGATTGCAGATGCACGGGCTTACAATGAGGGTGGCAATCTAGATGCACTTGAGTGTAGTTTAGTGACAAAGTGATAAAAATCCCAAGACAAGTGAGTCAATAGTAGAACAAGGATTAAATCTAGGGTAGACTGGATTTTTCAATAGGAGTATTGGTGCGCTGAAAATAAAGGCTTTAGTGTCGTTGATTTAAAAGGCTTTGAGCAGTTGAAAGACCTCCAAAAATCTATCCAACAATTTCCCAGCGATCTCAAGGCATTAGACCAGGTTCTGTCGTGGTTCGACCAACTCACCCACCCACCTATTCCTACAATAGTGTGGCTACAGTGTAAATTAGTGATTGCGGAAGCATTTACCAATGCTGTTCGCCATGCTCACAAAAACCTACCCACTAGCGTCCCTATCGAGATCGAAGTAAGTCTATTGTCTCACTGTTTAGAAATGCGGATTTGGGACGGCGGCCCCCCCTTTGATTTAGAAGCGCGACTCCAAACCCCATCCCTACTGCCAGATGCCCAGGCTAGCGGTGGACGGGGACTGGCTATTATGCAAAAAATTGCCGATAAGCTCACTTATAGACGTACTGATGACAATCGCAATTGTTTGTTGATTGTGAAGTTTTATTAGCGGTTGGTCATAAGTTGTTGATTTAGCGCTATAATGTGATAACAAACAACTAACAACCGACAACAGATAACAAAAGTGAAAACCCAGCTACTATAGCTGGGTTCTTCTTTCCTTTCTAAACTTACAGCAGGAGTCAGCACTTAGCCGTCAGAGGGTAAAACAGGTTTGATCTCTGGCCAAGAAGACTCATACCAAGTTGCAATCAAAGATAGGAGATAAGGGGGACAAGGGAGATAAGGGAGATAGGGGGGGATAAGGGAGAGCAGTTTTATTAGAGACAATTAGACGGACATGATATAACGACGGACAACAGACAGAAAGTTAGAATGTGAATACGCAGTTTAAATGCCGATGAGCTTACCTCTAGCGACCACTGCCCCGATTGTCGTCCACGTTTTCGGACTCAAACGTTAACCCACTAAGGAAATTTGATCCGAGAACCAAGTTTTCAGATCTATCCCCTAAACGGGACTGCCGTGAAAACCCGTTGGTGTAGTCGCACATAGTAAACCTCCGTGTCAGAGTTTCTAGTGCCTTTTTCAGAGCGCCACATCGGGGATCAGGATAAAATCAAAAAATTCGACAAAAATACCTAGCACGAGCAGCGTGTAGCAGCCCTTGCTTCTTTATTACCCAGATTTCTACTATGCTTCCTAAAATGTGGGTAATGGCAAACTACTCTTCGGTTAGGGAGGTCGCAATAAACCTTGTGTGAACGTTTCTACTTCATCTATAGAACTTGACCTGAAAAATTTGTTCCCCTTTGAACTCGATCCCTTTCAAAAACAAGCGATCGCTGCCCTTAATGCAGGTCGATCCGTTGTCGTTTGCGCCCCTACTGGTTCTGGTAAAACACTAATTGGTGAATACACTATTTATCGTGCTTTGTCAAGGGGCGGTCGGATTTTCTACACCACCCCCTTGAAAGCCCTCTCAAACCAGAAACTGCGAGATTTTCGAGGGCAGTTTGGCATAGAACAAGTCGGGTTGGTGACAGGCGATATTTCCATCAACCGAGATGCCCCGATCTTGGTCATGACGACGGAAATCTTCCGTAATATGCTCTACGGTACGCCTATTGGCGAAATTGGCACCTCCTTAGAAGGGGTTGAGGCGGTAGTGCTGGATGAGTGCCATTACATGAATGACCGACAGCGCGGTACAGTTTGGGAAGAATCTATTATTTATTGTCCGCGAGAAATCCAACTGGTTGCTCTCTCGGCTACGGTTGCTAATTCAGATCAACTTACCGATTGGCTTAATCAAGTCCATGGTTCAACGGAACTGATTTATTCCGACTTCCGACCCGTTCCCTTGCAATTCCACTTTGCCAACCCCAAGGGACTCTTTCCCCTACTCGATAAAAATCAAAACCAAATTAACCCCCGTCTAAAACCGAGGGGAGGATGGGAAAAGAATGGTCGTGGCAATCGTTCTGACAATCAACAAAAAGGTGGGAGTTTAGTCGCAGCGGTTAAACAACTCCAAGAAAGCGGCAAGTTACCTACTCTCTACTTTATTTTCAACCGTCGGGGCTGCGAACAAGCCGTTACTGAATTGGGCAAATTATCTCTGGTTAATTCTAGAGAAGCTACACAGATTAAAGGACTGCTAGAAGACGTTCTGGAACGCAATCCGAATGTCGGGCGCAACGACAAGATTAAACTGATGGTTGAACCTCTGTTGCGAGGAATTGCCGCCTACCATGCCGAACTTCCCCCATCGTGGAGAAGTTTAGTCGCCAGCCTATTTCAACAGGGTTTAGTTAAAGTGCTGTTTGTTCCCCAAATCTTGTATGTGGTGGATCAATTGCAGCAACGAGATATGCTACCAGCAATTTACTTTATTTTCAGTCGTTCGGGTTGCGATCTTTCGGTGACTGAATGTAATTTGGCAGTGAGTGAATTGGGAGCATTTTCTCTGGTTAATGAAATAGAAGCCCAACAGTTAAAAGTACAAATTGATGACTTTTTAGCGCGTAATCCAGAGGCAGGTCGTGCTGGACAAGTTGAACCCCTTTATCGGGGTATTGCGGCTCATCATGCTGGAATTTTACCCGCTTGGAAGGGATTTATTGAAGAACTCTTTCAGCAGGGTTTAGTTAAGGTTGTATTTGCCACAGAAACCCTAGCCGCTGGGATTAATATGCCTGCGCGGACTACGGTGATTTCTGCCCTGTCTAAGCGTACTGATGACGGACACCGACTATTAACCCCTTCTGAATTTTTGCAGATGGCGGGTCGAGCTGGACGGCGAGGGATGGATGAAACCGGGTATGTTGTTACTTTACAGACGCAGTTTGAAGGGGCAAAGGAAGCGGCTTACTTGGCAACCAGTGGTGCTGACCCGTTGGTAAGTCAATTTACACCGACTTATGGCATGGTGTTGAATTTGCTGCAAACTCACAGCCTGACTCAAGCGAAGGATTTGGTAGAACGCAGCTTTGCCCAATACCTTGCCACACTGTATCTGAAACCCCAGCAACAGACGATTACCGACTTGATGGCAGAAGTGACCAAAATTGACATTCAACTGGCATCAATAGACCCTAAAGCCCTGTCTCAGTACGAAAAAATTAAGGAACGCCTGAAAGAAGAACAGCGATTACTCAAAACGTTAGAACGGCAAGCGGAAGCGGTACAAGCGAGTATCATCACTCAGGCAATCCAATACGCCACGACGGGAACTCTCCTCTCTTTAAAAGGAAAATATATCCCTGTTCCGTCTCCAATTCCTGTTGTTTTGGTTGGGAAAGAAAAAGGTCGGGGTCAATTGCCTTACCTGATTTGTTTAAGTGCGGATAATCGCTGGTATGTGGCGACAACGGCTGATGTGGTAGATTTGCATGGTCAGTTAGAGGGTGTAGAGTTTTCCAGTTTAGTCCCTCCCCCAGAACTTGAATTTAAGCCAGGTCAAATGAAACGGGGGACAGAAGAAACAGAGGCGATCGCTTCTCAAATTCCGACGACGATAGAACTAACCATAGCGCCGGAAGTGTATGCTCAATTACAAGTTGTAGAGGCGGTAACAACCCAACTCAAAACTCATCCTCTGCACAATTGGGGGAATCCCTCCCAGTTACTCAAACGTCACAAACGACGGTTAGCCTTACAAGACGAAATCAACCGCCGTCAAGCCGAATTTCGAGAAAACCAAGCCCAGCATTGGCAAGAATTTCTCAATCTGATGGAAATTTTAAGGGCATTTGGTTGCTTGGAAAATGTGACACCGACTCGTCTAGGACAAGCGGCGGCTGCAATTCGCGGGGATAATGAATTGTGGATTGGTTTAGCCCTAATGTCGGGGGAATTTGATGATTTAGACCCTCATAACTTAGCCGCTGCTGCTTGTGCTTTAGTGACAGAAACCCCTCGTCCCGATAGCTGGACAAATTATTTACCTTCAGAACAAGCGATCGCCGCATTAGACAACTTAAAACAAACGCGCCGTCAACTTTTTCAGGTACAGCGTCGCTATCATGTAGCATTGCCAGTTTGGTTAGAACGTGACTTAATTGGAATTGTTGAACAGTGGGCGTTAGGGGTGGAATGGACACAGTTATGTGGGAATACGAGTTTGGATGAAGGGGATATTGTGCGGCTATTGCGTCGGACGATTGATTTGTTATCTCAAATTCCCCATGTACCGCCTCTACCAGATTCTTTGAAACGTAATGCCATTCGTGCAATTCAGTTACTTGATCGTTTTCCTGTTAATGAAGTGGTGAGTTAGTTGTTGGTTGTTGGTTGTTGGTTGTTGGTTGTTGGTTGTTGGTTGTTGGTTGTTGGTTGTTGGTTGTTGGTTGTTAGATCATGTCTATCTAGATTGTCTCTAATAAAATTTCTCCCTCTCTCCCCCTCTCCCTCTCTCCCTCTCTCCCCCTCACTCTTTTTTAGGGTCATTCAACTAGACATGAT
>DNGI01000416.1 GCA_003486645.1 Cyanobacteria bacterium UBA11370 | reverse complement strand
AGATCTGAGTTTTAACGGACTTTGGCTATGAGGCAGGGAATTTATTCCCTGGCGGTTATAGATAGCGGTGCCAGATGTGAGTATTGCTACTCCAAAATCCAAACTCCTTGCATCCAAAATTGAATGACCCTACCGTACACCCTATAGTCAGAATAGGAGGATTGGCAGAATAACGGAATCAGAATGAAAGCACGGGAGACACAAGGACAACAAATTAATTCCAGCATCGATCCTAGGGACTGGTCATGGTTGTTTTGGCCTGCTGTACCACTCTACCCCTATGGACGGCGGCGGACAATCCGTCAAGAAGTGGTTAAGGATACAATCTGGACATTTGACCAGCTTCAGGGCATTCTCAATGTTGTTGTACCGATTCGGATGACTGTTGTAAAGCTTGACGGTGGAGGACTCCTCGTTTATGCACCTGTTGCACCAACGAAAGAATGTCTGCGGCTAGTCAATGAATTGGTAGCGGAACATGGAGAGGTTAAGTATATTATCTTACCCACTATCTCTGGTTTAGAGCATAAAGTTTTTGTTGGTCCTTTTGCTCGACGCTTTCCCAATTCACAGGTTTTTGTCGCCCCAAACCAGTGGAGTTTCCCCTTAAACCTTCCTCTGAGTTGGCTTGGTTTTCCCTCTAAGCGTACTCAGGTACTTCCCCTAGATTGTACGAAAGCGCCGTTTGGGGATCAATTTAATTATGCGATATTAGGGCCAATTAATCTTGGGCTGGGACCATTTGCGGAAGTGGCATTTTTTCATAAGCGATCGCGTACACTGCTAGTAACAGATTCGGTGGTTTCTGTGCCAGATGAACCGCCTGCGATCGTTCAACTTGACCCTTCCCCGTTGTTATTTCATGCTAAAGATAGTGCATTGGATGTAGTGAATGATAGTGAAGAAAGTCGCCGTAAAGGATGGCAACGTGTCTCGCTATTTGCATTTTACTTTCGACCCAGTGCGCTGGAGGTGATGCCAATAGGGCAGACGTTACGGGATGCTTTCAAAGCGCCGGATCGATCCAGGAAGGGATATTTCGGGTTATTTCCGTTTAAATGGAAGGTTGACTGGAAGCGATCATTTGACGCACTTAGAGGGGGTGGACGGTTATTTGTAGCACCCATTTTACAGACTCTGATTCTGAACCGATCGCCGAGGGAAACTCTAGAATGGGCGGAGTTAGTAGCGAGTTGGAATTTTCAACGAATTATTCCCTGTCACTTTGATGCCCCCATTGAGGCAAATCCACGTCAGTTTCGACAGGCGTTTGCGTTTCTTGAGAAGAAGTTTTCTGTGGGGGACTATGTAAGAGGGAATGAAAATCAACCCTTACCGGAAGAGGATTTTGAATTACTCCGGAGACTTGAAGAAAGCCTAATTAAGCTTAGTATTACACCTCCAGCGAATGAAAAGATATAGGGTAGATAAACCAAGTTGATCAAATAGTTTTACCGAAATACTGATAGGATTTCCTGCTAATCATATCATGTCCGGCTAATTACCCTGGCTAAAATTTCTTCCCCTTCTCCCCTTCTCCCCCTCTCCCTCTCTCCCTCTCACTCTTTTTTAGGGTTATTCAACCGGACATGATATCACCTCTGAAGATTTGACCCTTACTGTCGTAGGTGTTCGCCATAAATGCGCTGTTTTGTTGCCGACTTTGGTAATAACTGCTCTAAGCTAACATCATGATACCAAATGTGATAGAGTACTTTGCGTACCCGATAGGGATAGCCACCCACCAAAGACATTAATTGCTCAACCTGATCAGCATCCCAATCGAATTGATGACACCTAACCAAATCGTGTACTTGCTTGCTAGTAAATTCTGGCAGTTCAATGGAGAGTCCGACATTAAACGGTGATTGATAAATCGTTGACGGGACATAAACGTCTGTGGAATGGATTACTAGCAACCGTAGTTTTTTCCAAATATCGCTTAGGGTGTTACCATACTTTGCCTTTTCATACCAGGTTCGCAGCAGGCAAAAAAAATTTGACGCAATGTCTGGATAGTGAAACACAATATCCAAGTCATCTAAAGCAATAACAATCGGAGTATCAAGTTCAGCTAAAAGATAGTTTTCAAAGTAATCAGTGCAACTATAGTTGCTACCTAAAACATCATCCCAATAATTAGCCAACTGATTCGTCAACCCCAAACTTTTACCAACGCTAGCACAGAACCATTTTAAAAATCTATCTAAGCTGCTAAAAATATTGCTACTCGCCAGCTGAAAGCTCAACGTTACTGTACGATATCCCTCCTCCCTTGCCTGATACAAAATTCTCGCCATTAAGGAGGTTTTACCCATTTGTCGAGGAGCATAAATCCGAATAAAAGCTCCCGATTGCAAAATCGTATCATAGCAGCGTTCTTCAATAGGAGGACGCTCTATATAAAAGGGAGAATCAAGAGGAACTTGACCTCCAGGCAATTCAGGTATGGGAGAATAGATGGCAACGGATTTTGTAACGGATGTAACGGATGTGTTATCGGTTAGGGTCAAATATAGAGGACAAATTGATAATTTATCCCCTACATCCCCTTCATCCGTTACCCCATCCGTTACCCCATCCGTTACATCCGTTACCCCATCCGTTGCCACATCCGTTGCCACATCCGTTGCCAACTCTTTTGCTTTGCGTTCTAAGATCAGTTGAAAATTCTTTTTATTAACTTTTGTATCAAGCACTTGGGAGAGGAATTCCCATAATTTAGCACCAACTGTCTTAGCATGGGCACAAGAGAAACAATACGTCTCGGCAATTTGTTCGTAGGTTTGATTTTGCCAAGAACCCCGCAACAGGTTAATTTGCAGATTAGTCAAGTACGTGCTGGTTTGAGCAAAGACCAAGGTTTGCAGAAGTTCGATCGCTTCTTCAATATTCATGCAGGTTTCTCCCTAGGACGGACACATCAGCAACTAAGCTTATTGCTTCTGGTTGAGCTACAAAATCATCTCGCTCCAGCCTAGTTGGCGCAGAGTATATCAGGTTAAATTAGATAGCTGGCTGAGGAACGGGCTAATTCACAAAAAAATTTACACAAATCCCTTCACCTCTTTACAGAAACTTCACAATCAAGCCTACCTTTTTACATAAACTTTATCAAGCGCACCTACTGCTTCATGATAACTTTAAAAATCTGCCTACTTTTTCCTACTGACATTTTTGTTTAGGTCGCTTAATTTATAGTTAGTTATTTAGCAAATAAAAATAGTATGAAAACCTCTATTGTTGTTGGTTCAGCACTTATAGCAGCATCTTGCAGTTTGTCGGTTTTCAGCGTTTCAAGTAGTGCTAATGCTGCTGCTCTCACTCCTGTTGATTTGGAACTATCTTTCCTTGTTGATGTATCTGGGAGTGTAGATAGTGGTGAATTTAATCTGCAACAAAACGGTTATGTTGATGTCTTCAACAATCCGGATCTTTTCAATAACTTTATCTCCAAAGGACAGCTAGGCACAATTGCAGTTAACCTGATCTACTGGTCTAGTGAGGGTGAACAACAAGAAGCAGTGGGGTGGACTCTAATCGATAGTGTGGCGGCTTCACAAAGCTTTGCTAATGCTATCAGTGCCGCAGGACGACCCTTCTTTGGATTAACTGCTCCAGGTTCTGCTATTGCTTTTGCGACACCCCGCTTTTTTAATAATGATTTTGACGGTACACGCCTGGTTATAGATGTATCGGGTGACGGCGCAGAAAACGATGGTCTTGATACAGCAACTGCGCGGGATAATGCCCTAGCAGCAGGGATTGATGCCATTAACGGATTAGTGATTGGTGGCAACCCATTTGTCTTAGATTTTTATAACAACGAAGTTAAAGGTGGACCTAATTCCTTTGTTGTTCAGACGGATGACTTCGCTGATTTCGGAACTACTATAGCAGAAAAAATAAAAAGAGAAATTGTTCAGGATGTACCTGAACCCGCCTCCGTTTTTAGTCTTCTTGCGTTTGGTCTATTAGGTACTAGTTCAAAGCTGAAACGCCAACAAAAAAATTAGATATCACGAAATAATATCACGGCTTTATCCGGCAGCTTATAACCAGATGAACAATGAATTAGAAATTTTTCATAATTTATAGTTCATCTGGTTTTCTCTTCAGAATCAACAGTCCCGCCAAACTCCGACTAACACACCCTGCACTTGTACATTTTTCGCGGTTACTTCTATCGGGAGGTACTTGGAATTAGAAGGTTTTAGTGTTACGTCTTCACCCTCGCGGTAATATCGTTTTAACGTTGTACCATGACCTTCAACTCTGGCAGCAACAATTGAACCATTCTTGAGTTGTTCTGGGTCAGGGACGGGTCGCATAATGACTAAATCTCCGTCAGTAATCATGTCTTCAATCATGCTGTCTCCTGTTACCCGCAGAGCAAAGTTACCGAGCTGGGAGAATAAGCTAGATAAATCGAGATGATCGGTAGCTTCAGTGAAAGGTTCTACCATACCACCCGCTGCGATCGCTCCTAATACCGGAACTCCTCCAGTCGCACCGCCGAGAATCCGAATAGTACGCGCTTTTCCTTCTGTCCAATCAATGTATCCTTTCGAGCGCAAATGATCCAGACGACTTTGAATCGGTGCAGGCGATCGCAAATTCATTGCCCGCATCATTTGCCGAATAGAAGGGGCGTGTTTTGAGGTTTGAATATAATCAACCAGCCAATCATAAAGTTCTTGCTGGGCTTGGGTCAGGGGTTCCATAATCCTACAACAAATTCTGAGTGAGCGTTTCGTTTGCCGTTGTTGGGCAGGGCTTGACAACAATTAGACTGATCAGTCATCCTGTCGCTCAACCTACCCTGACAAACTTTTGAATCAGAACAATTCATGCTGTGCAGCAATAATGTCTTCTATAGAACATTGGTACTACTAAATAGCCTGATTTGTCCAGTGGTAGCAGGAAATTGAGACACCTTTTTTACAATTCATACCAAGTTGTAGCTCTTAGTAGAATCTAGTACTTCTTGAGAGGGAGAGAGGGAGAGGGGGAGAGAGGGAGAGGGGGAGAGGGGGAGAGGGGGGGAAAGTTAC
>DNGI01000235.1 GCA_003486645.1 Cyanobacteria bacterium UBA11370 | reverse complement strand
GTCCTGGAAGACCTCGACAACAACAACACCGGAGATACCGGGATTGGTAATGTCACCGTCACCCTCAAAGACAGTGCGGGTAACGTCGTCGGCACCACGACCACAGCCGCAAACGGCAGCTACAGCTTTACCAACATCGCCACCGGAAACTACACCGTAGAAGAAACTACCCCAAGTGGCTATAGCGATGTCGGTGATAGTGATGGAGGTAATCCTAATAGTATTGCCGTCACCTTACCCCCTGGTGGGAATTCCACAGGCAATAACTTCATTGATGAACGACTAAATGGTGACCTGTCGATTACCAAAACTGACGGTGTAACTACTGTAACGCCAGGACAAAAATTGACCTACACTATCGTCGTCAGCAACAGTGGTTCGGGTACAGCCACCAATGCCCTAGTAAGCGATCCGTTCCCCAGTAACCTAACAAACGTGATGTGGACTAGCCTAGCAACAGGGGGAGCCACGGGGAATGAAGCCAGTGGAACTGGTAACATCAACGATTACGTCACCTTGACACCGGGTAGCAGCATCACTTACACAGTGATGGGTACAGTAGCTCCTAGTTCTCCTACCTATACACCTGCCACAATTGACCTTCAGGGGAATACGGCTCTAGATGGTCCAGATGGCAATATTCGGACTTTCTCGGCCAGCGGTATTTCAGTCAAGGCGAGTGCTTTTAGCCGCACTACTTCTGGTAGCTGGAGTACTGCCTATCTCGGCAGTTATAGTGGTGGATTAGGTGTGACTGATAGCAGCGAAGGAAATGGTGGTAACGGCACGCACCGCGTGGATAATATCGGTCGTAATAACTACGTTCTGTTTGAATTCTCCAAATCGGTGATTGTCGATAAAGCCTTCTTGGGTTCAGTCGTGACTGATAGTGATGCCACTGTCTGGATTGGTAACTTTAGCGATCCTTTTAATAATCACTTAACCTTAAATGACTCAGTTCTGAGCAGCTTTGGGTTTAGTGAAATCAATACGACCAGCAGCAGCAGCGATCGCACTGCCGATATCAACGCCTCTCAAATCGTTGGTAATACTCTGGTGATCGCAGCCCGGACGGATGACTCAGCCAAAAACGATCAATTCAAGATTAAGTCTTTGGATATTCTCCATGCTGTCTCAGGAGGTAGCACTACTGTAGTGAATACAGCTACGGTGACTCCTCCGTCTGGTTTTACCGACACCAATCCTAATAACAACACCGCCACCGATACTGATACGATTTTGGCATCCCCCGGTGTCCGGACTCCTGGTTTTTGGCAAAACAACAATTGGCAGAAGTTCTGGGACGGCATTCAAGGGAACGAACCGTCGCAAGCTGGTCAACCGAACTTCCCAACGGGGGATCTCTTACATTCGCCTTACACCAACTCTGCCCAACCCGGCAAAGTCCTTGATCCGGTGACAGGAACCTATCAAACTGGCCTTCTCATTGGTGACTACAACCGTAATGGCATGACTGATGGAGGTGAAAATACCCTCTTCTACACCCGTGCCCAGGCACTACAGATTGTTGATTCCTCGATGCACCCCAGCGGCGGAGATGTTCGGTACAATCTCGGACGCGATTTAGTGGCTAGCTGGCTAAACTACCTCGCAGGCAATCCCATTGATACTGCCAATCCAACTGATAAGGATACCCGGTACTACATCAATGAGGCAATTGATTGGTTGCAAGCTTTAACGCCGGATCAAAACAGTAACGGTAAGGGTGATGGCTACTTGCGAAGCTTGACGGGGAATGAGACACCGAATTCACAAACACCAATTATTACTGCAAGTTCCGCCTACTGGAACAGTGGTATTACTAGTGCATCGGGTCTACCCAGTCCCTATAACTCGAACACCAACGTTCTCTATCCAATCGATGCTGGCAATACTATCCATACAGCACTCGACAACTACAACAACACTGGTGCTGGTGCTGATGGTGCTTTCCATCCGTAATTCAGAGTTGATAACCCAAAGGGTCAATAAACTCAGTTTCTTGTAGTAGGATAACCAATAGGGTGGGCGATGCTCACCCTATTCAATTTCTAACCACTCTGGTAGAAATCAATTAATTTATACTTTCCACTCTCAATTAATCAAGATTTGCTAAATTCACCTTAGTGGAGCGATTCTGGGACATATTTTGATAGGCATCCACTTTCTGTAAAAATTCTACGGTTAATCGAGTAAATGCTTTAGCGCCAGAAGACGTGGGAGTGCTGAGAACAACTGGCATAAAACTATCCACGGCTTTAGCCACATTAACATCCATGGGAATGCGGTTTTTAAAGAGTTGAGCGGGGGTAAAATCTTCAGTGACTCGCTTCATCACTTGGTTATAATACCGACCAATCAAACCCCCAGACAAAATAAATACAATGCCTAATAATTGTAAGTTGAGGGGAGTACTAGAATTATGACTTTCTTTGAGCCTAGAAATTCGTCTTTCTAGAAGTTGAATACCAACCACTGATAACGGTTCTGGTCTAGCGGGTAGCAAATAAAAATCACTCGCAACAATCCCACTACGGGTTAAAAGATTATAGCCTGGAGCGCAGTCTAATATAATAAAATCGTAGTTATTAATAACAGGCTCTAAAATTCCCTTAATTAATAGCTTCTCAAAATGATTCCAAACATCACTAAAGTTTTCTTTCCCTTCACTATTGGCTTTCTGATGAAGCATCTCTGAGACTAAATATTCATCATAAAGATCGATATCTCCTGGCAGTAAATCAAGTTCTTTTATGCTGCAAATGTAAGGCTGAATAACATCTTGAATAGTCAGTTTGCTCTGAAGATTGGGTCGGATAGACTTGTCAATTAAGTGGCTTAACGTGCGTCTGCCTTTCCTCACCTTGGCAAAATCTTGAGGTGACATTAAACTGAGCGTGGCGCTAATTTGGGTATCTAAATCAACGACTAAAACGCGCTTTCCATGATTTTTTGCCAAGCAAGTCGCCAAGTTGACAGTCAGGGTTGTCTTCCCGACTCCGCCTTTCATGTTAACTGTGGCAATGACAAATCCCATGAATAGAATCCTCTTGGAGAAACATGGCTTTGCTTGGTAGCAGCAAATCCAGGTGAATTCCGTACCGAGTGAGTCGCTACAGTTTTGATCATGCTCTGGGATTTACCTGCTTTTAGGCAAGAACCTATTATATCAAGCTATTTTAATCAGCGATCAGATTTCCCTTGCGCTTGGGTTATCCCCCAGTTCAACTTGTCAAGGGGAGGGTGAGGATTTAGGCAGTAGAGCGAGATAGCTACTTTGTTAGTTTAAACCAAAATGGGATCAGTGGGTTTTGGGAGGCATTGTCGCCAGAGTATTAGAAAATTTTTGTAAGAATTCTTTCGTTAACTCGGTGAAGGCTTTTGCACCTGCTGAAGTCGGTTCAGTAAGAACAACGGGTTGAAACTCATCAACAGCTTTAGCAACGGCAACATTCGTAGGAATTTCTGTATTAAAGACTTTACCCTCGCCAAAATCAGCACTAACTCGGTTCTTAACTTTTGCCGCCATCGTGCTAGCATGACCGAGGGAAGAAAAGATGATACCCAGTAAATTAATCCTTGTGCGATCGCTCGTTTTGAGTTTTTTGATATGCGCTTCTAAAATACCCATTCCCACAACTGATAGGGGTTCAGGTTTAGCGGGGATTAAATAAAAATGACTAGCAATAATTCCACTGCGAGTCAGGAGATTATCTCCCGGTGGAAAATCTAGGAGAATCCAATCATAATTATTGATCACTGGATTAAGAATCTTGCGAACTAAGTAGTCTTCTAAACTATTCCAGCTTTTTTCAAAATCCTGCTGGCTATTATTCGCTTTAGAATAAAGCAGTGCCGCTAATAGAAAATCATTGTAGAGTTCAATGTCACCCGGTAATAAATCTAGTCCATTTACCTTACAGATATTGCGCTGAATAATGTCCTGAATTGGAATAATTAAGCGATTGGTCGGTTGAATTACTTGATTAACTAATTGTTTTAAGGTGCGATTTTCTTTTCTCAGTTGAGCAAAATGAAGCGGTGCCATTAAGCTAAGAGTAGCATTAATCTGGGTATCGAGATCGACGATTAACACACGCATTCCCCGATCTTTAGCCAGACAGGTTGCTAGGTTAACCGTGACGGTAGTTTTGCCAACACCACCTTTCATATTGACGATTGAAATAACGTATCCCATCCGGTGTGATATCTAGAGATGGTAATTATGATAGTCTGATATTCAATTCGTTTGCTGTTCAGGCAGTTACTAGATTTTAAGGAATTCCAGTAGTTTTTACCTTTATGGCGAAGAGTTTATAAATGCTTCAAGTCAAGGGTGTTACCTCTAACCATCAGATTCCTTTCATACGCATCTTTAACTAATTTCTAGAAATTTTGTGCCAGGAATGGAACCAAATATTGTTTCTGAATACTCTAAAAGCTCCTTATTATCGAACAATTTCCGGTATGCTGTATCCTCAGCAAATACTTTCCATCTACCAAGGACATCCATTGCCGTCGCTTTCCCGTGAAACTCACGTCCATCAAAAGAACTCCCTCCACCTCTTTGACTTACTTCATGAAAGCCATCGTCTGAAAACTCTAAGTTTAGGTGACTAGCGATTTCTTGACGGTAATCTACCTGATTAAACCATCTATTATAATTAATAGTAACTTTATTATGCTTTAAGTACTCTGTTTCTCCCAGATATTCTTTGGCATATTCAATCCACAGATCGATATCAGTCTTTTGAGGAGCCTTAACTGCTCTATAGTTTTGCTGGATTCGACTTGCCAGGAGATTGAATGGATCTCTCATGATAATTACATCATACCTTTCTGCACTTTTACCGAAGTAAAGGTCATGAGTTTTCTCAAAGCGACGATTGGCAATTTGGTTAAGGCTGTAATCTTCATAGCTATAAAGCAAACAGTCTTTTTTTGTAAAAAATCCTCTGGCTTCCTGCTGCCAACGTTCTATATTTTTAGAGTTGTTTTTGCGAAGAAGATTTTCATAGTTATCGCGGTAAGGATTTTCGTTGACTCGAATGTTGTTAAGATGTAACACTTCACCCGTTTGTTGTTTTTCAAGCCAGCGAATAATTGCGTGATTACCACTGCGTCTTAAGCCAATGATCCGAATCTCCTTCTGATTAATTACCGTTGAGGTAATGTGTGATTGTGAAACACTTCTAATTATATCTTCAATCCTGTGTTCCAATTTACGTTTGGCTTTCTGAAGTGAACCTATAGGTTCATTGAAGAATTGAGCTATAAGGGATTCGGGGTACATAATTAACCTTTCTGAATTGATGGCGATACAAAGCTAAATGAAAATGAATTTCTTTAGCATAACCTACCTATATAGACGTTATCCATACTTGATCGCAGTCCCTACACTTTCCCATCAATTCGTTGTTTCTCGTACTTGTTCAGTATAATCCTTGGGACGGAACTGACGATAACCCTGAAAAACAAATTTCCGTAAACTTAATGGTAAGTAAGACAAGATTAAACCGAATTGAATTCGACGAGAATTCCCCATCACCTCTGCTGATTCTCGTAACATCTGTCGTCCCTTAACTGTATTTCCAGTTTCAATTAACCTTAACCCAAAAACTTCCTTCGTCCAAGCTAATTTTTTGATCCGCCGTTTCTCTAATTCCTCAGTAGGAAACTTATAACTACTGATACAAAAAACCTTTGCAGATAGAAAATGGAGATTTTGTTTTAGACTGGTTTGTCCTCCGTGGAAGCGATATTCCATGAGGAATTCGGGTAGAAAATAGCCTTGCTTCCCTGCGATCGCTAACCGCACGAGTAAATCATAATCTTCACAACCATCAGCTTCCGGACGCATATAATTTACTTCTTCCAAACAGGAACGACGGAACAGCGTCGAACCCACCTGTAAGCTTTGGTATTCAAACGTTTGTTTAATTAACTCAGGAATGATGTCTTCCTTGAGTTTGTCTTTTTTCCATTTCACTGAATTTTCTCTTGTCGCTGACTCATTACGTTCACCGTTTTGATTAATGACCCAATGATTTGTACAAACAAAATCTACAGTCGGTTCGGCTTCTAACACCGCTACCGTTTTTTCCAAAAACTCAGGTGTAAGCGCATCATCATCATCAAATTTGATAAAATAATCTCCGCAAGCGGCATCAAATCCAGAACGCATATTTTTACTGCGTCCGATATTTTGAGGATGTCGGATGTAGCGGATTCTAGGGTCATTCCACTGACTGACTACCGTTGGTGTATCATCTTTGGAACCATCATCACAGATGATTAGTTCAAAATCTGTGTAAGTTTGGGTTAAAACGCTATTAACAGCGTAAGGAAGCAAAGTTGCTCGATTGTACGTGGCAATACAAACGCTGACTTTAGGCATAAACTTAACTAAGTATTGGGCTTATTTTTTTAGCTCAGAATTAAGACAATATGGTAGTATCAGGCAGATAAAATCGAAGAAATTTAATATCTCCCTTTATACTCAATAATCGTTGAAATTAATAGTCATAAAAATTAACTCTACTCGGACTAATAATGGACAAACTTGGTGACTTTTGTCTGGCATTAGATATTCTAAATTTAAATAGTAAACTCCGCTATTGATATTAACGATAGACCTCGCAAGCCAATCACAAATTAAGTATAGTAGTTGAGTAAGCATTATTTCATCACCATCATGACTCAAGATCCTAAAGATGTCACGCCCACTGCATTGGTTCCACGACTATGACCCTGAATCAACCAACAGATAGTCAACCCAACCCAGCCTTTTTTCCCAGAGTATCAGTCATTGTCCCCATCTACAATGGCGAAACCGACTTACCCGACTTAATCCGTTCTCTACTCTCTCAAACTTACCCAAAAGAGCTGGTAGAATATTTACTGGTAGATAATAATAGCCGCGATCGCACCCCTGCTATCCTCGAAAAAGCAGAACAGGATGCCGCCTCTCAAGGAATCAAGCTTTCCCACCTCACCGAAAACCAAATTCAAAGTTCCTACGCTGCTCGCAATCAAGCCATTCAAGCCTCCACTGGCGAGATTTTAGCGTTTACCGATGCTGATTGTCGCCCCGTACCTCAATGGTTGAATTTATTGGTTGAACCATTTGCCGATCCAAAGGTAGGATTAGTTGTTGGTGAAATTGCTGCACTCCCCGGTAAAACTCTACTGGAACAACACGCGGATCGCCAGAGTACTTTAAGCCAAAAAGCAACCTTAGCCCACCCCTTTTGTCCTTATGGTCAAACCGCCAATTTAGCCATTCGACGGCAAGTTTTAGAGGAAGTGGGGTTATTTCGTCCTTACCTAACAACGGGGGGTGATGCGGATATTTGCTGGCGAATTCAGCGAGAAACCAATTGGCAACTTTCTTTTGCCGAACAAGCGATTGTCCAACACCGCCACCGCACTACGCTTCAAGAATTTCGCAGTCAATGGCAACGCTATGGACGGTCTAACAAATACTTACACGAATTGCATGGTGTTAAATTGCGACCCAAATTAACACCACAGACATCCCTTTATCTGATTAGCCGTTGGGTACTCAAGGAATTACCAACAACTAGCATTAAAGTAGTGACAGGCAAAGCAGCTTTTGGTGAGTTGCTCAGTACTCCGATTAACCTATATGGTACTTGGTATCGGGATGTCGGACAACAACAAGCCCAACTTTCGGAACAAGCTAAAGAAATTGAGTGGTTACAAAAACCGCAAAATAAATAAAAAATGGGTTGTTTGTCGTTTGTTGTTGGTCAGTGCTTACCAGGGGTTAGTACTAAAAAAACACCAACAACGGACAACAAACAACCAACAACAAACAACCAACAACAAACAACCAACAACTAATGACTAACGACTAACTTCTGTGTTATAACCGAGCCATTTAGACTATGTAGCTAGTTTGAAACTCTAAATTTATGCCAGATCCTCAGATCGCTGCCATTATCTGTACCCACAATCGAGATAACTATTTAGGAGCTGCTATTGATAGCTTACTCACACAGGATTATCCCGATTTTGAAGTAGTAGTGATTGATAATGGTTCGAGCGATCGCACCCGTGAAGTTGTAGAAGAACGCCTCTCCCACCCTCGCCTCAAATACGTTTACGAACCCGTCCTGGGTCTGTCAGTTGCTCGCAACACCGGAGCAAAAGAAACCACTGCTCCCATTCTCGCTTATCTTGATGATGATGCGGTCGCCAGTCCCCAATGGTTAAGAGCGTTAGTTACTGCTTATGAACATAACGAAAAACTCGCGGTTGCTGGTGGTAAAGTAACTCTTATCTGGCCGGATGGGATCACGCCTCCGAACTGGATTTCCTCAGAATTAGCGGGAAGTCTCGGACTGTATGACCTCGGCGATAGCCTGGTTTATATTAACGAACCCGGTTTAACCCCTAGAGGCTTAAACTACTCCATCCGGCGCACCTTCCTTGAACAAGTCGGTGGTTTTGATCCCAATTTGGGACGAAAAGGCAAAAATTTACTCTCTAATGAAGAATTATACATGACAGAACTCGCCCTAAAACAGGGTTGGCAGGTTGCCTATATTCCCGAAGCTTTAGCTGCTCATAATGTTGCTCCAGAACGTACCAAACCCGGTTGGTTTTTGCAGCGCAGTTGGTGGCAAGGCATTAGTGAATGTTATCGGGAAGAAGTAGCAGGTCGAACAGGAATACGTCAGTTAGGACGGGGAGGTGAACGAATTGTGCGTGGACTCTACAAATCCTTAAAATATTTGGGTGATCCAGCAAAACGTTTTGATAATTTCCTTTATGCGTATGGTCAGATTGGTTATTTAAGTTCTGCCATCAAAGCCATGGTATTCACACCGAACAGGAGAAAAGAATCTTAAAATTAAGCCGGGACGAATATTTTTTTATAGAGTATTAACTACCCATCAACAACCAACAACCAACAACCAACAACCAACAACCAACAACCAACAACCAATAACCAATAAATGATGAAAAAAGCACTAATTTGTGGGGTGTCAGGTCAAGATGGAGCCTATCTAGCCCAGTTACTTCTAAACAAAGGTTATACAGTTTGTGGAACTTCGAGAGATGCCCAAATCTCCTCGTTCCAGAATTTAGTCCGTTTAGGTATCCGCGACCAAATCAAATTAGAATCAGTCGCCCTTACTGATTTTCGTAGTGTTTTACAAGTCCTCCATAAAACTCAGCCGGATGAAGTCTATAACTTAGCGGGACAGAGTTCTGTCGGTCTTTCTTTTGAGCAGCCTGTAGAAACGTTAGAAAGCATTTCAGTTGGTACTTTAAATCTTTTAGAAGCCATTCGCTTTACAGGTGCTGCCATCAAATTGTACAACGCAGGTTCGAGTGAATGTTTCGGAGATATTGGTGAAGCAGCAGCGGATGAAACAACTCCATTTCGCCCTAGAAGTCCGTATGCGGTAGCAAAAGCGACAGCATTTTGGGAAGTGGCTAACTATCGAGAAGCTTACGGTTTATTCGCGTGTTCGGGTATTCTTTTTAATCATGAATCTCCCCTACGACCTCAACGGTTTGTTACCCAAAAAATTGTCGCAGCAGCTTGTCGCATCGCCCAAGGTAGCCAAGAAAAATTGTATCTGGGTAATGTTGAAATTCAGCGAGATTGGGGTTGGGCACCTGAATATGTTGAGGCTATGTATTTAATGTTGCAGCAAGAACAACCGGATGATTATGCGATCGCCACTGGAGAAAGTTACAAATTAGAAGAATTTGTAGCAGCGACATTTGCGTGCCTTGGCTTAAACTGGCAGGATTATGTAGTTACTGATGCGAGTCTGTTGCGCCCTACCGATCTAGCCATCAGTCGGGGAAATCCAGCTAAGGCTAGAGAAAAGTTAGGATGGCAAGCCCAATATAAAATGTATGATGTAGTGCGAATGATGGTAGAAGCAAGGCAAGCTACTTTTGTAGAAGAATCTTAACGTAGGGTTGAATAATTACTATGAAAACAATTACTAATTATACCTTATGAAAATTCTGGCAATTTGCTCTACGTTTCCCTACCCGCCAACACGAGGAGGTACTCAAAATAGAACATTTAATTTACTCAAATATCTCACTCAAAATCATGCTGTTACTTTGATTACTCAACGGAATCAAGATGTCACAGACTCTGAAATCGAAGGGTTGCGTCAGTCAGTAGAAGAACTCGTGGTTTTTCCCCGTCCCCTGGAAGCACAAGGAGGGATAGGGGCAAAATTACAACGCTTTGGTCAGTTTCTCACACAAGGAACACCGCCGAATGTACTTTACTTGTACGATCCTAAGATTCAAGAGTGGATTAATCAGGCCATAACATCGGGTAAATTTGACGCTATTACGTGTGAGCATAGTGTTAATGAAATTTACGTGCGTCCTCTGTGGAAAAAACAGTTACAAACGGTTTTAAACGTCCACAGTTCAGTTTATCGGACGTGTAAGAATCAGTTGGAAACAGGAACATCAGATAATGCCTCGCGCGATCGCTTGTATTTGCCGTTACTCAAACGCTATGAACAGCGATCGGCACAAAAATTCTCTAAAATTGTAGTAACGACGGATGAAGATCAGCACCAAATGCAAGCTTTCTGTCCTGATGGGGATGTGACGGTAATTCCGAATGGAGTCGATCTCGCAGAGTTTTCTTATCGAAACGCTGATCCGGGAGGACACCATTTGGTGTTTTGTGGAGGAATGGATTACTTTGTTAATATTGATGCAGCTTGCTTACTGGGTCAAGAAATATTACCCCGAATTCAAAAGAACTATCCCGATACAACCTTAACCTTAGTTGGCTCTAAACCAGCACCAGAAGTTTTAGCTTTAGCCGAACGTCCAGGAATTACTGTAACAGGTCGTGTACCCTCGATGACAGACTATTTGCATAAAGCAACCGTTTGTGTAGTCCCGTTACGTACTGGGTTTGGGATGAAAATCAAAACCTTAGAAGCGATGGCAGCAGGAGTGCCAATAGTCGGAAGCGATCGCGGTTTGGAAGGCTTAGTCGTTGATAATCCTGATGTCCCCTTACGCGCATTACGTGCTAATCAAATAGACGAATATGTAGAAGCGATCACTCAATTATTTGAAAATCCAGAACTGAGAGAAAAACTTTCTCAAAATGCGCGATCGCTCATTGAAGAAAATTATACTTGGGAACGAGCAAGTCAGTTATATGAAGAGGTAATTAGGGGGTGTTAGTTGTTAGTTGTTTGTTGTTTGTTGTTAGTTGTTGGTTGTTAGTTGTTTGTTGTTAGACTCATATCTTGCATCATTCTCAAGGTTGCCTTATAACCTGTCGAGGAATAAATTTTTTGCCTGATACCTTAAGTTCATTAAAATAAAATAAACTAAAATTATTCTAGCAGTTCCCACAAGTACTAAACTAACCCTAATTGTTTCTGATAACCAACAACCAACAACCAACAACCAACAACCAACAACCAACAACCAACAACCAACAACTAAACACCAAACAATACTAACAAAATCGGTAACGTTAACAAAAGTCCAATTGCTCCCACCGCCAATGCGGTTACGGCTAACTCCCGATCCAAATCGAAAACTTCTGCAAGTACCAATGTAGCAAACGCAGGTGGCATTCCCATTTGCAGAACCATCACAAGTTGGGGTTTGCCAGTCATTCCGAATTGCAAGAGTACCATCCCCAACACCAGTGGAACCAATAACATCTTAATCCCCAAACTCATTGCAGCTTGTCTTAGTTTGTTCCACGATGCTAACTGACTCAACCGCATTCCAATCAGAATTAAAGAAAGCGCGATCGCACTCCAAGCAAATCCGATTAAACCCTGTTCTACTAAAGACGGTAGGGGAACCTGACGAAAAACTAATCCAAATCCCAAACTCCATAACCCTGGATTAATAGCAATGGCTTGAAATAATGGCGCGTAACCCTCTGTTCCTTGACCAAAACGAGCGGCTAACAAAACTCCTAAACCATAAGCTCCAGGCACCGTACCTAACATATCATAAAAAAGTGCCCAGCCAAAGTATTTTTCCCCGACCAAAGCTAGACTCACGGGAAAACCTAAATAGCCTGTATTCCCGACCATTGATGTTAGGAAAAAACTGCCTTCAGTAGCTTTATTCCAAGATTTAGGATTGCTAAGAATCAGCGCCTCTTTTCCCCAGCACCAACCCGCTTTTAGCCACAACCAAGCAAACCCCGCTCCTAATAAAATTGCCACCCATGCTACGATTGGTGCAATCCAAATGGTTCCTGATAAGTCTGCTTTTCGCAGAAAACCAATAATACTGATCGGAACTCCAATCCAAAAGAGAAACTGAGCAATCCATTCAGGTAGCCACCGGGGTAAAGAGCGTCCTAAAACCCAGCCTACCAGAACACCGCCCCCAAGTTGGAGATACAGTTGGAGTAGCGGTTGTAAATGGTTGAGATTTGGACTCGGCATGGTTCAGAAACAAAACAGATAACTTTACTGGGGCGATCGCTATGCCAGTTGCGTAAGTCCTGTTTGTTTATACATTTTTTGATTGCTGACTCTGCGACCAGCTTTTATTTTAATCCCTCATAGGGATTTTAGCGGACATGATATTAGTTAAGGCAATGCCTGCTATGCAATATAAAGCCCTAGGAATTGCTCGCCTAGAGCTTTATATTTGGATCGTACTGTTAATATTTAGATCGCACTCTTAGGTTTGACTCAAAAACCCACTGATTGAGTCAGCTCTAGAGCTAGCCAAATTTACCAGCCGTTGAAGCAATCAGGAATGGTGCATAAGTGAGGATGTAGCCGACTGTAAAGTGAACTAAACCTCTGAGTGCATAAGTCTTAAAATGCAAGATGACCTTCGATGCGAATACGTTTATAGAGCGCTACGATAAACTAAGTTCTAGAATCGATCCGGTATTGTGTTACGTTATTGAACACCCTATTGTTTTGACCTACTTAACAAATTGTGGCATCACTTCCGCCGCCGTAAATAGACCATAAATCCCTCGTTGATGTAGAGAAACTCCAGCTTTCAAATAACCAAACGCTGGTCCACAAACATTGGCCGCCATACTCGTCTCATCCCCTAACGTAAAGGTATGAGTTGAAATTTTCCCCTCAAAAGTACGACCTGTGATTTTCACATTGGTACTCAAGGGTTTTTTAGGATTACGAGTATCTACCACACCACCAACTGTAACGCGATCGCGTTCACAAATTCCTGCCAACTCCAACATCAAATCGTCGGCGTGTTCCATATTTTCTAACGTTAAAATACCGTTTGTTTGATCCAACAACGCTTCAACTTCAGCGTCACTCATTTGGGTTGCCCGTTCCACATCATAACCGGGAAGGTGAGCAATATCCTCTCGAATTGTGGCTCGATAAGCCTCCCAGTTAGCAATTCCTACACCAAAGGTAATTTTAACACTATGAATTTCAGCATAACTCTGAGCGGCTAACGCGGCGGCGGCGGTTAACAGTCCCGGTGTCGCACCACAACCTGCCATGTAGGTAATTCCTGCTGCTTGCAATTCATCCTTCATGGCTAGTAATTGCTCAACCGCACTGGTACGCTTAAGAGCATCTACCAACACGCCTCGCCAACCCGATTCAATAAACTGGCGTGCTACCGATGCCATAAATGTATTGGGTAAATTCGGTAAGGCGAGAAAATATCCATCTACATTCGCTTTTTCAATTAAATCTGCGATCGCCCGATTACTAAGTGTACCGACTGGATCTAAATAACCCAGTGAACCTTGAGAGTTATAAGTTGCCATGCAGCGATCCGGATCTAACCCGGCAGAGTCATAAGCATAGCCCTTCTTATCCGCAGCCGCTACCCATAGCATCTCATTTTTTGGAGCCAGAACTCTGGCAGCCGCTTGTCCCAACCCACCAAAGCCTAAAACACCCACTCTGACTTGATGCGTTACCCCAGAATTAGTGGTTGTAGATTGAGTTGAACGGTTGACTTGCTGGTCACTCATGGCACTTGACTTGAAATGAACTTGAAACAAAACAGAATTCTATTATCGGATCGGAGAGGTACAAGGGAACAGGAAGTTGGAAATGGGTAAGGGAAAACTCCGAAACATAAGAATATCTAGGTTAAATGTACGGCAAATTTAAATCGTTGCCCTGACAGACTATCCGATTGTTCCCATCCAAACAACCAGTAATACTAAGTTACGTTTATATGTAGCACTTTCTTTCCCCCTTGTCGCCCTTGTCGCCCTTGTCGCCCTTGTCGCCCTTGTCCCCCTTGTCCTCAAGAGTCTCTCCTATCTACTAATATGAGCTGCAACTTGGTATAAAATCTCCCCTCATCCCCCCATCTCTCCATCTCCCCTTATGTTTATTTTTGTTAACAACGAAGTTTTGGCGATCGCACAGCTTGACTCTCAGGGCAAGTTACGCGAAACTTAACACAAGGTTAGTGTAAGATACTAATCAAATATGAATTTACGTTAAGACTTGATTCGCAACAATGCGAACAATCACAGTTGGTGTAGCGGCTGCGTTGTCAATTGATGATGGCAGAGCGATCGCAGACTTCATTCGCTGTCGTCTGACCGATGTCACAGCCCCAAATGGAGGGTTAGCCCAGCAGTTAACAAACGTATGGAAACATTAGAATTTGTAATTTATCCAGATGGTCGAGTCCAAGAAAAAGTGACCGGGATCGTCGGTTCCTCCTGTGCAGAGGTGACAGCAGCGATTGAAGCCCAACTCGGACGAGTCGTTTCTGTTGAGCAGACTTCGGAGTATTTCGCCCAACCCGTTCAGCAGTTAGCAACAGCAACCGCTCAAGCAACCTGTAACGATTGGTAAATTTTTTTGTTCAATCAGCCAGTAATTTAACCAAAATGTCACATTTCAGCAACATTAAAACTCAAATCCGTAACCTTGTTTCTTTGGAAGCCGCTTTAACCGATCTCGGTATTGAATGGAAATCTGGCCCCCGTGAGGTGCGAGGTTATCAAGGTCAAACCCGCCGGGCTGAAGTTGTTATTGAACAAGAAAATAACTATGACATCGGCTTCAGTTGGAATGGTCAAGAATACGAATTAGTAGCAGATTTACAGTATTGGCAACAAGCTTGGTCTGTGGATGGTTTCCTGAATCGTGTCACCCAGCGTTATGCGTTCCAAACGGTGATGCGGGAAACGGCTAAACAGGGTTTCCAAGTTGCCGAGGAACAAAAAAATCAGGATGGTTCAATTCGTCTCGTTGTTCAACGCTGGAGTGCGTAATACCATTTTGGATTTTAGATTTTGGATTTTGGATTGGAAAAATCAATCTAAGTAATAGGGGATGACCGAGAGAAATTTGCTTGGGATTTTGGATTGGAAGAATTAATCTAAGTAATAGGCGATAAACAAATGCTCTCCTAATTTCAAGCCCCCGGATGTCTCCATAGGAGAAGTTCAAAATCTAAAATCTAAAATCTAAAATCTAAAATAGAATGACACTATTAGAATCAAATAGTACAATGTCAGACTTATCACTGCCTCCAGAGCGTTCGGGTTTAGAGCCAGAACTGGGAGGCATTTTTCGAGATACACCAGAACGTTCGGGGTTGGAACCGGAACTTGGTGGTGTGCTGCGGCAAAAGGGAGTTTATGTTGATGAAATTACCTGTATCGGCTGCAAGCATTGTGCCCATGTCGCTCGGAATACGTTTTATATTGAGCCGGATTATGGGCGATCGCGGGTCGTTCGGCAAGATGGCGACTCAGAAGAGAGGATTCAAGAAGCGATAGATACCTGTCCCGTGGATTGTATTCATTGGGTGGATTATACCGAACTGAAGCAATTAGAAGAAGAGCGGCAAGATCAGGTGATTCCCGTTGCTGGATTTCCCATTGATCATGCCGCTGTTGCGGCTAAGATTCGGCAGAAGAAGCTGAATAGAAAGCGTAAGCAAAAAACAATCACAACAAGGGAATAAACTGTTAGGAACAGCGTATTTTGTACTTCATGGGGTGATAGATGGCGCTAATGGCTAATGGCTAATGGCTAATGGCTAATGGCTAATGGCTAATGGCTAATTGCTAATGGCTAATTGCTAATGGCTAATGGCTAA
>DNGI01000414.1:6062-11511 GCA_003486645.1 Cyanobacteria bacterium UBA11370 | reverse complement strand
TTTTAACCACTGGCGGATTATTGGGACTGGTGCAAGATTTGAGCTAATTCATCCCTAATTTGTCATTTTATTATTACTTTATGTACCCACTCACAGGCTATCGAGTACTCGTTCAACTTTATGAAAGTGCCAACTCTCTTGTCTATCGAGGTATTCGAGAACGGGATAACCAACCCGTTATTCTGAAAGTTCTTAAACATAATTATCCTAGTCCTGCCGAACTCACGCGCTATAAGCAAGAGTACGATATTACTCGTTCATTAAATCAGGACGGAATTATTAAAGCCTATGGATTAGAACCCTATCAAAATACTCTTGTTATGTATTTAGAGGATTTTGGCGGACAATCCTTGGCAACCTTAAAACAGCAATACCCCGCCACTCTGGAAGACTTTCTGGAAATGGCGATTAAAATGACTACGGCGTTAGGCGACATTCATGCCGCTAATATTATTCACAAAGATATTAATCCCGCCAATATTGTTTACAATCTCGACACTCAACAACTCAAAATTATCGACTTTGGTATCTCGACTCGCTTATCTAGAGAAAATCCTAGCCTAACCAATCTCAACTCTTTGGAAGGAACGCTAGCGTATATTTCTCCCGAACAAACGGGAAGGATGAATCGTTCTCTCGATTATCGGACAGATTTTTATTCGTTGGGTGTCACGTTTTATGAATTACTAACAGGACAATTACCGTTTATAACGGAGGATGTGCTTGAACTTGTTCACTGTCATATTGCTAAACCACCCATTCCTCCCCATCTTATGAGAGCAGGAGAATATTGCCCCAAAGCTATTTCAGATATTGTCATAAAACTGATGGCAAAAACGGCTGAGGAACGCTATCAAAGTGCTTGGGGATTAAAGGCAGATTTAGAAGAATGTCTCAAGCAGTTGAGAGATACTGGGGGAATTAGTGATTTTTTATTAGGAACTCAAGAGGCGTGCGATCGCTTCCAAATTTCCCAGAAACTCTACGGTAGAGAACAGGACGTTGAAACCCTTCTACAAGCCTTTGAGCGAGTCACAACTGGAGAGAGCGAATTTTTATTAGTTGCTGGCTATTCAGGGATTGGTAAATCCTCATTAGTTCAAGAAATTTACAAACCGATTACCGCCAAGCGAGGCTATTTTATTTCCGGGAAATATGACCAATATCAGCGTAATATTCCCTACAGTGCCATTATCCAAGCCTTTCAAGAATTAACCCAACAACTGTTAACCGAATCCGATGCTAAATTAGCGGAATGGAAAGAAAAGATTTTAAGGGCAGTTGGAGTGAATGGACGAGTGATTATCGACATTATTCCCGAAGTTGAATTGATTATCGGTGAACAACCTCCTCTGTTAGATTTAGCGTCTGCTGAAGTCCAAAAACGCTTTAATTTAGTCTTTCAAGATTTTATCAAAGTCTTTACTAACCCTGCACATCCTCTTGCTATTTTCCTTGACGATCTCCAGTGGGCGGATGGCGCATCGCTGAAGTTAATAGAACTGCTTTTAACTAGCTCTGATACCGGATTATTCTTGATAGGAGCCTATCGAGATAATGAAGTTAGTGCGGCTCATCCTTTGCGTTCGTCTCTGCAAAATCTCCAAAAGGAAGGGGTAAGGATTCAAGAAATTATCCTGAAACCTCTGGAATTAGGAACGGTTAATCAATGGCTGGCAGATACGCTCAAGTCTTCTCCGGAAACAACGCGGAATTTAGCCGAGTTAATACACGGAAAAACCGGAGGTAATCCCTTCTTTATCACGGAATTTTTACAGGCACTTTATACGGAGAATTTATTAAATTGTGACTACAATCAAAAACGATGGATTTGGGATGTAAATCAGGTAAAAAAACGGAACTTTACCGATAATGTTGTCGCACTGATGGTGGCTAAAATTGAGAAGCTTCCATCGAAAACTCAAGAGGGATTAAAATTAGCAGCTTGTATTGGTAATCAATTTGAATTAAATACTCTAGCTGTAATTTGGGAGACTTCAGCGCGAGAAACAGCACTAAATTTACAAGAGGCTGTGACGGAAGGTTTGATTCAGCCGCTTGGGGATGAGTATAAAACAATTTTGCTAGAACCTTTAGAGAATGAGAAAACTCAATTGGGACAACTGGAGGTAGAATATCAGTTTGGTCATGATCGTATTCAACAAGCCGCTTATTCTCTCATTCCTAATGAATTAAAACAACGAGTTCACCTGCGAATCGGACAATTACTTCTGCAAAATACGCCTGAGTCTCAAATAGAAGATAAAATTTTCAATATTGTTAATCAACTCAATCATGGTAGTGAATTAGTCACTAATCAACAGCAGCGAGATAAAATTGCAGAATTAAATCTGATTGCAGGTCAAAAAGCTAAATCTTCAACAGCTTATCAACCAGCACTGATGTATTTGCAACAAGGATTAGTGTGGTTGAGAAAAGATGGCTGGCAAAGGCAATATGAAACAGCCCTGACATTGAATGTGGAAGCTGCTGAAGCCGCCTATTTATGCGGAAAATTTGAGGAGATGGAAGGCTTAGTTACTGCTGTGCTACAAAATTCTAAAGAAGTGTTAGATCAAGTAAAAGCTTATGAAGTAAAAATTCACGCTTGTATCGCCCAACGAAAGTTACGAGAAGCCATTGATATAGCACTTGATATTTTAAAACTGTTAGGCGTGAGATTACCTAAAAATCCTAATAAGTTTGATGTTATTTTAGGCTTGGTGAGAACAAAGTTAAGACTTGCAGGGAAACCAATTGAGAATCTACTAGCTCTACCAGAAATGACAGATCCTTATAAGAAAGCAGCGATGCGGATTCTTAATAGTATAGTTTCTGCTACCTACTTTATTGCTCCCAGCCTGATGCCTCTCCTTACCTTTAAAGGAGTCAGTTTATCCGTTAAATACGGAAATAGTTTCTTAGCACCAGCTAGGTATGCTGGGTATGGAATTATTCTCTGTGGCTTTTTTGGTGATATTGAGTCAGGTTATCGCTATGGTAATCTCGCTTTAAGGGTGTTAAAGCAACTCAACATCAGGAATGTAGAAGTTAGAACAGTTTTTGCAGTCAATTGGTTTATTAAACACTGGCGGGAACACCCACGACAAACCCTACAATCTTTACTCGATAGCTACTCTACAGGTTTGGAAGTCTTAGAGCTAGAATATGCTGGTTATTGTGCAATAACTTACTGCTACTATTCTTACTTCATAGGACAAGAATTAGTTTGTCTGGAACGAGAGATAGCCAAATACAGGGCAGTCTTACAAAAATTGAACCAAACTCAAACTCTTCTTCTGATTAATCAAACTTGGCAATTAGTTTTAAATTTAATCGGTAAGTCACAAAATCCTTACTTTTTAATCGGCGAAGCTTACAATGAGTCGGAAATATTAAAACTTGATATAGAGGTAAACAATACCCTCTCAATTTTGATCTTATACATTTACAAACTTATACTCTGTTACTTGTTTGAACAAGAGCAAGAAGCCATGAAAAATTCTGCACTGGCTAAAAGATTCCTACATGGGGGGATAGGAGCACCTACTGTTCCTATATTTCACTTCTACGATTCCCTGGCTAGCGTCAGAGTATATCCCTCCTCTCCTAAATCTCAACAGAGAAGCCTGTACCGAAAGATACAAAGCAATCAAAAAAAGATGAAGAAATGGGCGCATTATGCACCAATGAACTATTTACATAAATTTTACTTAGTCGAAGCGGAACGCTATCGGATTTTAGGAAAAGTTCAACAAGCTATAGACTATTATGATCGCGCCATTGCCCTAGCTAAAGAAAATCAGTATATCCAAGAAGAAGCCCTTGCTTATGAATTAGCTGCTAAATTCTATCTCTCCCAAGGGAAAGAATTGATTGCCAGAACCTATATGCAAGAAGCTCATTATCGATATCTACGCTGGGGTGCTATAGCCAAAGTCAAAGATTTAGAGACTCGCTATCCCGAACTCTTACCAAAATCAGACTCCTCGGTAATAGGAAGTACTAATTCTAAAATAAATGTAACTAATACCAGTAATAACCAAAGTAGTGAAACCTTAGATTTAGCGACTGTCATCAAAGCTTCTCAGGCAATTTCCGGAGAAATTATCCTGGAACAATTACTAATAAAGTTAATGAAAATTTTGTTAGAAAATACAGGAGCGCAAATCGGATATTTAATTTTTGAACAAGAAAGCAAATTAACAATTCAAGCATCAGGAACAATAGAGACAGATAGCATCACTGTTTTGCAATCTCTGACCTTGGAAACCAGAGTACCTATTTCAATTATCAATTATGTTACTCGTAGCCGAGAAAGCGTTATCTGTAATCATGCCAGCACTGAAAGTAAGTTTAATGCTGATGCTTACATCCAACAACACCAGACTAAATCTATTTTATGTACTCCCGTAGTGAATCAAGGAAAATTAATTAGTATTGTCTATCTGGAAAATAACTCAACGGTAGGAGCTTTTACTCCTCAACGGATAGAAGTCGTAAACGTTCTTTCCTCTCAAGCGGCAATTTCAATTGAAAATGCCAAACTCTATACAGAACTCCGACAATTGAATCAAGCCTTTGAGCGCTTCGTACCGAGTGAGTTTCTCCAATTTTTAAACAAAAAAAGTATTGTAGATGTGCAATTAGGCGACCAAATTGAACAAGAAATGTCGGTCTTATTTTCTGATATTCGCAACTTTACCACCCTTTCTGAGCAAATGAATCCGGAGGAAAATTTTAAATTTATTAACTCCTATCTCAGTCACATTAGTCCAGTCATTCGAGAACATCAGGGTTTTATTGATAAATATATTGGCGATGCGATTATGGCGTTGTTTAGTGGGGGTGCTGATAATGCTGTCAAAGCAGGAATTGCCATGTTAAATAAGTTAGCAGAATACAATCACTATCGAACCAATTCTGGCTACCAACCCATTTCAATTGGCATTGGTATCAGTACAGGATTTTTGATGTTAGGTACAGTAGGTGAACCCAATCGCCTGGATGCAACAGTGATTAGCGATGCGGTTAATTTAGCCTCGCGCACGGAAGGGTTAACTAAAAATTATGGCATATCGTTTTTAATTACTGACAAAACATTTAATCGTTTACAAAATCCTACAAATTATGCGATTCGTCGGATTGATGAAGTCAAAGTTAAGGGGAAGTCAGAATATGCAACATTCTATGAGGTGTTTGATGCTGATCCACCTGAACTGAAAGCAGCTAAGTTAGCCACTTTACCTACGTTTAATGACGCTATTTCTTTTTATCTTCTTAAAGATTATGCAGCCGCCGCAGAATGCTTTGAAATTTGTGAGCAGACTTGTCCAAATGATACAGTTGTGCAAATCTATTTAGAACGTTGTAAAAAATAGACCTTTTGCTTGTACAGGACTTACGCAAGTGTCACAATAAAATCAACTTGTAGGGTGCGTCAGACCAA
>DNGI01000414.1:0-5865 GCA_003486645.1 Cyanobacteria bacterium UBA11370 | reverse complement strand
TCGTCTGACGCACCCTACTCCATGTGCCAGTTGCGTAAGTCCTATTGTATTCAAAATCTGAGTTGTAAATTCTGATGTAAATTGCCTTTGAGCATTAAATTAACCTCATAACATCATCCCTAAGTAGGATGAATAATTCTAGTAATATCCTCTAATAGAAAGGGGGCACAATGCCCAACGGCAAGCTTCAAATCACCACTATGGAGGAAAGGAAAACACCATGTTTAAAGGATTTTCCCACCCACTGCTCATTGCCTCAGCAACCTTACTGCTAACCCCAACAACTACCCTTGCAGCAGTCATTACATTTTCCGATTCAGGAGCAGATCCCGCCTCAATTCAAGATACTGTTGATGCGTTCCGAGCCACGTTAGGTAATCTCAACCCAAATGTGGTAGGTTCCCTTGGCAATGGACGGCGTGAAATTAACTGGGATGGTGTACCGGATGCCTTGTCAGCTCCTAATAATTTACCACCGGATTTCTTCAATATCAATTCGCCTCGTGGTGCTGTTTTTAGTACTCCTGGATCAGGGGTTCAAGTTAGTGCCAGAGCTGGGATTGCTCCGATTGAGTTTGATAATATTAATGACACCTACTCGTCGATTTTTCAAACGTTCAGTCCTCAGCGATTATTTACAGCTCTAGATAGCAATATTGTAGAGGTCAATTTCTTTGTTCCTGGGACTAACACGCCAGCCGTAGTGAGTGGGTTTGGTTCCGTTTTTACGGATGTAGATTTTGATGATAGTACAAAGATCGAATATTTTGATGTGGGTAATAATCTGCTATTCAGTAGCTTTGTACAACCTGCTAATAATGGTCTCTCGTTCTTAGGCGCATTTTTCAATGAAGGTGAAGGTATTGCTAAAGTTCGGATAACGAGTGGTAATGCTCCCTTAAGTCCAAATAATTTTGATGGCGGTAATCTTGATATCGTTGTAATGGATGATTTTCTTTACGGCGAACCCATAGAAGTTGCTCAAGTAGTGCCTGAACCATCGACCACACTGGGGCTTTTTCTAGGTGGTGTGTTGTGTTTTGTTGGCTTTTCAAGAAAGCATCGCCGTAGTTAAATAAACCTTTGACAAAAGGGTCGATAGTTTAAAGTGGGAGAAAGGTTGAAGGGTAAAGGTTAAAAGATTTGTAACACCTTTTCCCGGAATAAGAGCAAGAAGTCTCATGTTAAATAAGGATGCGATCGCTCCACTATCCGTATTTTGAATAACATGATGCGATCGCTGGGGAAGCTAACAACTTCCCTATTTTTTTAGCTCCCCATCCCCCCACCTCCCCCTCTCCCCATCCCCATCCCCATCCCCGATCAATCCTAATCATAGGTATCTAAATACCACTAGAGGTGTACCATGGCTACATCATCGTCTATGTCTGTAGAAATATTTCATGGAATGGCACGTAACAGATGCCCAGAGTTTGGCAATTATTGACCGGGAAATTGGGTCTCATACCTTTTCACCAGCGGAATACGAAATTGTACGTCGGGTGATTTATTCAACCGCTGACTTTGAATATCAATCTCTAATTCATTTTTCTGAGCGTGCTTTACAAGCTGGGGCGGCAGCGCTAGCCGCTCGTACTACAATTGTGGTCGATGTGCCGATGGTACAAGTCGGGATCACACCTCATATCCAAGATACGTTTGCCAACCCTGTTTATTGCAGCATGGAAGCAATTACGCGACCTCAAAAAGAGAAAACAAAAGCGGCTTGGGGAATGCAAACGTTAGCTAGACGCTATCCGGAAGGAATTTTTGTTATTGGTCAGGCTCAAACCGCTTTAACTGCTTTGGTCGAGTTAATTGAGGCGGAAGAAATTCGACCTGCATTAGTAATCGGCACGCCTTCAGGATTTGTTGAGGTGGATGTTGCTAAATCTCGATTAGAAGATTCTTTGGTTCCTCATATTCGGATTGAAGGTCGTAAGGGATCTGCGGTTGTAGCCGCTGCCATTATTAACGGGTTAGTCGATTTAGCTTGGCAAGCTTATGGACAGGATAGTACAGGTGTTAATTGATTTTGGATTTGGGATTGTTTAGGAATTACAAATCGGTAATTTCAGCAATTCAAGTCGTGAAAATATATCTCTTTGATAAAAATAGGGAAAAGGGAAAGGAATCGTGATACAAACTATTTTTCCTTCCCCTTCCCCTTTTTCTCACTTTAAGATTGCTAAGACAAGTATTCTTTAAATTTAGGACTAAACTTGACCAGGCAACGATGATAAAAGCTATTTAGGGTTGATATCTTAATTCCTAGTTCACTGGAAATCTCTTTCCAAGAATAACCGGAAATAATTTTTATTGCTAAAAACTGGAAATTAGCATCTGGATGATTCCCGATATAGGTTCCTTGAAAAATTCCTTCGGGATCTTCTTCCAAAGATTGCATAACTTCTTGCAAAAGCGAAGGACTAGATTGACAATTTAACTCGATATAATTCTGATGATAGAAAGCATCTATTGTAAACTTAGCTAGCCTTCGGTGTTTTAGTCCTTGATTAGCGATTGGCATACTATCCCGAATTGCTTCAATGAAGAATCGATTCTTTAGCATAAAATTTGCCCATTGTAAAACTTCGGACTGGGGATTATATCGATCAATTTGATAGCAAATATAACAAAACAGTCGTTGTTTAGCTTCTGCATAAATCTCTTGATATAAACCTTGAAATTGACCTCTATACGGATAAATCAGCTTGCCTGATTGTTCCATAATACTTAAGAGATTGGCTAAAGCGAGTTGCCGTTGTTTACTTTTTAGAGGGTATTTTTGTGCTTCTATAGCAAGTTGTTTTAAGCGTGTATTAAGTTGATTCATAGCCAACAGGTACAAGTTTTTTTACTAAACTACGTTTGCTATTGCTTTATATCTCTGAGGGTGTATGAGGTATGCAAAAACCTCTGGAGCGAGATAAAACTGCATAATTGTATTAAAAAGGGTCGCTGACTGAGTTCGTAACTGAGAAGTGACTGAGAACTGACTGATTTGTAATTATTGAGTTAAGTAACAAACTCTCTCCCCATCTCTTCTCTCTCTTAAAAAGGCAAGTTAAAAGCTAGACAGCTTAATGTTTGCGGAGCTTTGTTAGGGTAAGCTATTATCATGTTTAATGTTGGTACTATTATTTATGCCGCGTGCGCTTAGAATTCGTGGAGAATTCCAAAAGCAAGTTAAGTTAGCCCTAACACCGAATGGCTTTCCAAGCCAAAAAGCCTTAGCTGAAGAGATAGGGATAGCTTTATGTACAGTCAGTAATTTTCTTAATGGCAAGCCAGTCTCTCTCATAAACTTTCAAGAGATTTGCTTTAAATTAGGGCTAAATTGGAAAGAGATTGCTGACTTCAATCTACCTCAAAATCCCCTAGAGTCTAATCCTGACTTAAATCAAGAATCAGACTTGGATACGACGAGAATTTTACTAAGCGATCACAGCAAAAATTCTTATTTAATTGAACAGTTATGTGAAGAATTAGAGGCGGTTAGAGAATCAGTTTTTATAAGTGAAGATTGGCAGCAATTCAGTAACGAAGAACTCAATCAATATGATTGTTTTTTGCTACTAGTATCTCATCATTCTGCACAGATTAGTAATATCATCATGGAAGAGATACAACGGGTTCAAGAGTTGCGTAATAGCCGTTATAATGGGCAACCTGCAATTTTCTTGATTCATGTTGATTCTGTAATGTCTTTGCCTCTAAATCATCCCTTACTTCCTCATATTCAAGGCATTTTACAGCGGGAGTTCCCTCAAACGGATATTCAGACACTTGTACAAGAAATATTAGAATTATTACAAGCAGATCCATTACCAAAACCTCCAGTAGAATCCAATGATTTGAAGCAGTTTTCAGAAAAAATATCTAATTTGAACCTATCAAAAAATTGGCTGCTGACTTATATTGGTGAAGATCAACTATTAAAATTGGGGGCTTTAGAGGATGATTTGAAAAACAAAGGCGATCGCCGAATTCAATCCGGATACTCTTACTGGGGTGTAGGTCCTGTTCAAATGTGGAATTGGGCTTGCACTGACCGAACTTATCATATGCGTAAGAATATTCTTGAATTCCCCCACTATGCTAGGCAGCTTGCTCAATATGTTGATAAAGAGCGTTACAATTTTGTCAGTTTGGGTGTGGGTGAGGGGAGTAAAGATAGAAGTATTTTATCAGATTTCTTTAATAAACATGGCAGTATTGAAACGGAAAATGATTTTCTCTATATACCTGTTGATATGAGTCTTGATATGTTAAGGGTAGCTGTCGAAACAATTCAAGAAACCAACCCATTACCTCTTCATCGCTGTATTGCAATTCAAAGAGACTTTGAATCCTTTCAAGGAATGCAAGAAATTGCTTACATTGCCCAAAGTCTTGGATCACAAAAGCCAATACTTTATGGTTTTATTGGTAACACAATTGCTAATGTTGACAATCCAAAGCAGGTTTTGGGTAATATTGTTAATGTGATGAGAACTGAAGATCTCTTGATTTTTGAAGCCCAGATCGTCAATGCTTCTGTATTAGAAGTCGAACGCCGTCAGGAAACTATAGAAAGTGTTCAAAGAGAGTATCTAAGTCACTGTTTTCGGAATTTTGCCTTGAGTGCGCTTTTGCAAAATACTGATTTGACGATAGAACCTAATGAAAGAGGAAATTCCTATATCGTTGATGTCGATTTGTATCAGTGGGACTATGGACAGGTACTACAGATTGATTGTTTTTTTGAAAATAATACTGATAGACCACTCTACATGACGCTGATCACGGAAGAGACTGTAATGTTAGATAAAAAAGAAAGAATTCGTCTTTATCGATCGCGCAAATTTCCTCAACATACCTTACACAACTTCGTTCATGCAAGTGGTCTGAGAATACTTGGGCAAAATCAGTATTTAAGTGAAAAAGGTACTGGCTTTATAGTCATGATGCTTCAGCGACAGAATTAATATAAAATAGCAATCTTATAAGACAATTTTAAACAGATCGATTTTATTATTTACTATTTATTTCCAAAAATATTATTAACTAAACATTAGATCTTTGTCAAGCTTTTTAACGCCTGCGACGCTTACTCTTAACAACACGTTGAGTTGGATAATCCTCTTCATCCGCTTTATTTAACGTCCGACTAACTTGACTAAAAATATTTCGTTGTAAGTACGGATAATCACTCACCCAAACATCCAATCTAGGAATATAAATATCACTCGTTTTAGCAATACGCGCCAGATCCGGTTGATTAGACATTACTAACATTTCCGCAATTTGACCGGGAGCAATTCCCTTATGAGTCCGGCGTAACGGTGCTTGCATCAATGTAGCAAATCCTGTCTCATCACCGACTTCCAAATTAAGACGGCGTTCCCGATTTTCTACAATCACTAACTCACCGCGATTATTAACGGTTTCTTCAGTTCCAATCAACTCTTCTGTCACAAACACATCCAACACTTCACCCCGCCAGAAACCACTATATTTATATCGGCGTACCTCAATATTTCGCCTACTTGCCCAATAGACAGGACTCCAAAACCAATAAAGTCCTGCAATAATACTAAATAATAAGCGTAAGGCCTCAAACCCCTGACCCAACAATCCTCCTACAACTAAAACAACGACTACAGCTACAACAGAAATTAATAGTCGCTTTAAAAAATCTGACACCTTCCCCCAATAATAAGAATACTGGGGACTTGTGGCAATTAGAGGAATAAGTTGTTCAAACTTCTGGCGGGTAATTGGAATTAACATAAGTTTTTTTGTTGTTGGTTGTTGGTTGTTGGTTGTTGGTTGTTGGTTGTTGGGTGTTGGTTGTTGGTTGTTGGTTGTTTGTTAGTTGTT
>DNGI01000191.1:7938-21097 GCA_003486645.1 Cyanobacteria bacterium UBA11370 | reverse complement strand
GACGCTCTTCCGATCTATCACTCGCCGTCCCGATGGTAAACCAGAACTCCTCAATGGGAAAGCCGTATCAGTGGCACATATGGGAGATTTAACCCTCGTAGTATCCGGTTCTGAGGGATGTGATGTAGAAGCGGTGGAAGCGCGAACTCCTGCTATTTGGCGAGATTTATTAGGGGTAGAACGATTTGCTTTAGCTAATATAATTGCCCAGCAAATGTTAGACGGTTTAGATACCGCAGCGACACGAGTTTGGGTGGCGAGTGAGTGTTTAAAAAAAGCTGGGGCGATGGTGAATGCACCTTTAGTGTTGGTTGAAAGTACTGCTGATGGTGGGGTGTGGTTGAAATCTGGAGAGAAGGTAATTTCGACTTTTGTTGTTTCGGTACGGGAGGTTGAAAAGCCTTTGGTGTTTGGGGTTTTGGTAGATAAAGAGAAGGAAAACAATCACCTTTTGACACCATTGGAATCCCTTCGTTACTAAGGAATTTTGAATGAGTAAGGAGAAATCAAATAGAAATAGGATTGAACACAAACCAACAAAACTTTGTTGAAATTGGAGTTATTAAAACCAGGAGAAATCAATCATGACAATTGCTAGAAATTACTCAAACAACCCCCTATTAAATGCCTATCATGCCCTCAGTCACACCCTTAACGGACGCTGGCACAAACTAGCAATGGGCATTTTTATGGTTGTGATTTTGACTCATTTAGCCGAACATTTTGCCCAAGTCTTTCAACTGTGGATACTGGGTTGGGAAAGACCTAAATGTATGGGCTTACTGGGATTACTCTATCCCTGGACAATGAAAACTGAATGGCTACACTACGGACACGCCTTATTTATGTTAGTTGGTTTAGCGCTACTGCGTCCTGCTGTTGTCGGACAAGCAAGAATTTGGTGGGATACTGCTTTTGCTATTCAATTTTGGCATCACATAGAACACGCTTTACTTCTCGGTCAAGCTTTAATTCATGATAACTTTTATGACTTTGCTGCCCCTGTAAGTATTGCTCAAATAGTGGCTCATAACTTTAGTAGTAAACCCTTTGCAGGCGCACCTTGGCTACCTCGTATTGAACTCCATTTGTTCTATAATTTAATTGTTCTAATTCCCATGTTAGTGGCATTGTATTATCATCGTTTCCCGCCCACAGGTAAGAACCTTTCAACCTAAAAATAAACATTGAAACTCAGATCCCCAACTTCTCTAAGAAGTCGGGGATCTGAGCGCTATTCCTACTCCCCACGTCCCCTAATGAAAGCCTACGAATATCACCACATCGTCAGCTTTGAAGAAACCAATTTAGTTGGTAATGTTTATTATGCGAACTATGTTCTTTGGCAAGGGCGATGTCGGGAAATGTTCTTGCGCGATCGCGCCCCTAGTATTATTAAAGACTTATCTCAGGGACTTGCTCTTGTTACTGTTCGCGTCTCCTGCGAGTACTTTTCAGAACTTTATGCCTTCGATCAAGTTACAATTCGGATGCGCCTCAGTTCATTCACTCAAAATCGAATTACCATGCTGTTTGAATACTGGCGAATTACAGATGACGGTGAGGAACTGATTGCGAAAGGCGAACAGCAGGCAGCTTGTATGCGACGAGACGGTGAGAAAATGATGCCAACACCTATTCCAGTAGCGCTACAGGAGGCATTAAAACTCTATACCGAGACATAATCCTGCACTTCCATTGAAGAACAACAGCTTAATACCTGGGAAGCAGACAGGTATCGCGTGTCACGCCGTACAATCAAGAAGTGTAAGTTATTGTTCGATCAATTATTTCTATGTCAGTTTTGGCGATTTTTGCGGCGATCGCAGTCTTGGCGGTTCTAATTGTAGTGCATGAGCTGGGTCATTTTATGGCAGCTCGTCTGCAAGGGATATATGCGAATCGTTTTTCTCTGGGGTTTGGACCTGTAATTTGGAAGTATCAAGGACCCGAAACAGAATATGCAATTCGGGCGTTTCCGTTGGGCGGTTTTGTCGGTTTTCCAGATGATGATCCGGATAGTGAAATTCCTCCAAATGACCCGAATTTACTCCGTAACCGACCCATTTTAGATCGAGCGATTGTAATCAGTGCAGGTGTAATTGCTAATTTGGTTTTTGCTTACTTTCTGCTAGTTGCTCAGGTTGGTACAGTTGGTATTACGGACTTCAACTTTCAACCCGGAGTGCGAGTTCCTGAAATTGCTTTAAAAAGTAGCTCCGTTGCTCAACAAGCTGGCATTAAAGCTGGAGATATTGTTTTAGCGGTGGATGGTGAAACATTAGGGGCAAATCGAGAAGCGATTAAGTCTCTCATGAAAGCGATTCAAGACTCTCCTAATAAACCTCTACAATTGACTATTCAGCGTGACCAAAAAACCCTATCACTGAAGGTAATACCGGAACAGGGAGAGGATGGCAAAGGGAAAATTGGTGTGCAGCTTGCTCCGAATGGTGAGGTAGTTCGTAAGCGTGGGAAGAATCTGTGGGAAATGTTCAGTAATGGGGCACAAGAATATCAACGGATTGCTATTTTAACGGCTCAGGGTTTTGGGCAATTAATTAGTAATTTTAGTGAAACGGCTGAACAAGTTTCTGGACCCGTTGCAATTGTTGCGATTGGGGCAGATATTGCTCGTTCAGATGCCGGAAATCTTTTCCAGTTCGCAGCACTAATTAGTATCAACTTGGCAATTATTAATATTTTGCCTCTGCCTGCGCTGGATGGGGGTCAATTGGCGTTTTTGGCAATTGAAGGGATTCGAGGGAAGCCGATACCCACTGAAGTTCAGCAGAATATTATGCAAACTGGATTGGTGTTGTTGTTGGGTTTAGGGATTTTCTTGATTCTGCGGGATACGGCTAATTTGGTTCCGTCAAGTTGGGTGGAGAATTTGTTTCAGTAAACGTTAGGAGTGGGGAGTGGGGAGACCGGGAGTGGGGAGTGGGGGAAAAAGAATTTGAATATGGATTTTAATTAAGGGAAAACATCAGCTAAATCGAGGGATAATTCGGGAAAATTGGGTAGAGTGACTACTTCATTGGGTAAAAAAATTCGTTTTGAGCGATAGTTGAATTTGCCTTGTGTATCTTGGTAGGGTTCGCAATAGGTTTCTAAGTGATTTTCTACTAGGTTAAATATCCAGTAATCAGCAATTCCGTCTTCTGCGTAGAGGGATAATTTAGTTTGTTGGTCGTAGTTTAGGGTACTATCGGAAATTTCGATAACGAGTAGAATATCAGCAGGTTGGGGGTGAGAAGATAAATAATCATCAGATCGATAGCGAGCAATTACTGCATCGGGTTGAGGTTCGCTGTCAGCAGGCAAAATGATGGGTTCTTGTCCACGGGCGATCGCTTGTTCACCTAAGAGTAAAATTAATTGGCGAATTAAACGGGTATTGCACACTGAATGGGGTGTTTTTTTAGTCGGCATTTGGATAATTTCGCCCCGAATTAATTCAACCCGTTCATCTGCACCAAAAAATCCTAGTTCTCCGAGACGGTGGTATTCAGCTAGGGTAAAGTGTCTTGAAGTAACAGCCGTCATAACTAAGTGTTGAGTAGGGGTATATTCATCTTAGCCTTAAATAAATGAAACCTAGTCATACCAATTTCAATGCGTCTACTCAGAAATCAACTTAAACTACATTAGGCAAAACAACACTTTCAAACCAATAGTTAAAAAAATCATGGAGTATTTTCTTTAATGTCTGAATTCCCATCGGCTTCACCATATAACTATTGACTCCGTATTGATAACAAATTTCCACATCTTTAGAATTAGAAGACGTTGTTAATACAACCACAGGAATTGATCTGAGTTTCTCATCCTGCTTCAGTTGCTTAATCAAATCTCGCCCATCTGTTCCTGGTAGATTTAGATCCATCAAAATTACCCCTGGACGAGGTGCAGCACCTTCTTGACTATACTCACCCGCACGGTAAAGAAAGTCTAAGGCTTCATCCCCATTAGTACATCGATAGATAGAATTTTTAATAGACAACTGTTGAATGACTCGTATAAAGGCTTCAAAATCTTCATCACTATCTTCAATCACGAGTAAGGATGGACGGAAATTCTGTTGGGATAAAATCCGAGTATCTGTCACTATCTCTCCCCTGAATTGCCCAATGTAAAATAAAATGTACTCCCTTCACCGTAGGTAGATTCAATCCAAATTCGACCTCCATGACGCTCAACAATTTTCTTGACAATGGTTAATCCTGCACCCGTTCCACCCCCATATTGGTTAGGTCCATGCAGACGTTTAAAAATACGAAAAACGGTATCGATGTGCTTCTCTCGAATCCCAATACCATTGTCTCGAATATAAAAGATTAAAGGAGGTTTTACCTCGTCAGTAAACTGGGATTGATAAATTCTTTCATGCTCAACGGGATCTAACCAACCCACTTCTACCCATTTTTCAGGTTTATCGTTGTATTTGAGCGCATTACCAATGAGATTGGTAAATACTTCTTCAACTAATATGCGATCGCATTGAATAGTCGGTAGAGGGCGAGGAATACAAATTTCAAATTCTGATTTATGATTGCTCATTCTCAACACCTCAATGACATTATCAACTAATTCATTAAGGTTCGTTTGGCGCATGACTAGTTCATTCCGCCCCAAACGAGAAAAATGTAGCAATGAATTAATTAAATCTTCCATTCGTTGCGTAAGACGCACTAGAGTTTCGAGTTTTGAAACTCCTTCTAGATTCAGGACATCAGCATAATCTTCTAGCAAAAATGTTGAATAGTTATGAATTCCTCGTAGCGGTTCTTTCAAGTCATGGGAGGCGATATAAACAAAGGCATCGAGTTCAGTATTGCTACGTTCTAAATCGACATTTAGTTCTGCCAGTTGAGCCGCTCTATGAAGAACAATTCTAACAATAGCATTTCTTAATTCAATCGCTCCATCAATTTCACATTGTTGCCAGGGTAAGGATTTTCCGCGTACCGTTTCTTTCCACAACTCGAACGATTTCCGAGGAGAAATGGTCAAACTACCATCGGCTTCAACTTTAACAGGTTTCTTCGGATCTCCTGCCCAATTGACACTTTGCAGCACTTCTTCTCGAAACCATAAAATATAATTTTTTTGAGTTCTGGTGATGGCGAGGGCAAGTAAACCACTAGCAACGGCTTTGAATGTATAAGCTTTGGGATACAGTCGCGGGAGAGAATCGGTTGAAAAAATATCATTGTTAAGTTGTTCTCCTACCCAGTCAATTAAGGCTTGAACTTCATCTAATTTTGGGGTATGACCGATGAGAGTAATGTGTCCTGATTCACAGATCACCACACCTTGAGCGCCAACTAAAGCCAGTAAGTTATCGGGTTCGCTGAGTAATCCATCTACCCAGTTTTCTTGTTCAGAAAGACGGCTGATAAAATCAGATTTAATATGGTTTAATCTCACTTTATAATCGAGGTTTTGATTATCTTGTTTATTCGCAATCTCTAATGCCATAACTTGCCCGAATAACTCACAAGCTGTCCGAATTTCATAAGGGACAAATTTAGGTGAATAATGATGGCAGGCGATCAATCCCCATAACTGCTTATCTTTAATGAGTGAAATAGACATTGAAGCCGCTACACCCATATTTTTGAGGTATTCAATGTGAATGGGAGAAACACTTCTCAACACGCTAAAACTTAAATCTAAAGGTCGATTTGTTACTGGATTATAGGTAGGAATGAGTTCGGTAGGCTGATAGTTAACATCTGGAATGAGCCGAATTAAATTCAGTTTATAGAGTCGTCTTGCTTGCTTGGGAATATCTGTGTCGGGATAGTGTAAACCCAGGAAAGTATTAAGATTTTCTCGCTTATCTTCAGCGATAACCCTACCCGCTCCTTCCGTGTCAAATTGATACACCATAACTCGATCAAACTTTGTCAGTCTTCGCACTTCCCGAACGATTACCGAACAGAGTTCCGATAATGTTGATGCGTTTTGCATTTGGCTGAGAGTGCCTTTTGTCATTTTATAGAACTCAAAGAAATTATACTCGTCCTGAGCGATCGCTGGTTCGAGTTCAAGAATTGGCATTCCTTCTGAACGATGAATAATGCCATTAAAAATACAGGTACGATCTGGAGTTTGAATTGAGAGTTTTAAGGGATTGACGTTTTCAAAATCCTCCGCAAGACAGTTGTTTAGAGAGTCAATTTGGTCTTGAGGTAGGAAGTTTGATAACGTTCTGTTCAGAAAGTGTTGAGGAGAGAGTCCTAACAGTTTAATCGTATTTTTACTAACTTGTACAATTTCTAGTTGAGGTTCTTTTAAGAGGAAGAGAACGCCTTGAGGCTGAATAAAACCCGGAATATGAATGGGTTCTTTATCACAGTTAGTTAAGTTTACAGTTGCCGTGGTATTCATCTAAGCTCACAATCGAGAAGGGGGAATTGGGATTTCTATGGAAGGGTTATGCTACTCTAGCCGTTCTCAGTTGTATAGAACAAAATAGAGACATACGCCTATCATGCCTCAACAGAGGGGTAGCACTTACTGTTCTTTAATTTATTATTGTAATAATTAATGGATTCAATCAAACAGGAATTTAAATAAAATTAAAAAATATCTGTTTTTGTCAATTCAATCTGTACTGTAAAACCTACCTATCGTCTATGGATTACCTTCCCTCAAAAGCTTCTGTAAGTCCTTGGCTTTACTGGTCTATTTTTCCAATTCATCGTGTTTTTATGAATCTTTATTTTAGCAAAATTTTCACTGAAGGACTGGAACATTTACCTAAATCTGGCCCTTTTGTTCTTGCTCCCAAACACTTCAGCCGTTGGGACCCAGTAATCGTTGCTTTAGTGAGCAAAGAACCTCTCTGGTTTCTAACCAATGCCAATCAGTTTGAAAAATTTCAAGGTTGGCTAATTCAAAGACTTGGAGCCTTTCCTGTTGACTTAAATCATCCGACAATTTCCAGCCTGCGGGGTGCTATTCAACTGTTACAAGCGGGAAAGAAACTGGTTATATTCCCTGAAGGAGGAATTGTTCGTGATCAACCGTTGCGATCGCTTAAAACGGGTTTAGCTCGTTTGGTTTTACAAGCTGAAGCAATGACACAAAAAACCTCAACAATTCCAATTATTCCTATTGCTTTACGCTATGAACCTGGTGCTTATCCAAGAGCTAAAGTATTTATTCATATTAGTCCACCCCTTTACAGTCAAGACTATCGTCAGAAAAATGATAAGCAAACGGCGCTAGCACTCACTCAAGCTTTACAAATGGCTTTAATTAAGGGTTTGGAGAAGATCCAAAATAGGGAGTGAGGTGTAGGGAATGGAGAGTAGGAGAAACAGCGTTATCTTAATATTGCCACTGATAGGCGCTCAGGTTGGTGGCGTTACGTCACAGAGAAATAAAATTGAAGAAAAATTGAGAATTATGACTTCTGAATTCGGAATGTAATGAGTCGTGTAACTATAGAGATAAGTCGCTGGAATGTCTGTAGATATTACAATTAAAATTTAATCACAATTTTTATTATGGCAAAAGCAAATTTTCACTTCCTAGCCGAACTCAATTACTTTTTACCACCGAGTAAACAGAATATAAATTTTACCCATTTTTTTAAAGGTCGAGCCTCAATTAAAGATATGATTGAAGCGTTAGGAGTTCCTCATCCTGAAGTCGAATTTATTGTGGTTAATAGCCAATCTGTGGATTTTTCCTACATCGTCCAAGATGGCGATCGCATCACAGTTTATCCCATTTCCACTGGTCGTGAGATCAATCCCCAAATTCGTGTCAGACCTAATATTTTATCGGATTATCGTTTTGTTTTAGATATTCATTTAGGTAAACTGGCAAATGGTTTGCGAATGTTAGGATTTGATACCTTATATCGCAACGACTATGACGACATAGAATTAGCTCAAATTTCAGCCGATGAACAGCGGATTTTACTGACTCGTGATAAAGGATTGCTAATGCGTAGTAAGGTCATTTATGGATATTATGTTCGATCAACTAATCCGGAAAAACAAGTAGTAGAAGTTCTGCATCGCTTCAATTTATTTAGTTCAGTACTACCCTTTTACAGGTGTATTCGCTGTAACGGTTTATTAGAATTAATCAATAAGGAATCAATTATCGATCAACTGCCAGAAAAGACACGACTTTGCATCAATGAATTTCATCGCTGTCAAGAATGCGCCCAAATTTATTGGAAAGGATCGCATTTTGAACGAATGCAGCAATTTATTGATGGAGTTTTATCAACTCAATAAACTCAACTCCAGTAGTTTCCTTTATACTCTATTTTTAAACAAAAAATAGGTATATTTTAAGCAAATTCTCAGATTATTACCTCAATAATAATACAATTAAAGCGATCAACTGGCACTGAACGAGGTCAAGCCATGAGAGAAAAACGGATAAAGGCTCAATCCCGTACCAAGAACTTGAAAAAACTGCTCAAACTAACCGGACTAACATTATTAACATTAATTATTACTACTGCTCCCGCTTTAGCACAAGAATCTGCCAATGCTTCAGGATTTAATCCCCAAGAATTATTGCGAAATGCCTTACTGTGGATTCAAAACCTTGGATCTACAGGTGCGATCGCCTTTATTTCACTCTACATTATCGCAACAGTCGCGTTCTTGCCAGGGTCAATTATTACTTTAGGTGCTGGGGTTGTGTTTGGTGTAGTTTTAGGTTCCCTCTACGTTTTCATGGGTGCAACATTGGGAGCAACCGCTGCTTTTTTAGTGGGACGATATTTAGCCAGGGGATGGGTGGCTAATAAAATTGAAGGAAATGATAAATTCAAAGCAATTGATGAAGCCGTGGGTCGAGAAGGATTTAAAATAGTTCTCTTAACTCGACTCTCTCCTGTATTTCCTTTTAATCTTTTAAACTATGCTTACGGCTTAACTGGAGTGTCTCTTAAAGACTACTTTTTGGGTTCAGTTGGCATGATTCCTGGCACAATTATGTACGTTTATATCGGTTCTCTAGCAGGTAGCCTTGCCATGGTTGGTACTGAATCTCAACCTACGAATCCTACGGTGCAATGGGCCATTCGGATTATCGGGTTTATCGCCACAGTTGCCGTCACAATTTATGTCACCAAGATTGCTAAAAAAGCCTTAGATGAAAGCGTTTCAAATAATACTATTTCTGATGAAACAGTTTGATGATGTTTAATGATGAAGAATTCATTTTGCAGCGGATGTGGCAACGAATGGGGGAACGGATGTAGCGGATAAGTGGTTGATTTTTACAGCGGTTATTTAGGGTCATTTTTTACAGAGATTTATTTCCTGTTAAAATTCACTCATAAATTAACATTAAAAAATACCACTTCACCTTATCTCTTACATCTGTTTATCCGTTACATCCGTTACATAATCCGTTGCCAAATCCGTTGCCACTAGTTCTTGGAGTAAGCTATGACAAATTCTGAATTTCATAGAGTAACTGTTCCACCGATGGATGAGTATAACCAAACACTGGTTAATTACGTTCATCCACCAGATTGGGTTAATCCCAAACCTGTTGATTGTTACGACTTGGTTGTAATAGGTGCGGGTACGGCTGGGTTAGTTGTAGCCGCAGGTGCAGCAGGTTTAGGGTTAGGGTTGAAAGTCGCATTGATTGAAAAACATTTAATGGGAGGGGATTGTTTAAATGTCGGTTGTGTGCCATCTAAATGTTTAATTCGCTCCTCTCGTGTTGTTGCTGAAATGCGGGAAGCAAGAGCATTTGGTATCCACTCACCCGAACAAATCGAAGTTGATTTTCCTGCGGTGATGGCACGAATGCGTAAGCTGCGAGCAGGTATTAGCCATCATGATTCTGCTCAACGGTTTCAAAAAATTGGGATTGATGTTTTCTTAGGTAATGGTAGTTTTTCTAGCTCTAATACCATCCAAGTTGGAGATAAAGTTCTGCGCTTTAAAAAAGCAGTGATTGCTACAGGTGCGAGAGCCGTTCGACCTCAAATTGAAGGAATTGAACAGGCGGGTTATCTCACCAATGAAACCGTTTTTTCCCTGACTGAACGTCCGCCACGTTTAGCTGTTATTGGGGGTGGTCCAATTGGCTGTGAATTAGCCCAATCCTTCCATCGTTTGGGTTGTAACGTAGTGCTTTTTCATCGCGGTTCTCATCTTTTAAATAAAGAAGATGCGGATGCAGCGGAAATTGTCCAAAATGTTTTTAAGCGAGAAGGCATTCGCCTAGTTTTGGGTTGTAAAATGAATCGGGTTGTTAAGAGTGATGAGGGAAAAACTCTCTACTTTAATTGCAATGGTTCTGAGGAATCCATTACAGTTGATGAAATTTTAGCAGGTGCGGGACGTGCCCCGAATGTAGAAGGCTTGAATTTAGAAGGAGTTGGAGTAGACTACGACCAAAGAAAGGGGGTATTTGTTAATGATTATCTCCAAACTACAAATCCTCAAATTTATGCAGCGGGTGATATTTGTATGAACTGGAAATTTACTCATGCCGCCGATGCAGCAGCGCGGATTGTAATTAAGAATACTCTATTTTCTCCCTTTGGTGTGGGACGGTACAAACTCAGCGATTTAGTAATGCCTTGGGCAACTTATACTGATCCTGAAATTGCTCATGTTGGGATGTATGAACATGAAGCTCAAGAAAAGGGAATTGATGTTAATACGATCAAGATTCCGTTTAATACCGTAGACCGGGCGATCGCTGATGGGGAAGAGGATGGATTTGTCAAAATTATCCATAAAAAGGGTTCGGATGAAATTCTAGGTGCAACCATTGTTGCCCGTCATGCAGGTGAAATGATTAGTGAAGTAACAACGGCAATTGTGGGTAAGGTGGGGTTGAGTAAGTTAAGTAGTGTAATTCATCCCTATCCAACTCAAGCGGAAGGAATGAAAAAAGCAGCGGATGCTTACCGTCGAACCCTACTTACACCCACATCGAAAAAGTTATTGGGATTGCTGACTAAATTTGCCTAGTTGTTAGCTAAAACTCCTATATGTAGGGTGGGCAGTTACCCGCCAGTGGTTAAAACCACTGTCTCATAGTTCAAGTCGGTTGAAACTCACATCTTGCACCAGTCGCAATAAGCCTGTAAAAGCTAGGTTTTTGGTGATTACGTTAACGAGAAATCAAGGGTTGTAGCGCTTTGTTGAGAATGGTGCAAGATCTCAGTTTTAATGGACTGAAATTATGATGCCAGTCAGTTTTAACTGACTTAAGCTATTAGACAGAGAATTTATTCTCTGGCGGTTATTGCTACTGGTGCAAGATCTGAGCCTTCCCACTCCGGAGATAAACTCCGATAATCATAATCACCAACATCCGGATGACAGGTGGGCAGTGCCCACCTTACTCCTAAATCTATATACCGGACATGAGATTATTGCCCTTCCCACTCCGGAGATAAACTCCGATAATCATAATCACCAACACCCGGATGACAACTCACACAACTACTAACACTCAAGGGACGAGGCAAATCAACCTGGGGATGTAACGCTTTAAAATAACGAGATTCACTCACTCGAAACGGCATTTTTTCCTCCTTCTCCAAGGGACGAGAAAATGCCCGCAAATAATCCCATACAATCAATATAAACGGGCGCACAATTGGCTCTAATTGCCGTCCATAATGTTCCTTTGGTTCTAAAAGTAGCCTTCGCCACGTTTCCGATGGCATCACTTCCGGTGGTAAGGCAACGTGACAACTTGCACAATTTTCTAAGTAAAGTTTTAATCCTTGCTGATAGCGTTCTGGAACCGGATCAACTGTTGCGATCGCCACTTCCATTCCTCGCTCAATCTCCGGTTTTTCCGTCGCATTCAACCCCAGCGCCATTCCCCATCCCAACACGACACTCCACACTAGCAAAACTAGGAATAAAATTATAGGCGATCGCCCTCGTTTTTGCCCTGGAATTCTTAACAAATGAGCCATTCGATTTTGGATTTTGGATTTTGGATTTTAGATTTTGGATTTTAGATTTTAGATTTTGGATTTTGGATTTTTCCCTACGGACGAATCCGGGACTTGTGACCAAATTTATCTTAGTCATTAGTTATTAATTTAGTAATCACTAGCCAAAAATAACTAACAACCAACAACCAACAACCAACAACCAACAACCAACAACCAACAACCAACAACCAACAACCAACAACCAACAACTTAAGGAATCGACACCGAACGCAGTAACTGTTCAACAATCGGTTTCGCTTGACGACCTCCTGTTGGAATCAGACGATGAGATAAGACATGAGGTGCCAAAAACTTAACATCATCAGGAATAGCATAGTCTCGACCATCCAGAAACGCCAATGCCTGAGCCGTGCGCTGTAAAGCTAGCGTACCACGAGGACTCACCCCCAACATCACATCTTCCGCTTCACGAGAAGCTCGTACTAAATTGAGAATGTATTGTTGTAGAGAGGTTTCTACCTTTACCTGATTGCAAAGATGCTGTAACTCCAAAACATCTTGGGTAGAAATACAAGGTTTTAGTTCCGAAACCATCATCCCATCCTGATAGCGTTGCAGCATCTGGAGTTCTTCTTCCGGAGTCGGATACCCTAACGATAACGATAGGATAAATCGATCCATTTGTGCCTCTGGTAAGGGAAAAGTCCCGTGATATTCAACTGGATTTTGGGTAGCAATTACAAAAAACGGTTGGGTAACTTCACGAGAAACCCCATCCACTGTAACTTGCCGTTCCTCCATTACCTCCAACAAAGCCGACTGAGTACGAGGTGTTGCTCGATTAATTTCATCCGCCAGCAAAATATTAGCAAAAACAGGGCCAGGGAGAAATTCAAACTCACCACTACGCTGATTCCAAATATTCGTACCCGTGATATCAGTCGGGAGAAGATCCGGCGTACATTGAATCCGCTGAAACCGTCCATCAATGGAACGCGCCAAGGATTTAGCCAATAGGGTTTTCCCCACCCCAGGAACATCTTCTAGTAAAGCATGACCCCCTGCTAGCAGCGCCACTAGCACCAAGCGAATCGCATCCGCTTTACCTACAATAGTACGACCCAAATTTTCTGTTAACTGCTCAATCCGTTCTCTCATAAGCTGATGTGTTTCAAGTTGCATCTATTAAATAGTCGTCCGGGGTGTAGGGTGTAGGGTGTGGGGTGTAGG
>DNGI01000191.1:0-7730 GCA_003486645.1 Cyanobacteria bacterium UBA11370 | reverse complement strand
GGTGTGGGGTGTAGGGTGTGGGGGAGCAATTTGAATAGATTTCTTGTTCTGATTCGGGAATTCCTGAACTCGTTAACAGCGAACAAAAGCTGCTAAAGTCGAACTTTTGTAGGAAACATCCATGAAACGCAAGTACACAAACCTTGCCATAAAAATGTCTCTTCCCCACACCCCACACCCCACACCCCATACCCTATTCCCTACCCCCCATTCCCAAAAAAACCTCTAGCTACTTCACAGTCTGCCTGAATTTGGGCTTTAAGGGCATCAAGAGAAGCAAACTTTTGTTCAGGTCGTATAAACTGTTCCAAGCTCACGCTTAAGGTTTGACCGTATAAATCTCCTGACCAGTTTAACAGGTGAATCTCAACGGTTAAACTTGTGCCCTGAACCGTCGGTCGTTCTCCAATATTCATAACACCCCAATGGGAGGATAGTGAGGCGCTGTGAACTCGTACACAGTAAACTCCTTTCCGGGGTAAAAACTTTTCTGGTGGGATCTGGAGATTAGCGGTAGGAAATCCAATCGTTCTACCCAACTGTTGCCCTTGCACAACCACACCGTTTAAGGTATAGTTTCGTCCTAAGAGTCGATTGGCTTTAGGAATATCGCCCTCTTCCAAGGATTGGCGAATTAAAGAACTACTAATCCGTTCCCCTTCACAGGTTTGTAACGGCACAATCGTCACATCAATTCCATACGTGGATGCGATCGCCTGCAATTCCTTAGAGGTTCCACTTCGCCGATACCCAAAGTGAAAATCTTCTCCCACACTCACATGAGTAACTTGTAAGTACTTAACTAAAATCTTTTCGACAAAATCTTGCGGACTTAAAGAGGCGAGTTCTCGGTCAAACGGCAGCAAAACAAGCTGTTCAATCCCTAAACTATCAAGCTGTTCCACCTTTTCTGACCGTGGTGTCAGCAGCTTCAACGCGTGACCGGAAAAAAATTCACGGGGATGAGGACTGAAGGTTGCCATTGTAGCATAAATACGCCCCGTTTGGGTATCAGGTTGCGGATGGCAAGAGGTTTTGAGGTTAGGCAAGTTGACAAGGTTAGACTCACTTTGGCCATTTAAGGGGAGTGAGGCTCCAGATACTTGTAAAATCGGCTGAATAACTTTTTGATGCCCTCGGTGAACGCCGTCAAAGTTTCCTAGGGCAACAGCGGTTGGTGTTAAAGCAGTGGCTGGAGAAGAAGTAACCCACACGCTTTACATTTTTACACATTTGAGGGACTGGGGGTAGGGGGTAGGGAATAGGAAAAAGGAAAGGGGAATCTCCCTGCTATCTTAGAAAGCCTAGCTGGGAACCTAGAAGAATAGTTTTGTGTCATTGGTTTGAAGGGTTTAAACAGAAATCTTGACCTCTTGCAGAGGCATGGGATTGGGTACAGGGGACTCGGCTAAAGAAATGACTAGACCTTCACGAGCCATAATTGTATTTTTATATTGCTGAACCGCTAATTCGCCGACGCGATCGAGGAAATCATCATTGTGTAAGGGATCGTGGTGGAAGATTACCAGTTTTTTCACATTCGCCGCTTTGGCTAACTTAATCGCTTCTTGCCAGGTGGAATGCCCCCAGCCCATCCTAGTAGCATAGTATTCTTCATCCGTATAGGTAGCGTCATAAATCATTACATCCGCATCAGTTGCTAGCCTAAAGACATTCGGATCTAAACCTTCTGGGCGGTGTTCTGTATCGGTAATGTAGGCGGCTGAATACCCTCGCCAGTTAACACGGTAGCCGATCGCTTCACCAGGATGATTGAGTAAAGCATTTTCGATCGTAATTTCTCCAATCTTGACCGATTCGCCAACTTCGAGATCATAGAACCTCAGATCCGCTTGCATCACCCGCAAGGGAACCGGAAAATTGGGGTGAGTCATCTGATCAGTCAGACGCTTTTCAATCGTTGAACCGTTGGGGGAGATCGCTCCATAAATATCGAAACGATTATTCTTAACAAAAGCGGGACTAAAAAACGGAAACCCCTGAATATGATCCCAGTGGGAGTGGGTAAAAAATATATGGGCTTTGACTGGCATTTGGGAAAGTAGGGACTGTCCTAAAACTCGCAAACCCGTACCCCCGTCAAAAATAAGTCGTTCATGACCGACTCGCATCTCTACACAAGGGGTATTGCCTCCATATCGAACCGTCTCTGGGCCAGGACAAGCAATACTTCCTCGAACGCCCCAAAAGTGAATTGTGAATAAGTGGTGTGTATTAGACATAATTTTTCCTTGCAGGCTTTTTCAGGCAGTCCATTAGTAACGTTTTACCAGGTTGATTACAGCAATTTTCATCCAATTCCGACTTATTTATCTCTTCTAACCTCTAACAATAATAGGGACATCCTCATAGCCGAGGAGTAAATCCAACGGTTTTCCGTTGTAGGAGGTGAGCAAAACCTTGATATCTGGATGGGTTTTTGAGTTTACGCCTCATTCAACGAGTCTTGAGTTTTGAATGTGAGACTGATCCGCCCTGTTTAACTTAGGGGTGTCAATCTACTCTAAACGAAAGTTGAACGTGCAGCACCAACGATAAATCTTCAGACGGAAGACAACCAGCATCTGGCATTGAATTGTTCCTCACAACAGTCATCTCTCTAGAGGTAATCCCTTGTAGTTGCCGAGGGTGGTAGTTGCACAGAGTCGCTGAGTCAATATTGGTTTTGAAGGCTACAGCCCCTCCTAGGGAATGACAATTCCTTTTCAGGAGCAAAAGGCTTGAGTAGCTGTAACTCTTGCTATGCCTATCATCTTCCCAAGATTAGCAATTGCAGCTCAACCCTGTCTTCTCTTTGCACAACAAAACTGTGTGATTTTCATCACGTCTAATCCGTTACGCATTTGTCCGAATGCGCCCTGCCTGAGTTGAGTATATTGTTCAAAGAGGAAATTTGTTGGTCTATACCAATCAAGTGTAACGGGTCAAGGGTCGAGAAGGGTAGGGTGTCGGTCGTTAAAAACTCTTGTATCCCTCATCTCGTGCATCGGTTTTTCTTGCCCAATAGTATTAGGACTTCTGTACTGAAACGAAATCTCGTTGTTCTGAGTGTTACTGGAGAAGCTGAAAGCCTCATTCTGTCGTTGCTGATGGGTCTGAGTGCGTAAGCAACAAGCCCTGGCGAATGGAATTCGCGGCTATAAAACCGAAGTCCGCCTGCGCGGACTCGCCGGAAAATCAAGGGTTTTGAAACCTGCGTGGTGCGCTACGCGCAGCGCAAGCGCGATAGGCAGGTTTTGTTTGTGTAGCTGCGGTTTCAACCGCCCTATTGAGATTGGTGCAAGATCTGAGTTTAATCCAACACGAGAGCGATCGCGTCCCCCCGATCCATTCACACTCTTTATGTGTTAAATTAGCCCCAAAAATAGAACTATCAATTAACCAATACAGTGAATCAATTTTGCGATGCCTTCATCTCCTACGGACGAGCTGATAGTAAAGCATTTGCTACCCAACTCCAGGGGAGATTACTAGAAGAAGGGTTTAAGGTTTGGTTTGACCAAAATGATATTCCCCTTGGTGTCGATTTTCAGAATCAAATTGATGATGGGATCGAGAAGGCACATAACTTTCTATTTTTGATTGCGCCCCATTCGGTGAATTCGCCCTATTGTCGTAAAGAAATTGAGTTAGCACTCAAGCGCAATAAACGGATTATTCCCCTGTTACACGTTGAGCAAATTCCTCAAGAAACTTGGCAGCAGAGAAACCCTAATGGTACACCGGAAGAATGGGAAGCCTATAAACTCAAAGGGTTACATTCGAGCTTTCCCAATATGCACCCAGCGATTGGTAAGATTAATTGGGTGTATTTTCGAGAGGGAATTGATGATTTTGAGAAGTCTTTTGTTGGTTTAGTTAATTTAATCCGGTCTTATGCTGATTATGTTAAAAATCATACTCATTTTTTAACCAAAGCCTTGGAGTGGGAACGGCATCAAAAGCAAACAAGTTGCCTGCTCGTTGGAGAAGAAAAACATCAGGCAGAAGCGTGGTTAAAGATACGCTTTAAAGATGAGCAACCGCCTTGTATTCCTAGCGATTTGCATTGCGAATACATTACCGAAAGTATCAAAAATGCTAACAACTTGATGACGCAAGTGTTCCTGTCCTATGCTGATAAGGATAGGGAGACGATGGAGAAGATTCGCAATAGCTTGAGACGAGAAAGTATTACAGTTTGGACGAATAAGACGGATATTCAAACCGGGGAAGCGTTTGAGGAGGCGATTAAACGGGGGATTGAACAAGCGGATAATCTAATTTATCTGCTTTCACCGGATGCGATTAACTCTGATTATTGTCAGCAAGAATTGGATTTGGCTGTGTCACTGCACAAGCGAATTATTCCGGTGTTAGTGCAAGAAACATCGCCAGAACAGATTCCCAATATGCTGCGGCAGTTACAGTATATCGACCTCACGGACAATGTGAAGGAAGACGATTACTTGCTTGATGAAAGCCAACTGTTGAAGATTTTGCATGAGGATGCGGCTTACTATAGCGAACATAAAATTCTGCTGACTAAAGCGCTGAAGTGGAAGCAGCAGCATGATAACCCTAGTGTTTTGCTACGGGGGTATAACTTAGCGAGTGCTGAAACTTGGTTGAAGGTGGCACTCAAAAGGACACAGCATCCCCCTACATCATTACAGAAAGAATTTATTGAAGAAAGTCTGCGGCAACCGCCTGCTGAGTCGCTGGATGTGTTTATTTCCTACTCCCGTGCTGACGCAGATTTTGCTCGGAAGCTGAATGATACCCTACAGATTCAAGGGAAGACAACTTGGTTTGATCAAGAAAGTATTGCATCGGGGAGTGATTTTCAGCAGGAGATTAATCGGGGAATTAAGGTGTGTGATAACCTTTTGTTTATTCTCTCACCACGCTCAGTGAATTCTCCCTATTGTAAAGATGAGGTGGAGTATGCCGCCTCATTGAATAAACGCTTTGTGACGGTACTCTATCGGGAGATAAACACGGCAGATTTGCATCCAGAGTTAGCCAAGGTACAGTGGATTGATTTTAATCAAAATGAGCAGGATTTTAATGCCAATTTTAACCAGTTGGTGAGAACCCTTGATACGGATCGAATACACGTCCACAGTCATACGAAATGGTTGCAACGGGCAATTGAATGGAAGCAGAACGATAAAAGTGCTGATTTGTTGTTGCGAGGCAGTGAATTTTTGATTGCTCAAAACTGGTTGCAGGAAACTGAACACCAAAAGAAACAACCTGCCGCGACTGCCTTGCAGAAGGAGTTTATTGAGGCAAGTCAAAACGCAATTGTTGTAGCAGAAGAAGCAGAAAAACACCGACAAGCCGAAATGCTGCGTTTGCAGGAAGAACGGACTAAGGAAGCGGAAGCACGACTAGCAGAACAGAAAAAAAGTGCCAAACGACAAAAGTTCTTTCTGGTTGCTGTCACTATGTTATTAGCAGCGGCTGTGGTTGGTATTGTAGTAGCACTCAATCAGAGGGAAAAAGCCAAAAATGCTACGGTAGTAGCACTCAATGAAAAGAAAAATGCTGAAGAGGCTCAGGCAGCTCAACTTAATTCTGTCAGTCGATTTTCATTGGTACTCTCGGAGGGCGATCTAAAGTTTAATGCCTTGCTTGAAGCAATTAGGGTAGGGAGTCAACTCCAAAAACTGAGACAAAAGGTAAACCCCGAAACTCAAAGTTTGATTTTGACAGCATTACAGGCAGCAGTTTATGGAGATGGGTTCAGAGAGCAAAATCGCTTAACCAAACATACGGGTACAGTCTTCGATGTTAGTTTTAGCGCCGACGGCAACACAATGGCTACAGCCAGTGGAGATGGAACTATCAAACTTTGGAGTTTGAATGGTCAAGAACTCAACACTATACCTAAAGTACCTAACGTTAAAGAGGGTAATTATGGTGTTAATGGCGTGAGTTTTAGTCCTGATGGGACGACTATCGCTTCTGCCAACGGGGATAATACTGTCAAACTTTGGAGCAAGGAAGGAGAACTCCTCCATAATCTTAATGGTCATAAAGCTCCTGTCAAGAGCGTAGTTTGGAGTCCTGACGGAAATACTCTTGCCTCTACTAGTGAGGATAATACTGTTAAACTCTGGAGCAAGCAGGGCAAGCCCCTCCAAACCCTCACTGGGTATCAAAAAGAGGTCACTAGCGTCAGCTTTAGCCCCGACGGTAAGATAATTGCCACGGCTGGCAGGGATGGGATAATCAAACTCTGGAACCGTAATGGTCAACAATTCAAGCCTTTCAAGTCCTTCGAGTGTTGTAAGGAAGGTGTCAATAGCCTGAGTTTCAGTCCTGACGGGACGACTATCGCTTCTGCTAATGGGGATAATACTGTCAAACTCTGGAACAAGCAGGGGAAACCTCCCGAAACTCTCACTGGACATAAAGCTTCTGTCAGTAGCGTAGTTTGGAGTTCTGACGGGACTACGATAGCCTCTGCCAGTCTGGACAATACTGTTATACTTTGGAGCAAGCAGGGAAAACCTCTCCAAACCCTTCATGGTCATGAGGCTTCAATCAGAAGCGTTAGATTTAGCCCCGACGGTGAAACAATTGCCACTAGCAGTGGGGACAATACTGTCATACTGTGGAGCAAGTCAGGTAAGATACTCAAAACCTTAAAAGCTCACAACAATGCCGTCTGGAGTGTCGCTTGGAGTCCTGATGGCAATATCCTTGCCTCTGCTAGTGCCGATAATACTATCAAACTTTGGACTAAACAGGGGAGACTTATTCCAACCCAAATGAAGCATGAAGATGCAATCTCCAGCGTCAGTTTTAGTCCTGATGGAAATACTATTGCTTCTGCCAGTAAGGATAAAACGGTCAAACTCTGGAATAAAGAAGGAAAGTTCTTACAAAGTCTTAATACACAGAAGGAGAAAGATGCAGTTTGGAGTGTAGCTTGGAGTCCCGACGGAAATACGATCGCCTATGCTAATGGAGACAATACCATCAAACTCTGGAGCAAGCAGAGCAACACTCTCCAAACCCTCTCTGGACATAAGGCTACAGTCTGGGGTGTAGCGTGGAGTCCTGACGGAACTACGATTGCCTCCGCTAGTGGAGATAAAATGGTTAAGCTTTGGAGCAAGCAGGGGAAGCCTCTCCAAACTCTCGTTGGACATACAGGTGCGATCGCTAGTGTGAGTTTCAGTCCTGATAGCACGATACTTGCTTCTGCTAGTAATGACAATACGGTTAAGCTATGGAGCCAAGAGGGTAAATTACTCAAAACCTTGATAGGACATCAGGATGATGCTTTAGGTGTCACATTTAGCCCCGACGGGACTATTATTGCTTCTACCAGTAAAGACCATACTGTCAAACTCTGGGATAAAGTCGGGAACCCACTCCAAACCCTAATTGGACATCAGCAGCGGGTTACTAGTGTGAGTTTCAGCCCTGACGGTAAGACCCTTGCCTCTGCCAGTGATGACCATACTATAATTCTGTGGAATTTAGCAGATTTACAGCTCGATCAGCTCATGCAGGATGCTTGCACTCAAGTAGAGGATTATCTGAAGTACAACGCACCAGAGGGGGATAAGCTACTTTGCGAGGGTATCCGCACTCAAAAGTAGTAGATAAGTACTTGGGCATTACACTAATTCGGCATCGCGTCAAAACCATCATTCTTTGTCCGCACCGTCTAAAATTTAACTAAGCCGCCGGGAAGTCCCCCGCTATAA
>DNGI01000188.1:23063-25206 GCA_003486645.1 Cyanobacteria bacterium UBA11370 | reverse complement strand
ACCAAGTTGCGGTCAAAGATAGTAGATAGGAAAGACTTGGAGGACAAGGGGGACAAGGGGGACAAGGGGAAAGAAAGTACTACGTATGAATGCAACTTGGTATAAGCTGCCCTTTTTTGAGTTCGTCGAACTCACGTTAAATCTATCGCCGTCCTACTTTCCATCGACTGATCGCCTTTTGAGCCGTTTCATAGGAAGGTGTACCCGATGGAACTAACGCCGCCGTTTGAATCGCCTGTCGTAAATTTCCTTGCCACGCCCGCGAATTAGCAATTAAATAAATTTGCCGACTCCATCGTGCAATTAACTGTTGAGCTTCGGCATACCCTGGTTGACCCGATGGAATTTTCCGGAGAATGTTAATCGCACGATTATAAGAAGAAGCTTGATTGCGCCGCAATTGTTGTTTTGCCGATTGAATGATTCGTTGATTTTGCTGCTGCTGTTTTGCAGAAACTTGCCATCGATTAATCGCCTGTTGAGCTTTACCATAAATTGATGGATCATCCCCAGGAACCAATTTAGCCGCCGCGATCGCTCCCCCAAAATTACCCTGTTTCGCCCGTCCTTCCGCCAAATCTAAAATCACCTGACTCCAGCGCGTTATATCCTGCTGCGCTTGGTTATAAAGCGGTTCCCCCGGACGAATTTGCCGTGCTTGAGCGATCGCCTGACTGAACAGAGACGCTTGATTCGGTTGAATTAGCCGCTTGGCTTGAGCTAATGTCTGTTGATTCACCTCCAACCGACTCTCATCCAACGTTGGCGACTCTAACGTTGGCTTTACCACAAATGGCTCTTCCCGTCTAGGGCTAGCAGAAGGCTCAATCGGTTGAGAAGGCAAAATCCCCCCCCTCTCCCCCTCTCCTCCTCTCTCCCTCTCTTCCTCTCCCCCTCTTTCTATCGTCTGTTGACCAATCCAAGCCGGACGGTTGCGAATCGTTACTGCCGCCAATAACACTAACAAAAGCAGTACCACACCCCCGACTAGGACATACCCTTGTTGCCACCAGTGCCGTTTAGGAGTAGTATTTTGAGACTCCCACTCCGGATAGGATGCCCTTTCCATAGGTGTTAACGCCCTTTGATTCAAGTCAGTAGATGTGGCTGGCACTAGGGAGGTCATGGCTTGCCCTCTTAAAGACGGTACAGGTTTTTTTTGTCCGGGTGCTGTGGCTCCATTGGGAGGTTCTTGAGTATAAGTTTCTTTGATATCGGGGCTTTTCCCAAACATCGGCGTTGCCTTGATCCCTTCGTCCGTCTTTTGAGGGATGGGAGAGTTAACGGCGGTGGGTAAAATAAGCTGCTGTTTAACGTTTGGAGAAGGAATGACGACCAACGGGGTTTGAATTGGTCGCCAGTGGTGTTTACTTAATTCGGGCAAGCGATCGCCCAGATATTGGTCGAGATCCGCCAAGGTAATGTCGATATGATAATAGCGGAGTGCTTCCAGTAGGGCTGCGGTAAATAAGCCATTTCCTAGGGCTGCTGCTTCATGGGAAAATTGGTCGAGTTGAGCCGAAAGTACCAGTGGAATACCCATTTCTTGAGCTAATTCTACAGTTTCAGCCCCCGCAGGTGCGCCCGCTTGCAAACCCGGAGAACGGTTGATATCTAAAATAACTAAGATGTTGTCATCACTACTATCTTTGAGAGCTTTCAAGAGCGATCGCACGGATATCCCTGTTCCGGGAATATCGTTAGGATTGCCATCAATAGGCATGAGGTAGTCAACCTGTTTCCAACAAACACCATAGCCACTGAAAAAGAACCAACGCCAATTCCGAGTAAGGGAGTTCACGCCATTGGTGTGAGAATGCTGACGACTCCCTTCTAGCCACTGCCAAATTGTTTCCCGATTGGGATAGGTTGGCTGATTATTAATCGGTAGGGAACTGTCCGTTAACAACAAACACTCGCCCGACGGTAAATTCGCTTGTTCGACCAAAAACTGTTGCAGTGCCTGTGCATCCGCTTGTCCGTAGTTCAAGGGTTGTAAAAACTGATAGCGGTTGATGCCAATTGCGATGCAAGCGTGATTTGCCATGGGTTTGGTTAACCAACGTTAGAGGTTGGAACTTTGTCTGTTATTAAATGGTCTTGGAGTCTAATACCAAGTTGCGGTCAAAGATAGTAGATAGGA
>DNGI01000188.1:1223-22851 GCA_003486645.1 Cyanobacteria bacterium UBA11370 | reverse complement strand
AAAGACTTGGGGGACAAGGGGGAAAGAAACTACTACGTATGAACGGAACTTGGTATAAGCGCCTCTTGCCTCTCGGAAAGTCTGGTTTTAATCGGGAACACAGAAGGAGGAATAGGGAATATTATATATACCCATGAAATCCAAGGTCAGCTTAGAGGCATAATCTAAGACAAAATCATTCTATAGTCTGAGGCTATTGTCCGCCATAAGAGATGAAATCTTTTAACATGGTGGTTTACTCTCGGTAATCAGGTCTGAAAAAGGCTGATTTTCAATAATAATTAGGGAGTCAGTGGCTAGTCAGGGCTTCTGGCAACCCATCCATTCCAGTTCCATTAACTTGTCTTCTGCCAAAATGATCCAGTCCATAGCCCGAAAACACATTGCGCCGTTCAGTTTTGTTGTTTTGTTAGGCTGCACGGGTGTGAGTTGGTTGATGACAGCTATGATCGCCCCCCAAGTTGCCCAAGCTTACACAGCGCGAGTTGACATTTCTCTGAGAAGTCAGCCAGAGGAAACGTACCAAAATTTTGTACGCCGCGCTGAAGCGGTGGCGAGGGCAGCCGCACAACGGAGTTTTGATGGGGATATTTTGGTAACGGATGTGGCGGTAACGATTATCGGCGAACATAATGGTGCGATCGCCTCAGTCTTATTATTACAAGTGAGTCGTCAAAATTGGAAAAGCCGCCCCGATACGCAATATTGGGCGACCTATTTTCCTACGAGTGAGTTGCTGTTAGGATTTGAAGAGCCATTGCCTCAACCACAACCTCAACCCCAGCCTGCCACAATCCCCCCCCCAGTTATACAAGGCACACCACAAATCCCGCCAATTCTGCCTGGAATACAGCCTCCACCGACAGAAGCTACACCACTACCTAATCCAATTGAGTAATCCGGGTTTGGGGAATGATTAACCTGTGTGGCGAGTGGGGAAGAGCGATCGCGTTCAACAAAAACACCAAAAAAAAGACAGGGCTTGCAGATGATTTTTAAGGTAGCGTGCTAGTCCCTCAGTCGCACAAGCCCTATGCCATTCAGGTTCTGATTTGTCCTTAATTTCAATTGTCTGCTTTCGCTAGGGGTTCCTACCTCAGCCAAAGTTCTTAATCTTTATACGCCAATTAGCCGATTTATAGTTCTACATTGTAGAGTAGAGACGTTGCAGTGCAACGTCTCTACTTCAGAATTGATTTTATGAACCACTAGCAGTGCTGAACGGCTGGCAAGCCAACTTCTGCCGCTGAACGATTTAACATGGATAGCTGACGATTTTTGAGAGCTTTCTGCCGATCTAGCATTAAGGAACGAGCCTTATCTTGCATCGACAACAATACAGGAACTTTCGCTTGCTCATCGCTGTTGTTGGCTACAACTCCGGGGGTTTGATAACGAACGCCGCGATAGGTCAAGTTAACGGAGGGTTGTAACACGGGCGGCTTTTTCAGATTGCGAAATCGCCAGTCTAAACCCCGATACTTGCCACCGAATCCAGGTTCAACGGTTTCTACCGTAGCAGGATTGTAGTCGTATTGAATACCTCGATAAGTAAGTTTCATGGTTTTCGCCTCGTAATGCAATTTGTAGTGAGATGAGGCGCGTTCCTTCGGGATTTCTCCCTACTTCCGTCTCTCTGTTATCACTGGCAAGGTATTTAGTCCAGGTTTTGAGAGATGAACGATTTATCTTTCTGTATTTATTGTTACCGTTTAGAGAGAAAAAGTCAAGTCTTTAACAAAGATTTACAATTGGGTGACTAAAGCTGGGAGATGGGGTGAGAGGGTGAGAGGGTGAGAGGGGGAAGGGGTTTAACGGTTTATGGCGTAAACGAATACTATGAAATTGATAGGCTGACAGCCTCTCGACGACGGCTACATCCAAGATGTGACAAGTAGTAACACAACAAGCACAACTGTAGAGATTGCTTCTATGATGCAATTTCCAGCGTTAGACGTTAAATTTGTTGATATGAGCGATCAAAGTGACGGTTACAAAATTGTTAGTGATAACCGACAAGCCCGTTTCCGCTATGAAATTTTAGAGACTTATGAGGCGGGAATTGAGTTAAAGGGGACGGAGGTTAAGTCGATTCGTCAGGGCAAGGTCAATTTGCGAGATGGCTATGCCTTAATTCGTGATGGTCAAGCCTGGTTGTTAAATGTTCACATTTCTCCCTACGAACGTAGCAGTGATTATTTCAATCATGACCCCCGCCGCACCCGCCGACTGCTGTTACACAAAAAGGAAATCCGTAAGCTAATTGGCAAGGTAGAACAGGAGGGATTAACCCTGGTGCCGTTGAAGATGTATATGAAGCAAGGACTAGTCAAAATTACGATCGCCCTAGGCAAAGGGAAAAAGCTTCATGATAAGCGGGAAAGCTTAAAGGAACGTCAGGATCAGCGAGAGATGGCAAGGGCGATGAAACGGTATTAATGACGCTTCGTTGTGGATGGGAAACTCACTTAAATTGCTGTTATAGCAATTAGCAGTCAGCTATCAGCAATTGTCCTAACAATTGTGGCGACTGATATATATACTCCTCACTGCATCTCCGTTTCATCATCTAAGGCGGGGATAAAGAAAAATTCGTATTAAGTAGGTCTATTGAAGGAAACCTCTTAAGTTTACAAAACTACATTTTTTATAATCCGGATATCTTGTCAGACAGTAAGACACTAGTATTAGTGACTAAACTTGGTTTTTTTAGATAAAAGCTTGTGACAAGATTCGTCGATAAAAATCTTTTTATAAATGGCTTATCCTTCTTTTAAAAAAAGAAAAAAATTAAAACTATTGCCTTTCATAAAAGCTTATAAATTCATCATATCTTTATAAAAAATTAGCGATTTTTCATGCCTAGCAATCTAAACTTATGCTAATTTGGAATTGCTTAACCACAACGAACGACATATTTAAGGGTGTAGCCGATAATTTCTACCTACCGCCAAGGTGATTTTGTTTCGAGAGTATCATTTTTTTAGGTATTAGGAGAAAAATGGCTTCAGTTATCTTTCAAGAATTAGCTGCCCTGTTAAATCATGTCAAGCAGCAAACCTCCCTTCATGCAGGTTATCCTTTTAACCTAAATTATGACTATAAACAATTGCTCAAATTCTTTGACTATTCGGTCATCAATTTGGGAGATCCATTCATTGACTCAAATTATAAGGTCGATTCCAAGAAATTTGAGAAAGAGGTTTTAAGTTTTTTTGCTGAACTCTATAAAATTAGTCCAGAGGATTCTTGGGGTTATGTAACATCTGGTGGAACCGAAGGAAACCTCTATGGAATTTTTTTAGGTCGAGAATGTTATCCCGATGGTTTATTGTACTTCTCCGAGGATTCTCATTATTCCATTCCCAAAGCTGCTCGATTATTTAGAATTCCATCGGTGGTAGTCCGTTCGCAAAAAAATGGTGAAATTGATTATGAACATTTGGCAGAAATGCTACAAAAAAATTGTCACCTTCCGGCTATTATCAATTTGAACATTGGCACGACGATGAAGGGGGCAATTGATGATTTAGATCGAGTTGTTGATACTCTAGAGAAAAATCATATCCAAAATTATTATATCCATTGTGATGCTGCTCTGTTTGGCATGATGCTTCCTTTCTTAGCCGATTCTCCACAAATCGACTTTACTAAACCGATAGGAAGTGTGGCAATTTCGGGTCATAAGTTTATTGGAACTCCAATACCCTGTGGAATTGTTTTGAGTAGGAATTATCTGATCAAGAAGATTGAAACGAATATAGAGTACATTGCCTCGAAAGATACAACAATTTTAGGATCAAGAAACGGTCAAGCACCGATTTTTTTATGGTATGCCTTGCGAACACGAGGTTATCAGGGATTTGCTCAGGAAGTAAAAGTCTGTCTTCAGAATGCTCAATATCTGTTTGAGCAACTTAAATCAATAGGCTGTTCTTGCCTGCTTAATCCGTTCTCGAATACGGTCTTATTCCAAAGACCTCCTGAACCTTTAGTTGAAAAGTGGCAGTTATCAACAATGGAGAATTGGGCACATATTGTTGTAATGCAAAATATTACCCAAGAAACCATTGATACTTTTGTTAATGACTTTAGAGGAGTTTTATTATCTAATTGTGCCTAATTTGAGTTTCACTAGAATTGAGGAGCCAGAATTCAGAAACAAAACACAATTTAGCTCTACCGAACAAGATTGAGTTGCTTACCTTACAAAGTTGCAAACGCCTGTAATTACCCACTAAACTAAAATGTCATTTTCTACCTCAAATTGGCGAAAATCGATTACACGGGACACATTAATTAGTGTGGCATTGAGGATTGCAGGCGTAATCGTTGTATCAACGGTTTTAAGTTACTTGCATACCTTCTCAAGCATCAAATCTGAAGCGTTAGATCGAGTCGCTAAATATGTTACAGAACGGGGGCAACGAGAACGAGCAATATTTACCTTAGCTGTAGATAATCATATTCTACTCAAGCAAGAATTATTGCAACAGCTTGACAATTTAGGGAATCAAGACCCTCAAGCAGAATTTTATCAATTGTTCGTTAGATGGTCGGATGGAGTAATCCGAAATCGACCGAAAGATCAGCCGCCTGAAGAATTTGATACGACCCAGTATGCAGGTGTTTATATCGATGAAGACCTAACTATAGATGCCGATATTCGACGGCGTGTACTCACTTTTTACAAGTTAACGAGTACCTATGGAGCGGCATGGCATAATCGTTTTGTTGATACTTACATTACAACACCCGAAAATATTATTAGTATTTATTGGCCTGGAACACCTTGGGTTCAGCGAGCAACCGCTGACTTATATATGCCGGATGAAGAGTATGTTTATGTTGCTGATCAAAAACATAATCCAGAGCGAAAGACGGTATGGACGGGACTGTATTACGATCCTCAAGCAAGGGATTGGATGGTATCTGTTGAAACGCCAGTTGATTTAAAGGGAAAACACATTGCTACGATTGGCCATGATGTTATTTTAACTCAATTAATGGAGCGGATGATTCAAGATCGCCTTGAAGGTGGATATAACATGATCTTTCGAGGCGATGGTCGTTTGATTGTGCATCCGGATAAGTTGGAAGACATTAAAGAACAAGAGGGAAAATTTAATATTCTTGATTCGGATGATCTCCACCTCCGACGCATCTTTGCATTAGTGAAAGACAGGCAAGCTAATCAAGTAATTATCGAAAATACCGAATATAATGAATACTTAGCTGTAGCCCGAATTGATGAACCCGATTGGTATTTAGTGACGGTTTTTCCTAAGTCTATTTTAGTTAAACCTGCTATCGATACGGCATCTTTCATTCTAGGTTTAGGGGTGATAGCATTGGTGTTGGAACTATTAGTTTTATATTTAGTGCTACGCCGACAAATAACCGATCCATTGACTGAGTTGATGGAGGCGACTGAACGGATTGCAGCAGGGGATTTGAATATCAAACTTGATGTTAAGAGAGGTGATGAGTTGGGTCGTTTGGCTCACCTATTTAACTCAATGGCAAATAAAGTCTATGTCCGTGAACAGTTCTTAAAACAAGCAGAAGCAGAAGCAAAACGCCTACAACAAACAGAGGCGGATTCACGGCAACGAGTGGAAAATTTGAATCAAGTTCTTGAGAGTATTGTTAACGAACGGACTGCTTATTTAACCGCTATTATCAATAATTTAGCTGATGGTTTACTCGTTACAACTATAGAGGGTAAAATATCTCGATTTAATCCAGCCTTTTCAAAAATGTTTGGTCTAGGAGAAATAGATATAACGGGTCAAGAGTGTCAAGGAGTATTAAGCAATAGTTTAGCTGATTTAGTCACACAAACTCAAAGCCAACACCGAGACGTTTTCACCGCAGAAATCGATTTAGTTGAGGGTCGAATTGGTCAAGCTGTAGCAACTGCAATTGATAAAAATTCTTCAGGAGAGGATGCGGGAAATGAGTTTCTGGGTTCAGTGATTCTGATTCGTGATATCACAGCGGAAAAAGAAGTGGATCAGATGAAAACGGATTTCATTTCTACGGTTTCCCATGAACTGAGAACCCCTTTAACATCGGTACTCGGCTTTGCAAAAATTATCAAGAGAAAATTGGAAGACGTGATATTTCATCAAATCCAAACTGAGGATAAAAAAACTCAAAGAACGGTTCAACAGGTTAGAGAAAATGTTAACATTATTGTTTCCGAAGGAGAGAGACTAACCGCCTTAATTAATGATGTTCTTGATATTGCCAAAATGGAGGCAGGTAAAGTTGATTGGAATATGCACCCGGTGTCGGTGAGAGAGGTTGTAGAACGAGCTTTAGCAGCCACTTCAGCTTTATTTCAGCAGAAAAAGTTGCGACTGATTGATGAGGTGGATGATAGTTTACCTGATGTGATTGGGGATAGAGATAGACTGATCCAAGTTTTGATTAACTTAATTGCTAATGCTGTAAAATTTACTGATAGGGGTTCAGTAACCTGCCGAGCGATAAAGAGTGATCAAGAAATTATCATTAGTGTAATTGACACAGGAATGGGTATTGCTCAAGGGGATCAGCTAAAGGTTTTTGAAAAATTTAAGCAAGTTGGTGATACGTTAACTGACAAACCCAAAGGAACAGGTTTAGGATTACCGATTTGTAAACAAATTGTGGAACATCATAGAGGTAGAATTTGGGTAGAAAGTGAGTTAGGGAAGGGTAGTAATTTTTCCTTCACTCTTCCCATCGCTACTGAAACCACAGCGAAGATTAGTGCGATTGATATTAATACTTTAGTTAAACAACTCCAAGGAAATGCGGCAACTCAAGCTTCGCCTCTTGAGGCTTACCATGAAAAAACTGTTTTGGTTGTTGATAATGAAGCGATCATTCGGAAACTTTTACGACAGGAATTAGAGGCACAAGGGTATCAGGTTAAGGAAGCAAAGGATGGTTTAGAAGCGATCGCCCAGGTTAAACAAGAACGTCCCGATCTAATTACTCTGGATGTGATGATGCCGGATATGAACGGGTTTGATGTTGCGGCTGTGTTAAAGAATGATCCGTCAACCATGGACATTCCTATCATCATTTTATCCATTATTGAGGATCAAGAACGGGGCTATCGACTGGGAGTTGATAAATATATTACGAAACCCTTTCAACCTGAAGAATTGATGCAAGAAATTGACTCTCTAATTGCCCAAGGAGGATCAAAGAAAAAAATATTAGTTGTTGATGAAAATGTATCAGCCGTCAAAACGTTAGCTGATGTTCTAAAAGCTAAGGGGTATAGTGTTGTTGAAGCCTTTAATGGGGAGGAGTTTAAAGCTAAAGCTATTTCAGTAAAGCCTGACATGATTATTGCCAATGCCGGATTCTCAGAGCGGCATAATATTGTCAAGACATTGCGATTTGAAAGAGGGCTAGAGAATGTACTTTTCTTCCTATTAGCAGACGAAAAAAACGATGGCTTCCATTAGTCTTAAAAAGCTCATCTCTAAAAAAGACGTTTTATCTCTCCTGAAGCAAATGATTGAGGCAATAGGAACTTCAATCTTAATTCAGGAGACAAATGGCACTGTCCTGTTTGGTGAATCTTCTAAAGATGTATTGGAGTTCAATAGAGATGAGAGTTTATTAACTCCATTTGCCCTTCCTCACTTACATTCTCAACGGGAATTACCCAAAACAAATAACCAAAATCTTTATTCCCTAACTTCAAGTCCGCCGCCCCTAGATTCTATTTTAAAATTCGAGAAATATCCGGTTCATCTTAATGATCAAATTATTGGCTGGGTGATTGGAGAAAACAACGCATCCTCGGTTGCTTTTTTACTTAGCTATATTGCTAATAAAGAGCTTCAAGAAAAAATGTTAGCCCGTGAAACATTGGACAAATATAAAGAAATTAATCTACTCTATAATATTTCAGGGCAGCTAGCGGCTTGTTTAGATTTAAAACAGGTTGCCAATCTTGTAATTGACGAAGCTACTCGATTAATTAAGGCAACCAGCGGTTCATTGATGTTAGTCAATCCAGAAACCGGAAAGTTTGAATTAATTGCGGCTTTAGGTCAAGAATATGACCCCAAAGCACCCATAGAATTGGGCAAAGGAATTGCTGGTAGTGTGATGCTTAGTGGGAAAGCAGAAATTGTGAATAATGTCCAATCCGATCCCAGATTTATCAAAGGTAAGAATCAGATTCACTCCATAATTTGTGCCCCCCTTCAAACGAAAGAAGGAGTCATTGGGGTTCTTAATATCAGCAATCAAAATTCTGTTAACTATAGCGCCGCAGATTTAAAACTTCTGACCGCTTTAGCCTCCCAAGCTGCTTCTGCGATTGAAAATGCCATCTTACATGAACAAAAGTTAAAAGAAGAACGGATTAAAAGTAATTTGGAACGCTATGTCTCGGCAAAAGTTGTAGAAGCTATTTTAGACGCTAAAGCAGAAGTATCCTTGGCTCCTGCTAAACGAGATATTGCTATTTTATTTTCAGATATTAGAGACTTTACGAGTAAATGTGAAGAATTAGCACCCGAATTAATTGTAGACTACTTAAATGAATACTTTACTCACATGGTTGATGTAATTTTTAGTCATGGAGGTACGGTTAATAAGTTTGTTGGCGATATGATTGTAGCAATGTTTGGCGCTCCTTCAAAATTAGTTCATAGTGAACAAGGCGCAATTAAAACAGCAATTGATATGCAAAATCGAATCAAAGCTATACCTGTTCCTTGGATTAGAAATAACTTTATTACAGGAATTGGTATCAGTTCAGGAGAAGTGGTTGTTGGGAATGTTGGCTCTCCTCAACATATGGATTATACCGCCATTGGAGATAAAGTAAATGTTGCCTCTAGGCTACAATCGATTGCGAAAGGAGAGCAAATTTTAGTCTGTCGGAGTGTATATGAAGTGACTCAAAGCTTATTTGAATTTAAGGAAGTTGGCACTGTTCAAGTTAAAGGAAAGAAAAACCCTATTGAAGTTTTTGAAGTGATCTATTAATTTAGTCGTTATAAAGTTGAGGGAGGCTAAAATGGTTAATGGCTAATCACTAATGGCTAATTGTTAACTGAAGATAAAACTGTCTTTGCTCTATTCTTCCCCTTATAGCCCCTATTACTAAATAATACACAAGGAGATTTTATGTCTAAGAAAATATTAATAGTTGATGATGAACCTCATATTCGGCTGTTAATTGGACAAACGTTAGAAGAATTGGAAGATCAAGGAGTAGAACTACTGACTGCTGAAAACGGAGAAGAGGCAGTCGAGACGATTAAGGTAGAAAGACCTGATCTCGTATTCCTAGATGTGATGATGCCTAAAATGAATGGATTTGATGTATGTAATGTTGTCAAAAATGAACTTGAAATTCAGAATATCTACATTATTTTATTGACCGCTAAAGGGCAGGAATTTGATAAACAAAAAGGTCAGCAAGCGGGTGCTGACCTGTATATGACTAAGCCTTTTGATCCGGATGAAGTGGTCGAAAAATCTGTGGAAATTTTGGGGATTTAATCCCAACACTCTCCCCCTCTCGCCCGAACTACGTTCCGCTACGCTAACTCCCCCTCAAGTTTTTTGAGCCTTATTCAACCTAACATCAAATGATTCATCCTTCCCTTGACCTATCCGGTTGAGGAGCAACATAATAACTGGCAATAATTGCCACCATCAACCACCAAAGCGTACTTACTTCAGGACGATACCAAACCGTATCAACCAAACCATGACTCAGCATTCCTGCCATCGTAGCAATTGCAGCTATCAACCAAAATCCTTGAGGATTTACTAAGTCCCTCAGACGAGTTAATTGTTGCATACCCCGATTAAAAGTAACAATTAACAGCCATAAGAAACAAGAAAAGCCAATCAAACCCGTTTCGACTGCAACTTCCAAGAAGATAGAATAAGCACTCAACGCCGTATATTTCGGACTCTGGTAAAGGGGATAAATTTTGTTAAACGCATTATTCCCTGGACCAATACCTAGAATAGGGCGATCGCGGATCATTTCTATCACCGCCGACCAAACATTCATCCGGAAATTATTACTACTATCTTCCCGACCTACAAATATAGTAGAGACGCGATCGCGTACAGGTTCAACAAATAGCACAGCTAACGCCATTATCCCAGCACAACTACCCAGTAAAACGGGCATTGCCCAAGGACGTAACCCAGGTGGTAACTGAGTACTATACCAGTAAACTAATAAAACTAAAAAGACGAAAAGACAGCTAACAAAACCAATCCAACCACCTCGACTATACGTTAAAATTAAACAGGCAGAATTGACCACAAAAATAGTCACCGCTAACGCTTTAGGCAACCCCCTCTGCCAAGCAAAGATAGCACCTAAACTCAAAGCCACCGCCGGGAGTAAATATCCAGCTAGTAAATTAGGATTTCCCAGATAACTATAGACCCGCGTTACATTAGCAGAACTAGAGGTTGGATCAGTCCAAGTTGCTAATTCTTCTGCTCCAAAAAACCACTGTCGTATTCCATAAATACTAACAATGAGTGAGATATGGAGGAAGATACCAATAATTAAAGAACGAAGGCGAGGCGATCGCAACACTCGTGCCATCAGGGCAAAAAATAGCAAATAAAGCGTTAATTTTACTAGCCCCTTAGCCGCATCCTCCTTCACAAGAGACAGTGCAGTTGCTACCGTTGCAATACTCCAGTACAACAATACCAATAGATGAATCGGCGTGACCTGTCGGGATACTACAGATGGCTCGAATGTCTCATCAGATACAGTCAGAAACAGCCAAAAACCCCCAGCCATAGCTAATAAGATACCTACGATTGCATTAGGTACAAAGGGAGCTAAAGTAAAGACTAAAGCCACTAACAAAACTGCGATTGGTTCACCGCACTGTACCAGCAAACTACCCCGATGCCAGAATTGCAGTAATCCTACCACTCGATACAAATAGCTAGCACTTCGCCACTGATACAGGCGCAAATTAGACAAAGTAAACTGTTGCCAAACTGAATTCATAAGTTGTTGGTTGTTGGTTGTTGGTTGTTGGTTGTTAGTTGTTAGTTGTTAGTTGTTAGTTGTCATTCGTCCTTTATTCTTTACAAATGACTAATGACTATAGCCAGAATATTTGATTTAACAAATCGCAATCATTGCTGGGTAAGCCTTTCAGCCTGATCCTAGTTCATCAATCAGCTCTCTCCGCTATAATGACTAATGGCTAACAACCAACAACCAACAACCAACAACAGACTACAATCTTTCTTCTGCTAACTTCAACTGAGGCAAACGGATCACATAACGATATCCAGATTCTGACAGACCTTGAACCGAAATTTGTCCCCCATGTAATTCTGCTAACTGACAGCTTAGTAATAATCCTAAGTTTTCACGGGAGTCATGGCTTCCAGAAGTCGTGTTGGGTTCCCAATTCAACGTCAAAGCTGGGGAAGCTGAGTCATTAGAAGCTATTGAATGGATAGGTTGTTGATAAATGCTTGGGGTAAGGTCGTAGAATTCCGCTTCAGTCGTATTCTGCGGAGGTTCTAACCCATTAGAAACGACAGGGGTAGTTAAGGGTAAGGGTAAGGGAGAATCGGGGATGTCCCCATACACTTGAGTGATACCATCTCCCAACCAGGGATGAGAAATCCAAACCGCAATTTGTAATAACCCCATTAATCCTGTCTCCAGGTCACTTTTACGGGAGACGTGAATGCGAACCTCACTACCTGCAACAGCCGAGTGAATCAGACTAAAGAGTAGATAGTATAGCATTTGCCGCACTTTTTCTTTGTCGAGCAACCAGAGGCGACTTCCAGGTTCTACCGATAAACGGATTTGTTGCTGATGTTGCTTTGCTGTTTCTGAGAGACTATTCATTGCCTGTTGACAAAGCATCGCAATATCTACAGACGTGAGATTAAGTTTTTCACTGGTTTTATCTAAAACACCGAGGCTAACAATTTCCTCAATTAGGGATACTAAATGTTCACCACTGTGATGGATAATTTCTAAGTATTCCTTCTGTTTAGTAGTTAGAGAGCCATAAATTTGGCGATTGAGTACACTTGCCATGCCCATAATTGAGGTTAAGGGTCTCCGCAATTCCTGGGTTAGTTCAGTGAGTAATTTGAGTTTAATGGAGTTGGTTGAGGATAATTCGGCTGACCCATTTTGGGAAAATTCCCAACTGATATCTGTTGGATCAGACTCCAACATTTTCTCAGCAGAACTAACCCCTGAAGAGTTAAGAAACCACTGATTAGAAGGGCTATACTCTGGTTTTAAAAGACGATTTCGCTCAAATTCACTCAAACTCCAACGAGCTGTAATGGTTAGAAATTCCCGGTCTTTACTAGTAAAAGAACGAGGGACGACATCCATAACGGCTAAGGTTCCTACACACTGTCCATCAGCGGTTAACAGAGGCGCACCCAAGTACGCACGAATCCCGTAGTAACCCACTAACGTACTGCTAGCAAACACCGGGTTCGTCGCTGTATCAGAAATTCCTAAAGCCTGATGACTATCCACGACATAACTACAAAAACCTTCCGTGCGTGATAACTGACGCAATTGAGCCAATTCGTTCATCAATCCGACTCTGGATAAACCAACGGCAGATTTAATGAGCTGCTGATCAGTTGTTATGATACTCAAGATGCAAATTGGTACATCCAAAAATCCAGCAGCGGTTTGAGTTGCTTCATCAAAAACCGCAACTGTCTCCACGTCAAGTAGACCTAGCTTCCTAAGAGCTGCGAGCCGTTTTTGTTCCCGTGCTGCTGGAGTCAAACCATCCAGACGACAAAATATTCTATTTTCCGGCTCTGCCATAACAACCCCTACTTTAAATATGTATTGTTTGCCTCACTACTTGGAGCGCTAAAATGCTGCACATTTAATTTGCATAAATTTATCCCATTTCCCGTTAAGTCTGATACCTAGGAGTTAACGCTAATTGCTAATTGCTAATTGCTAATTGATGATTTTGATTAACTCTTTTAGCCTTGAGTTATTCGCAAAAATCAGTCTTCTAGCTGTATCAAGCCTTTTGTGAAAGGATATTACACTTGGCTTTCCGTAGTTTTTTGGATTTAGTTGCTTGTTGCCCTTTATCCGTAATTGAAAAACCATACTGTAACCATGCAAGTTAAATGGGATTCAGCGTGACTGAAGTGTTACCCCCATACCTAAAGTTCCCGCAGGTTTAGGGAAAACAAACATATCTACCAAAAGTTAGATGCCAGTAGGAAGTCTTAAGTAGCATGATATATTGTCTGCGATTTTGTTCCCACGATACCTGAGGGCTAGCGTGGGATTTCCCTTACCCAATTGAGTGAAGAGGATTAGGGCAAATCTCTCAAACCTACTAATTCGTTCCTCTCTAGTTGCCTCCCCACTCCCCACTCCCCACTCCCCACTCACTAAGAGATAGACCAAGCTGGGTGAGAGAGTAAAGAAGCCATCACCCGAACTCCTCGTAACTGGTTAGAAAGGGGTAAATGGCCTTTGGGCGCACTGAGATCCCAAGTAAACTCGTGGGGATATCGAGTCCAGTTTTTTCCTGTCTTCCAGCCGATTTTAGGCCACAGTTTTTCCCAGTTTTTACCCACACCCAACCAAAGTTCCCGCTGAACGGAAAATCCAAATTTACCTTGGGAGTGAATAACCCACAGGTTATCAAGGGTCTGTAAATCGGTAATTGGGAATTTCTCAACTTCAGAGAAGTACAACCATTTTCGCTCGATCGCTGCCGATCCCGCTAACTCACAGAGTTTTTGCAGCGTGAGAGTATCCGCAGCCAAAAAGTCTTGCTGGGCGAGTTGCTGTTGCAAGGGTTTGTAGTCAATTCCTACCTCAGACTGGAGGGGTACGATACCGTCAGGGAAGGAGGATTGGAGAAATTCTTGAGTTTTGGGAGTATTGGCTTGATAAAGGGCTTGGTAGGCAAGACCAACGCTAAGGTTAGGACGAGTTGAGGATTGTTGTTGGAGAAATTCCATCAAGACCTCTAAACCAGCCGTACCGCTGTTAACCAGTTCTGGAATAAGCTGGAGTTGTTGTTTTTCCGAACCAGACCAGAACTGATGGGTCAATTCACCAATCTGGCTAGAGACTTCTGGTAGTGAGGCAGTCATTGGGTCTGTCATGAAGCGACAAAAGTTGAAGTTGCGGCAATTGATTCTATTGTCGAGCTAAAGGGGCTGAAGTGAACGGATCAAAGTATCAAACTTGACCCGATCCGTACAGAATACGCTCAACAATTCCGGTAGTTGAGGTGTGAACTTCCACCGTTACTAACTCTATCCGTCCGCCGTAGGCTTGCACAATTGGGGCTTCAGGTAGGGTTGACGGGCTGTAGTCACCGCCTTTAACATAAATTTCTGGCTGTAGGGCTTGGATTAAACCACAAGCCGTAGTTTCCGAAAAAATGACCACACCATCTACAGCTTTGAGAGCCGCTAGAACTTCTGCTCGCTGGGCTTCTGGAATGAGGGGTCGGGCTGGCAATCCAGGTTTTTGAGGTTTGATGGCTTTTACAGATTTATCACTATTTAACCCAACGACGAGCGATCGCCCAAAGGACTTAGCTACCTGTAAGTATCTCACATGACCCGCGTGCAGCAGGTCAAAACAGCCATTTGTAAAGACTAAGGGTCGCCAGTTGTTGGGGGTATTGGCGATCGCTTGTTGCAATTCACTCAAACTATAAATGCCTGTAATCATTACTTAAGAGCTAAAAAATTATAGGGCAGAAACTTCAAACTTTAAACATTAAACATAAAACTGTTTTAACCTTTCCCCTTTCCCCTTTTCCCTTTTCCCTCTTATCCCTCATTAGGGGGTTGGTATCCTTTCTCATAGGCAAAGCGAATAAGTTGAGCGCGATTTCCAAGTTTCAGTTTATTAAGAATACTACTCAGATGAGTTTGAACAGTACGCGGACTGATAAACAAGCGATTACTGATTTGTTTATTGGTTAATCCTTGAATCACTTCCCAAAACACTCGTTCTTCTGCGGGTGTTAATGGCAGGGGGATAGGTGTCTCCGCTTCCGCATCATCCTCTGATAACTGAGGAGGATCGGGGGCTAACGATGGGGTAGATGGCGGAAATGGATCAGTCCCTGTTGCAGTAGCATTGAGTTGCATCAACTGAACAATCAGGGAATGGATACGCCTGGTTCGCTCTAGTTGAGCCTCAATTTTGGCAACTAATTCTCTCGGATCGACAGGTTTCGTTAAATAATCATCTGCACCGATGGAGTGACCCTGAATCCGGTCTTCAAGTTCTCCTTTACCTGATAAAAAGATAAAGGGCATCAGTTGACCTGATGGAGTAGCCCGCAAGCGTCGGCAAAATTCTATCCCGTCCATTTCTGGCATCATCACATCAGACACCACCAAGTCGGGGGGATTTTTGTTACACGCTTCTAAGGCTTCAACCCCAGAACTCACCTGTTCAACTTGATATCCCATTATTTCTAGGGCGCGTGTCAAGGCGATTCGTAGAGTTCTATCATCATCAACCACTAAAATTTTTTTCATCGTTGGTCGTCAGTCATTGATCAAAGGGTTGAAGGTTTAGAAGGTTAGAAGATTAAATGTTACCCTTGCTTGGTGAATCCTAGTGCTTCATTCAGCCCAGAACTCAGGGTGAATGCGCTGAGTGAAGAAAGACCGTTCGTGGCTCATTATTCATTGCCTGAACGATGAACCATGAATCACTCCCCTCAAGGAGAAGTACTTTTCATCCTTATCTTAGTGCGATTCGGCTAGGGGTTCACGGGGGGGTTAGGCTAAGTAGAACACCTGACTGCCATGCTCTACTCCAGCATAATGGGTGATTTCAGGCATTGCCTAACAGAGTGGGGAGTGGGGAGTGGGGAATAGAAAACTAGTCTGCAAAAAAGCTTAACGTAGCTGTTCTATTTCTTGGGGTTTGGAACTGTAACTTAATTGTTAGACAAAATTACCCATCGCTACCCATTCTTGGGGAAGTCTGATAGAAGTTGATCAACAAATTCTCTAAGCCGTTCTTGCCAGTCGGGAACGGCTTTTAGTTTTTCCTTTTGTCCCTCATAGCCTTTGAACGCGATCACCTCTTTGTCTAAAGGTCGTTTCAGTCGTTTTTTGGCTCCTAGTTTGTTCCCAATTTTAAAAGGCATTGACAGTTTTTGTACTTGTAGGTTAACTTACATATAGAGCCTAACATGAGGTCGCGGAATGTTACTAGGTTTCAAAACGGAACTTAAGGTAAACAACAAACAGCAAACCCAGCTTGCTAAACATTGTGGAGTAGCTCGTCATGCCTGGAATTGGGGTTTAGCTCTAACCAAAAACATCCTTGACCATAACAAAACTAATCCAGAGGATAGAATCAAGTTTCCCTCAGCGATCGATCTTCACAAATGGTTGGTAGCGATGGTTAAACCCGAATGTCCTTGGTATTACGAGGTCAGCAAGTGCGCTCCTCAATACGCTTTGAGGCAGTTATCAGAAGCTTGGAAGCAAGCGTTTCAGAAAATCAAGCAACCACCAAGGTTTAAGAAAAAAGGACGCGGTGATAGCTTTACTGTTGATGGTTCATTGACTGTTGACCACTTTCGAGTTAAGGTTCCTGTGATTGGTTGGCTCAAAACCTATGAGCGTTTACCTGTTGACCAAAAACCAAAGTCTTTGACAATCAGTCGTACAGCCGATAGATGGTTTGTTAGTTGGAAGATTGAAGTTGAGCCAATTAATCAGGCTAAATCTATGTCTGTTGTTGGTGTTGACCTTGGGATCAAGGCCTTAGTCACGTTATCTACGGGTGAGGTGATGACAGGCGCTAAAAGCTATCGTAAATATGAGAAAAAGCTTTCAAGATTACAGTGGCTTAATCGGAACAAGGTCAAAAGCTCTAATAATTGGAAAAAAACTCAGATTCAGATAGCTAGGCTGCATCGGAAAGTTGCCAACATCCGCAAAGACACGTTGCACAAACTGACATCTTATCTAGCCAAAAACCACGGCAGGATTGGGATTGAGGATTTAAACGTAAGCGGAATGTTGGCTAATCACAAGCTAGCCAAAGCTATTGCCGATAGGGGATTTTACGAGTTCCGTAGACAGCTTGAGTACAAATGCAAGCTTTATGGCTCTGAATTGGTTGTAGTTGACCGATGGTTTGCTAGCAGTAAGACTTGCTCGAACTGTGGAACCAAAAAAGAAACACTCTCCCTGAGTGAAAGAGTGTTCTATTGCGACCACTGCGGTTTAGAAATTGACCGCGACTTAAACGCTTCCATTAATTTGGAGAAAGCCGTCAGTTAGACGGTGGAGAGCCTGTGGACAGAGTGCTGCCGACAGTTCTGGATGAAGCAGGAAGTGAGCGCCAAGTACCTCCTAGTACCAGTTATCTAGTATAGAAAAGTCTAGCGTTGGGTAATTTTGGGTAAGTCTTATGTAACGGATCTGGTAACTTTTCACAAGCGTAGACAACGCTCATGCTCAACTCGACTCCATTAAACTGAATCTATGTACGAAAAAATTACGCCTCCAGATACGGGTTCTCGGATTACGTTCCAAGACGGTAAACCCATTGTTCCGGATAACCCCATTATTCCCTTCATTCGCGGAGATGGTACGGGTGTGGATATTTGGCCCGCTACCCAAAAGGTGATTGATGCAGCGGTTCATGCTGCCTATGGCAATCAGCGACAAATTAGTTGGTTTAAAATTTATGCGGGTGACGAAGCCTGTGATAAATATGGCACTTACCAATACTTACCCGAAGATACCCTCAACGCCATTAAACAATACGGTATTGCGATTAAAGGGCCATTAACTACACCCATCGGGGGAGGAATTCGTTCCCTTAATGTCGCCTTGCGACAAATTAATGACCTCTATGCTTGTGTACGCCCCTGCAAGTACTATCCGGGTACGCCTTCTCCTCATAAAAATCCTGAGAAATTGGATGTGATTATTTATCGGGAGAACACGGAAGATATTTACCTCGGTATTGAATGGCGGCAGGGTAGTGAAATTGCCGATAAATTGATTGCTTTTCTCAATACTGATCTGATACCCGCAACTCCAGAACATGGTAAAAAACAGATTCGCCTTGATTCGGGAATTGGGATTAAACCGATTAGTAAAACAGGTTCCCAACGTTTGGTGCGGCGTGCGATCGCTCATGCTTTACGGCTACCGAAAGCGAAGCAGCAGGTTACTTTGGTGCATAAAGGTAATATTATGAAATACACTGAAGGAGCCTTCCGGGACTGGGGTTATGAGTTAGCGATTACAGAATTTCGCTCCCAATGTGTTACCGAACGGGAATCGTGGATTTTGAGTAATAAAGAACGCCATCCCGATATTACTTTAGAAGAGAATGCGCGTAAAATTGAACCGGGTTATGATGCCCTAACCGAAGAAAAAAAAGCTGAAGTTACCCAGGAAGTTCAACAGGTTCTTGATGCGATTTGGGACAGTCATGGCAATGGTCAGTGGAAAGAGAAAGTCATGGTTAATGATCGAATTGCAGATAGTATCTTCCAACAAATTCAGACTCGTCCAGATGAGTACTCAATTCTGGCGACGATGAATCTGAATGGAGACTACCTATCGGATGCTGCTGCTGCTATGGTGGGTGGTTTAGGAATGGGTCCAGGGGCAAATATTGGGGACAATTGTGCAATTTTTGAGGCAACCCATGGTACAGCGCCTAAACACGCTGGGTTGGATCGAATTAATCCAGGATCGGTTATTTTATCAGGAGTAATGATGCTGGAATATATGGGTTGGCAGGAAGCTGCTGATTTAATTAAACAGGGGCTTGGGGGAGCGATCGCTAATCGGGAAGTTACCTATGATTTAGCCCGGTTGATGATTCCACCTGTTGAACCTCCGTTGAAGTGTTCTCAATTTGCAGAGGCAATTATTAAACACTTCAAGTAATTAATTGTTGGTTGTTGGTTGTTGGTTGTTGGTTGGTTGTTTGTTGTTTTTTAGTAGTAAGCTATTCGCCATTTTAATTGCATAGCTTGGATGGCATTGTTGGTCTATTCCACAAGAGTTTTAACAATATCTATACTGCAAACTAGATGTGGAACAGCTTAACAACGCACCACAAACAACAATCAACCAACAACAAAAAACCAACAACCAGCTAACGATTCAAGTTAGACCGATTAAGCTGACTAGGTTGTAATCCTGGAGTAATCGGATTGGGGTTGACTCCAGGGTTAACAACTCCATTGTTGGGATTAATGGTTTGGTTTGGGTATTGCCCAATGTTACTAGGAATTGCGGGTGATATCGGTGTTACTTGATAGCCATTGTTGCCTACGGGTACGGGTGCGGGTGCGGGAATATAAGTCGGCTGTCCTGCGCCGTTATAACCACTTCCTCCCGGTACGGTAGGAGCATAATTCCGCTGTCCGGCACCGTTATAGCCACTTCCTCCCGGTATGCTAGTAGGAGGATAATTGACTTGTCCTACACCGTAATTAGTAGTTCTTGGTAGTGTTGTTGGTGAAGTAATTCCCTGTCCGTTAGTTGTGAAATTCGGCAAGGTTTGATTTGAACTATTGACGGGAGTTTGTGTTGGGTTGTTCGTGCTGGTAGCAGGGGTTGAATTGATTCGATTCAGCGCATTTTCCAACGCACTGGTAGAGGCTGTACCTGGGTTGATGTTGAGTAAATTACTCAAGTTCGATCCACCTGTCGGTTGAGTTGTTGTGGGTTCTGTTGAAGAAGATGCTGTACTGTCAGAATTTAGGTTAGGGAATAAATTTCCAGCCGTCACCGAACTGAGATTTAAAAAATCTTGTACGGATTTCGCAAAGGGATTACTCGCGCTTGGTTTCTGTTCAGACGTGTTCTGTGGGGCTAAAAGGGTTGATGATTGCTGGAGATTGGACTCCGCTGCTCGAGTCAGTGAATCTAGTGAGTTCTTGGGTTTAGAATCTTTTGAGCTTTCGTCAAGCAACGTTGTAGAGGTTAAAGCCTGAGTACGGTCAAATTCATCTCTGAGTACCGCAGAACTATCAATATCAGCACTAAGAGCTGCCAGTTCTTGAGAAGCTAGAGTTGGCTCAGGATCAGGAGTATCGAATTGACTTAATGGGTTCTCTTCTAAAGCTCTAAACGGCTTGACCCAATATTCCCAGACAAAAAGCGGTAGTAAAAATATCCCGAACGCGAAGACCAAAAAGGCAGGTCGCCCAAAGGGTTGCAATCGGGCTTTCAAATAGCGGAAGTACGCCGGAAGTTGATTAGGAGATGACATAGTGCAAGCCTGTAAAGAGACTTTACTCAAAATTGTAAGTCGAAATCGCCGTCTAATGTATTAAATATATTAATCATTCTTCCGAGGGCTTCTCCACTTCCATCCTAGTTCACAGAACTTCTTCAGTTAAATTCCCTATTGAGCGGCTCTGACTAACAAAAATCCACCTACTCCTAAACCTAACAGATTTGGCAACCAAGCCGCAATGAAAGGTGGGAGAGATCCACTTAGTCCCAAAGCGTCCCCAATTGCACCCAACAGGTAATAGCTAAAAATCACTAACACACTAATACCAAAACCCGTGGCTTTATTCGTGCGCTGGGGTCTATTTCCCAAGGAACCCCCTACTAACCCACACACCACACAAGCAAAGGGTATTGCTATTTTTTGTTGAATGCGAATCCTGAGCTTGCGAATTTCATCCTCATCACCACTTTGACGCTCTAACTCAAGCCGTTCTGTGGCTTGAGCAATATTCATTTCATCATAATCTCGCTTTTTATTTGCCAGATCTAAGGGAGTGCGGGGGAGTTGTAACTGTTGGTGTTCAAACCGCACAATATTACGGTAAGACGCATCCGGAGCAACTAAATAAATCGTGCCGTTAAAGAAATCCCAGGTACTCTTTGTGAGATTCCAAACGGCTGATTCGGCTGTCACAATTTGATTAAGACCTTTCTGAGACCAATCCAGAATGGTTAACCCTTTCATGCGTTCACCATCAAACTCTTGAGCATAAAAAAGACGCTTGAGTACAGTTTCATCGTTTTTTTTCTCCTTCTTCCCCTCTTGCTCCGGCTTCCCATATTCTCGATAAAAAATATTGCGCTCTTGAAAGGACGGTTTTTCTTTATTAAGGGCACGTTCTAAGGTCAGAGTTGCTTGATACTCAGCGGCGGGTACGACATATTCATTAAAAGTAAAAGTAATGCCCGTAACGATAAAACTTAAAATAATTGTTGGTAGAACTAAGCGATAAATACTGACTCCGCAACTCCGTAGGGCAATCAGTTCGCTATCGCTGGTGAGACGACTGTAGGTTAATAAAGTAGCTAAGAGGACTGATGCAGGGAATGCCCAGGCTATAAAGAAAGGAAAACTTAACGCTAGCACTTTCAAAGCAATTGATAGCGGCAATCCTTCGTCCACCGCTTCCCGCATAATATAAAATCCTTTCCCAATCGTCACTCCAAGGGAAGAAAATAGCCCCATGCCAAATAGAAAGGGCGGGATTAATTCACTGGTAAGGTATCGATCCATGATTGATATACCAGGAATAAAAGAGATTGGGGATGCAGGTTTAACGACGGTCATTTTTTGGGTTGTTGGTTGTTGGTTGTT
>DNGI01000188.1:0-965 GCA_003486645.1 Cyanobacteria bacterium UBA11370 | reverse complement strand
GTTGTTGGTTGTTTGTTATTAGTTATTCAACAATTCAAAACGTTTTTTAACTCAAAACTCTCGCTAGTCCCCATTTATTGCACAAACTCATCGCCTAAGTAGTATTGACGAACGAGGGGGTTGTTGTAAAGTTCTTCAGCACTACCCGCCGCTAAGATTTGTCCGTCTCGCATAATATAGGCACGGTCAGTAATGGCTAAGGTTTCTCGAACATTATGATCTGTAATCAAAATTCCCATTTGCCGATCGCGCAGTCTGGCAATAATTTTTTGAATTTCTGATACAGCTATTGGATCAACTCCGGCAAAGGGTTCATCTAAGAATAAAAACTTTGGCCCTTCTACTCCAGATGCTAAGGATCTGGCTAGTTCTGTACGCCGCCGTTCTCCTCCGGATACTTGATTTCCTAGGCTATTCGCCACTTTTTCTAAGCTAAATTCTTGCAGAAGATTATGCAGCCGCGATCGCCATTCTTGACGCGGTACACGAGTTTGTTCTAGCACCAGTTGAATATTATCCCGTACTGTAAGATTACGGAAGATACTGGGTTCTTGAGCGAGATAACCAATCCCTAGATGCGCTCGTTGGTGAATGGGCAAGTTAGTAATATCCACATTATCAAGCCACACTGTACCTTGATCTGGTTTTTCTAAGCCTGTAGCGATATAAAATGTAGTGGTTTTCCCAGCCCCATTCGGTCCAAGTAGTCCGACAACTTCCCCTTGAGATACAGATAGGTTAACGCGACTAACAATAGACCGTTTGCTATACGATTTATGGATATTCTCTAATAGGATTTTCAAGAGTTGTTGGTTGTTGGTTGTTGGTTGTTGGTTGTTTGTCGTTGGTTGTTGGTTGTTGGTTGTTGGTTGTTGGTTGTTTGTGGTTGGTTGTTGGTTGCTGGTGATTTGTTTTTAACCAATTCACCCAATTACTAACACTCCCCCCATTCCCCACTCCCCACT
>DNGI01000363.1:9907-10816 GCA_003486645.1 Cyanobacteria bacterium UBA11370 | reverse complement strand
CCCCCTCCCCCCATCTCCCCCTCCCTTGAGTCACATTTGAACAGCTTGAGCCGGATCTGTCTAGATGTAGATGTCGAGCTTTGTAAATTTTGAGCAAATGGAGAGGTGTAGTTCAATAGTTGATTTTTGTTCAATGGGTCTGTGACCTGAATTATACGAGAATCACGAAAGTAAAAGGAGTTTTGTATGAATTTTATCCGCGTTAGTCTATCTGCTCTGTTACGTCCAGTGCGCTTTTTGCTCATTGCCTGTGTTTGTACTTTGATTTTGTTGACCAATACCTTGCCTGCCTACAGTCTTCCAAATATCCTTGCCCCAAATAACCCTAAAGTCACAAGTGACCCAACCGAAGCTGAGGATAATCTACTCGATATTGAAAAGGAAGCTCAGGATATGGTTTCTCGTGGTCAACCTCTAGCACCTGGTCAAAAAGAAAATATCGACAAAACGAATCCTGGTTTGAATGGTGTTCAAGGAACGGCTGATGCTGACAAGATGAAGCGTCCTGGAAATTCAGTTTCTACCTCGGTTGAAGAAATGGTAGGGAATATGCTGGAAGGTAATAAATAAGCCAAGAGTAACCTGCTATAGCGGGTGGATTTGATTCGTGAAAAAAGCGAGATAAGGGGGACAAGGGGGACAAGGAGGTGGGGTTTGACAACTCATTTCGCCTCGCTATAGACCCAGGTTTAAAGGAAAGGGAAATGCTGAGTTTATTGTTAATTTCCCTTTCCTTTTTGGTGTGAGCAAGCTGATAATTTGAATTTTGAATTGGTTATATCATGTTCGGCTAATTAGTTAACTCAAGTTGCTAGTTACCTGATCAGGATGGCTAATGGCTCATTATTCAAAAGCCTGTCTTCGATTAACGATATAGCCTGTCTTGCATTAGCAATTAACCATTAGCAA
>DNGI01000363.1:0-9619 GCA_003486645.1 Cyanobacteria bacterium UBA11370 | reverse complement strand
ATTAGCAATTAACCATTAGCAATTAGCAATTAGCAGTAGAGAATACCTTTGTCCGCATCCAGTTCAACGAGTTGTCCGACTGGGAGAACAGCATTAGTACCATCATGACCGAAGGGAAGGTTGCTAACAATGGGTATGCCGAGGTCAGATAAGCGATCGCGTAATACTTCCTCTACTGTCCAGCTTGGCACATCTGGGGGTGGGTCGCAACGGCTAAAACGTCCTAGTGCAATGCCTTTTACTGATTTTAAAGCGCCACTCATGCGCCACTGAGTGAGCATTCGGTCAATGCGGTAGGGTGCTTCGGTAACGTCTTCTAGAGCAAGAATTAGGTCTTTAAAGGGGGGTTGTAGGGGTGTTCCGAGTAAATGAGTCGCTACAGTGAGATTGGCTGGTAATAACCGACCACTCACTTTTCCACCTCCCCAACCGATACCTGTTAGAGGTGCAACAGGTCGTCCTTCTACACAGTCGAATAATCGATTAAGCGACCATTCGGGTTCATTGGCTAGGGTGGTTAATACGGGGCCATGAACGCCGGAAATCCCAAATTGAGCCAGACTCCATAATAAATTAGTAATGTCGGAAAAGCCTATTAGCCATTTTGAAGAATGGGGAGTGGGGAGTGGGGAGTGGGGAGTGGGGAATTTTGCGGTTGAATATTGAGTTTGAGTCCATGTCCAATTTTCTAGGAGTCTGGCACTGCCATAGCCGCCTCTGGTACAGAGAATACCGTGGCATTGGGGGTCGTGCCAAGCTAAGGCTAATTGTTGGCGACGTTCGGTGTCTGTACCTGCGAGGTAGCCTTCTCTAGCGTTGTAGTTGGTGGGAAGTTCAACGCGGTAGCCATGCGATCGCCAAATTGCTATACCCTTTTGGCACGCTTCGAGTTCTCGCAGCGCACCACTGGGAGCAATTACCCGGAGTAAATTTCCGGGTTGTAGGGGTGGCGGTAGCTGCGGATGGAAATCATGGGTCATTCTTGAGTTTTATGACGCTCTTAAAATTGTTTTGTAAAGAATAACATTTTTCTTTTAGTCAGCTAAATATCTCATACTGTATTCTCTATAGTCTAGGCTCGATGTCGTATTTTTAAACTTTATTTTTTACGCACAATTATAAATAATTGATAAATGTCAGTTAGGATTTATTGCTGATGTCAGCCAAGTGAAATAACATTTATACAGGGTGGAAATATGCCATGCTGTGGTGTTTATTCAGCAAAGGAAATGAGGGAAATAGCATCAAACCCTTTATTCATCAGGGAACTTCAGAACCCATTGCTGATTACTAGACTAGTAGGATGGCAAGTATAAAGATTTCGCACGATGAAGCCGTTGAGTGACGATTTAATTTTTTTGTGTTGAATTTAATCAGGTTCTAATTTGATGAGTTCTTCTCTAATTTTTGTTGAAGAAGAATTCAGAAGTCAGAATTTAATTTGTGATTGCTTCTGACTAATCACTCAGATTGAAGATGACCCAATTATGGATTATGTGGGGGTCTTTAAGCTGTTTATTCATCCAATAGTTACACAGAATTCCCAAACTCAATTCGGGTGACTAATGTAAATCTGGCTCTTGTGCTTCTTCTGTTCCCCCTGCCTATTTTTAGGCGAGATTTTAGAGTAGTAGGTACCCCTCATGCTAGCCAAATTTTTCGGAAATGTTCAGGAGCGACTCAAGCTTCAGCATCAACTGTTGCTACTGCTATTTTTAAGTAGTATTATTCCGGTCTCCATTGTGGGACTTTACAGTATTTCTTCGTCCACAGATGCCCTATCTAGTTTAGCGGAAAGTAAGCTGAATGAGAATGTTGCTAACGAAGCAGAAAATATTAGCAAATTCTTACAAGGTATTAATGAAGATGTTTTGTTTCTGAGCAAAACTCCCCAAATTCAAGGTCTTATCCAAGCTGAAGCAGATGGCGGAGTAGACCAGCAAAACAATACCTCTTATGAAGCCTGGACTGAACAACTACAGACTACTTTTGCGAGCATGATGGAGTCAAAGCCTTATTATATGCAACTCCGCTATTTAGATGAAAAGGGCAATGAAATCGTGCGAGTTGATTCCGATGGCACGAACATCAAAATTATCCCCAAAGCTGATCTGCAAAATAAGGGAGATCGCCCATATTTTACGGATACGATGAAGTTATCTGCTGGCAGCCTTTATACATCACCTGTAAACCTCAATCAGGAACGGGGCAAAATTGAAACACCTTTTAAACCTGTCATTCGCTACGCTACACCTGTTGTTGATTCATCTGGCGAAAAAAGAGGAATTGTGATCGCCAATGTATTTGCTAATAAATTTATTCAATTTGTTGAAAAAGCAAATGCAGGCAAGAGACAAGAGGCATTCCTGATCAATCAAGAGGGTTACTATATCTCCCATCCTAATCCTGACAAAGAGTGGGGGTTTGATCTCAAAAAGAATGAGAAATTGCAAAATGATTACCCACAAAATATTGCCCAGCAAATTCTAAGCAGTGAAGAGGGAATTCTTGATCAGGGAAAAGCTTATAGTCTTGCTTATCGGCGGGTTGTTATCGATCCGGTGCAGAAGCAATTTTTAGTCACTATCAATCAAGTTCCCAAGAGTAGCATTTTTGCTTCGGTTAACTCGTTTAAAATTGTTGCCGCTATCATTATTTTAGGCTCTTTGGTGATAGTCTTACCTATCGGAACTTTCAGAACACGCCAACTTACCAATCTAATTAAACAATTGGTTAATGGAATTTCTACTGCCAGCCAGCAGATTTTTTCTACCTTGGAAGAACAAGAACGTGTGGCGAGTCAGCAAGCGGCTTCGGTAAATGAAACAACCACGACAATGGATGAATTGGAAGCCTCGTCCCGACAGTCTGCCGAACAAGCAAAAGCGGCTGTAACCGCTGCACAACAAGCACTTCAACTGACACAGGGGGGAACTCAAGCGGTGGGAGAAACGATTGAGGGGATGTTTATTTTAGAGAAGAAAGTGGGAGCGATCGCCGAACAAATTGTACGGTTGAGTGAGCAAGCGAATCAAATTGGTAGTATTTCTCAACTTGTTTCTGACTTAGCGAATAAAACAAATATGTTGGCGCTTAATTCATCTGTTGAAGCGGTTCGTGCTGGTGAACATGGCAAAGGTTTTTCTGTTGTGGCAAATGAGATTCGTAAATTAGCTGATCAGAGTCAGCGATCGGCCGAAAAGATTAGTTTACTTGTCTCTGATATTCAGGGTTCTATTAATTCAACGGTGATGGTGACAGATGAAGGAACTAAGACAGTAGCAGCAGGTGTACAAACCGCGAAAAAAACGGATCAAGCCTTTGCTGGAGTAGCAGATTCTGTCAATAAAGTGGTTTTGAATAATCAACAAATCTCACTGAATCTTAAGCAGCAAGTTGATGCCATCCAACAGGTAGTCCAAGCGATGGAAACCATCAACCAAGGAGCCAAAGAAACGGCTATTGGTATCAATCAAACCAAAGTCGGTACTCAGCAGCTTAATGAAACGGCTCTGGATCTCAAGCAGATGGTGTAGGAATTAGTTATTGGTTATTTGTTGTTTGTTGTTTGTCCAACACTCCATCAAGATATGTATTAAAACTTACAACTAAAAACCAACAACTTACATAATCTGACTCAAACAAGAAACATCTGCTGACCCAAAATGAATGCTAAAGGCAACATTTAAGTTTTCCAGGGATTTGATTAACCAGGGTACGCCATCTCTCGTTGCCGACTCGTAATGGTTAAATAATATAGAAAACCGCTTTTCCAAATAGGGCTTAACCTTACGGCAAAGTAGGACAATCTTAAGCAATAACACTGTCGTAATTGTTGCCCCTAAATTCGTGATCAGATCCACAAAAACAAAGTGATTGGGTCGCTGAGGACTTTCAACCACTAAGAAGTTTAATAAGTGGCTACAGGTTCGTAAAATCATGAATTCGCTAGGCTTCTGGGCATCGCTGTTAGGTAAAGTACTTTTGAGATGAGCGTGCAATCGTTCATTAAACTGCCGTTTCCCATAAGCGGGATCAATAGACGCGGTGAGGTACTCGTACAAATCGTCCTTGAAATCCTTGTAGCGAGAGATCTGACTGGTGTGCGTGATAAAGCTTTGAGCAATATCCCGATGAGTGTTAGACCCTTGAACTTTACCAACAAACTGCTTGAGGGCACCTCCCAACTCTCTATCGCTCAGTAGGGTAGGATTTTTGACAGGTTGAATAATTTTTGGTGGTGCGTCTTTGGGTTGCGATCGCTTGCTTTGGGCACATCGCACCTGATAGGTGACATACTGAGATAAATCCAGCTCAAAACGCCGCTGAATCCGCGATTGAATTTGCCGAACCGTTTGCTGATGCTCGTAACTACTGTCTTCACTCAACAGACAATGTTCGTATAGGTAAGGATAACGCTGAATTAAGGCTCCAACTGGCTTAGTCCCGCTACAATTCGTTTCTGGGGTGTCACTCATCACCCGCGCCAAACGCTGTAGCGTCACATATTGCTCCGTCTCAACGAAAAGTTCTACAAGCTGACGCATCCGCTTTGCTCCGCGAGAGCGAACTATTCCCGGCGAGGGTAGATTTTCAAACATTTCTACCAATTCGGGGATCGCTACTTGTAGTTGAGGTTGGAGTTGCCAGCGATTGATTAAAATATGGCAGCAACGGTTGAGGACAAACTTGAAGTCTTGTTCAGCCTGTTTGTCCACCACCAGCTTTTCTAATGCCATCCAGATTTTCGGTTCATCATATCTAGAGCCATCCAGTAAAAGCTTTTGGAAGCGCTCAATCATTTGACTCGGCGACTCCACTTGTACACAATACAGTAGATGATCGTAGAGCTGCTGCTCTTCCAAGCTCGTTTGTCGAATATCACAATCTGTCCAAGTCGTCGTCGTCACTTCCCTAAAGCCCTCCTTCGCACAAACGCCAGGGCTGATCAAGATTGGTTTGCTTTCAAAGATTTAAGTTCAAATTTGACTTTACCTTGGCAATAGACATAAATCATCCCGATGCACCACTCCTAATTTCTTTGCCTAATTAAGACGTTATCAATGACTCCTTAAACCTCAGATACACAGTCTCTATGTAACAGCATACTTGACCCAGCCTTAATCGAGAACCGCAAAGGTGCGGCATAATTGTAAAGATTCAGTGAAGCAACTGTTTTCATCTCCTTCAATTATGTATTGTTAAGCCTTGTTCCAAAAAAGCATAATTTCTTCAAACTTGAACAGTATAGATCTATGCCTTGTCAAATTTCTGTGACAAATTTACTTGACATTCTCGCTGCCGTGCCAATTAACCTATCTGATAAAATGGCTGGGGTACAGTGTCAGGGCATTAGCACCGATACCCGTACTCTCAAGCCGGGTGAGATCTTCTTGGCATTGCGGGGAGAAACGTTTGATGGACATAATTATGCTCAATTGGCGATAGAGAAAGGCGCGATCGCTGCAATTACTGACTGTCGGCGGGACAACCCACTCAATGAAATTCCGCAACTACAGGTCGAAGACACCCTCAAGGCATACCAACAAATAGCTATATATTGGCGCAATCAGTTTAAAATTCCAGCGATCGCCGTCACAGGTTCAGCGGGAAAAACTACCACGAAAGAGTTGATCGCCGCCGTTTTGTCTACCCAAGGCAATGTTCTCAAAACCCAAGCCAATTACAACAATGAAATTGGTGTCCCGAAAACTTTGTTGGAATTAACACCAGACCATGACTATGCTGTAATTGAAATGGCAATGCGGGGTTCGGGACAAATCGCACTTTTGACCCAAATCGCACAGCCAACTATTGGCGTAATTACTAATGTAGGTACAGCTCATATTGGTCTTTTGGGTTCGGTGGAAGCGATCGCTAAAGCCAAATGTGAACTATTAGCAGAAATGCCTTCAACGAGTATTGCTCTACTTAATCACGACAATCAACGTTTAATTGAAACAGCGGCTACCGTTTGGCAGGGAGAAACGATTACCTTTGGATTAGAAGGCGGTGATTTACAAGGGAAACTGATTGATACAGAAACGTTAGTGGTTGAAGGAAGGCAATTTCCTTTACCGTTACCGGGTCGGCACAATGCTCTAAACTATTTGGCAGCCTTGGCAGTGGCTAAAATTCTTGGGGTGGATTGGGAACCCCTGACTCAAGGGTTATCCGTTGATATGCCAGCCGGGCGATCGCAACGTTACAAATTACCCAACGATATCTTGATTTTAGATGAAACTTACAATGCTGGCACTGAATCGATGATGGCAGCATTACAGCTTTTAGCCGAGACACCAGGAAAGCGGCATATTGCGGTATTAGGGGCGATGAAGGAATTAGGAGAACAATCCCCTGAACTCCATCAACAAGTGGGAAATACTGTAGAGAACTTGAATCTAGATGCTTTATTCCTTACGGTTGACGATCCCGAAGCGGATGCGATCGCCACTGGGGTTACATCTGTACCCACGGAATCCTTTACTAACCATGATGCTTTAGTCAAGCACCTACAGGAATTTGTGCAACCCGGCGATCGCTTACTCTTCAAAGCCTCTCGTTCTATTGGTTTGGAACGTGTTGTCCATCAATTTCGTTCCTCAGTTCTGGCTGAAGTTCAGTAGTTCAATACTTTAGACCTCTCCGGAAATTAGGTTTTCGCTTAGACAGGGTAAGAGTTTCAGATTATTTATCGGAGATGTCTTTTGGCGGGATGGAGTGGGGAGTGGGGAGTGGGGAGTGGGGAAAGATGAACGCTACATCATCTCATCGTGAGTAGGGTAGCTGAAACCTTAGTCAATAATTAATTTGAATTATGACTTATTTTGTTGTTGTTGGCGCTCTTTGACCGCCTGAGTCAAGAGGTATGTCGCTAGACTACTTAATGAGCGGCTTTCTTCTTCCGCCCATTGTTCTAGCGCCTTCTGGATTTCTTCGGGTAGATAAGCTGTTACTCGCCCTTTTAGTTTCATCAGCTCTACATTTTAATACTTCAACATATTTCATTATAGAATTTTTCAAAGTTTATTGGTAAACCTAACTCTGTTCTACTTTAGAATATAGTTATTTAAACTATAGCCCTCTCACCATTAATCTAACAACCCCAACCCAATTCGGAATGAGGTAAAGGTTATATCAAGTTGCAGCTCATATTAGTAGTAGAGACGTTGCATTGCAACGTCTCTACATGATTCCGGCAACGGCGATTAAAGGGGGTATATGATTCGGATTTGGTATGAGTTAATACTGAAGATGATCTAGCATAAGTTTTCCCCCAACTCCCGGTCTACCAACTCCCCAGAAATTAAAGCTGTTCAGCTTCTGCTTCCTCCAACTCAATCACTAGATCAATCAGGAATCGAGCATAACGAATTGTATCAGTTAGGCCTCTTTCAGTGACGGGATAGCTATAACGGGCAAAACTTTCTTTAGGGTGCTGCCACCGCAACCATAGTTGCTTGTCAATCACCTTCATGCTGATTAACCAGTCTCGGTATCGGATTGGTGTTAGCTGTAAGCCGGTGTTGGGGATTTCTGAAGTCACTGGCTTTGTGTCTATGATCAATCTTGTCTATCTGTATAATTGGAGGCTTTGTACGAGCCAACCGTGGTCAGAACAAGGGGTTAGTGTTAGTGTATTAGCTAAGGTGTTGCTAATCAATTGCTCTCAGAAGGATAGTCAGATTTGATAACACTGACTTACTCAAGTCAGTCTTACTCAACTCAGTAGTTTTGGCTACTTGTTTTTTCTCTCAGTAGTACTTTTACTATACTCTGACTTGAGGCTACTTCCTACTCCTCAATGCTCACACCTTACTTTTAATTGCCTAAACCTTTACCCGGAGAGAGTTAGACAAACCCCATTGATTTCTCATTTCTTCACCCTTATTGATAAAAGTTGACACACAAAAGCTAAGGCAAGAATGCCTAAATCTAAAGCGACTCCTCAAGAACCCTATAGTTGCCCAAAGCGGAGTATCAGTTTACTAGACTCATTGTAGTCTGAGTTTGACTCAAAAACGCTGCCAATAATCCTTGGAATAGGTTAAGACCATCCGTATCCCCTAAAAGAGAATCTGAGGCGCGTTCGGGGTGAGGCATCATACCTACCACTCTACCCGTGCGATCGCAAATTCCGGCAATATTATTGATCGAGCCATTTGGATTGCCCGACTCGTCAGTGTCCCCTGTCATAGAACAATAACGAAACAGGATTTGATTGCCATCCTCTAAAGCCTGTAGCGTATTAGAATCAGCATAGTAACGACCTTCGCCGTGAGCAATGGGTAGGGTAATCACTTGTCCCGGTGAGTAAGCAGAAGTCCAAGGAAGATCCGTTCGTTCGACCTTGATAGGGACGCGATCGCAAATAAAATGCAAATCCCGATTTCGGACTAGCGCCCCTGGCAATAACCCTGTTTCGGTTAAAATCTGGAAACCATTACAAATACCCAACACAAACTTACCCTGTTTAGCGTGGTCTACCACTCGCGGCATCACAGGCGAAAATTGAGCTAATGCCCCACAGCGCAAATAGTCCCCATAACTAAATCCTCCCGGTAGTACCACCACATCTAAATCCGAAATATCCGTGTCCTGATGCCAAACCATGCGAGTTGGACAGTTGAGTAAGGTTTCCGTCACATAGGCAACATCACGGTCACAATTTGACCCTGGAAAGACAATAATGCCAAACTTCATACGGATGCTCCCATCTGTTCGTGTACTTCAACCCAATCAAAGCGATAATTTTCAATAACGGGATTTGCCAATAGCTGGTCACAAATGCGATCCAGTTGTTCCCGTACCGCGTTTTCATCCGCCGCTTTTAGCCTCAACTCAATATACTTACCAATCCGAACCTGTTCCACATCAGGGTAGCCTAGCTGCTTAAGTCCCGACTCAACGGCTACACCTGCTGGATCTAATACGGAAGGTCGTAGGGTAACATAAATGCGAGCCTGATAGTTATGATTCACAAGCATCCTCTAATTTATAAGATATTCTTCCTACAGTTTGAACCAGTTAGCCTCAATCGCCCAAGAAAATCTTTAGGAGATCAACCAGCCAATCCATGAAACTCCAACGTACCCGTTCTCAAGAGCGACTTTTGAATTTGCTGAAGACCTTGAATCGTGCCGTATCTGCTCAGGATATTTATATCGAGTTACGTAACCGCAACCAAACCATGGGTCTAGCAACAGTTTACCGCTCCCTTGACGCTTTAAAACTGGAAGGCTTAGTACAAGTACGAACCCTGGCTACAGGTGAATCCCTTTACAGTTCAGTGTTACAGGATCAACACCATCTAACTTGCCTCAATTGCGGACAATCCATTCCGATCAATGAATGCCCCGTTCACCAACTTGAAACCGAGTTGCAGGACTCTCACCAATTTAAGATTTATTATCATACCTTAGAGTTTTTCGGACTATGCGATCGCTGTAGTGAGGATGAGGAGCAAGTTGATTCTATTTTGGGAAAGGGAATAGGGAACAGGGAATAGATATCAAGAGTTTAAATGGGTGGTTGATGGGGGGAGATGGGGAGATGGGGAGATGGGGGGGATGGGGGAAGAGTTAGTTTCTCAACTGATTGACACTCTCCGGCGTGAACG
>DNGI01000524.1:17224-18878 GCA_003486645.1 Cyanobacteria bacterium UBA11370 | reverse complement strand
AATTAATTGCTTTATAAATTATAAAGCATTGGGGATTGGGTATTGGGGATTGGGGGTTGGGCTTCGGGGCCACTCCCCATTCCCCATTCCCCAACACACAAACAATCCGTCACCGTCGGTTCACCCCTAGTCAGCGTACCCGTCTTATCAAATACCACCGTATCCAACTGATGAACCCGTTCTAAACTATCGCCACCTTTAATTAACAAACCACATTCCGCACCAAGACTCGTTCCCACTAAAATTGCTGTCGGTGTTGCCAACCCTAATGCACAGGGACACGCAACCACTAAAACGGCGATCGCTAATTTCAAACTTAACAATAACGGAGAACTGGGTTCAACCATCGGGTGTCCCATCCCCTCCGCCATGGGTAATAAAACGTGAGGCCAAATTTTAGTACCAAATAGATACCAAAATAAAAACGTCAGGGATGCGATCGCCAATACACCATAAGTAAAATATCCCGCCACTGTATCTGCTAACTGTTGAACGGGTGCTTTACGGGTTTGAGCGGCTTCCACCAGTGCTACAATTTGCGCTAATGTTGTTTCTTCCCCTGTCCGGGTAGCTTTAATTGTCAGGACTCCCGACTGATTTAATGTCCCCGCCGTAACCCCATCTCCAGCTTGCTTTAAAACTGGCATCGCTTCTCCGGTTAGCATGGATTCATCTACAGAGGATTGACCCACTACCACTTCACCATCAACGGGTATCTTTTCCCCTGGTAAGACTCGTAACCATTCCCCCACTCGCACTTGATCAACGGGAATTTCGATCCCCAATCCGTCTGCTGCTAATGCGGATTTGCCAATTAAACGCGCAACTTTTGGCTTGAGTGCTAACAACGACTCAAACGCGGCAGATGCCCTACGCCTTGCTCGTTGTTCTAAAGTACGGCCTAATAAAATAAACCCCAATAACATTACGGGTTCATCAAAGAAACACTCCCATCCCAGTTGAGGAAAAAATAACGCGATACAACTGGTAATATAGGCTGTTAGTGTTCCCAACCCGACTAAAGTATTCATATTGGGGGCTTTATGCCACAAACCTCGCCACCCATCCAGCAAAAGCGAACGTCCTGGTAATAGCAGCGCTAAGGTTGCCAGTCCCCAGTGAAACCAAATATTACTAAACACTGGTAACATCGGACCATGGAACCAATGACCAATATGTCCCACCGTCGAGAGACAAACCAAGAGTCCCGCTATAATCAATCGTTGGAATTGTTCCTTAGCTTCTTGTTCTCGTCGTTGGGTAGGGGTGAGGGTAGAGGTTTCGCCTGATTGGGAACTGCGGGGTTGAGTAGGAAAGCCGATAGAAGTTAATTTATCAGCGAGTGCGATCGCGTTAACCTGACCTGCTTCACATTCAACCACGGCTAACTCTGTGAGTAAATTAACACGGGCTGCGACTACGCCCGGATACTCAGTGAGATTCCGTTCCACAACACTCACACAACCCGCACATTTCATGCCTGTTACGTCCAGCGCGAGAGTTTCTACAGGTATAGTCGATGTAACAACTGCCGTCTCCGGAGAAAGTTGCATAGAGAAAACTTGAGAGTTACTGTTATAGTTTTACGATATTTAACCCAAGTTGGTCGTTATTTTGCCAGGAGGGAAGAGTGGCTAATTGCTAATTGCTAATT
>DNGI01000524.1:16222-16942 GCA_003486645.1 Cyanobacteria bacterium UBA11370 | reverse complement strand
AAGACTGAGAAGAGAGGAAAAACTGGGAAAAATAAACGATAACCATGAACAATTAGCCATTAGCAAGCTGACTTCCTTTTATTTATTAACAACCAGTGTACCTGCGATGATATCGTGAAGGGCTTGTTTTTTCTCCGTGAATAAAGCCATTAAATACCCAATCAGCAAGATTATGGTAGAAATAATTTTGCTAAAGTACCTGATCGTGGCTTGAATGAAAGAGATCCGTTGATTCTGTAAGTCAGTCACAACAATTCCTAATGCTTGTTTGCCAATTGTCGCTTGTTTAGCCGAACTTTCCTGTACTGCATAGTAAAGCCAAGCAATTAAAAGCCCTACAAGATTAGTTAACGATAGAACGGTAAGGGCAGCTCCTTCGCTTCCACCTAAGACAGCTCCAATTACGAAGCTAACTATCATGTTAATGATACTTAGGATAATACCATCAAGCAAAGCTGCTAAAAACCGTTTCCCAAAACCCGCATACTCTAACGCGCTCATATTCCCTCACCTTAGTTAAAGAATTTCAAATTTGACAGGATTGTTTCTGAAAAACCATATTATAGATGAATCAAAGAGTTTTATACGTAATAAAACCTTAACTTAAACTCATCTTAATATTTTGAAACTTAACTCAAACCCTTAAGCTACTCCAAGTTATTGAAAAATTGTAGGACTTACGCAATTGGCATATAAAGTAGGGTGCGTCAGAGCTTAAAT
>DNGI01000524.1:11028-15975 GCA_003486645.1 Cyanobacteria bacterium UBA11370 | reverse complement strand
ACGCACCCTACAAGTTGATTTAAGTGTGACACTCTATTAAGTGCTAAATTGATTAACTTCCACCACTACCCAAAATAAACAGACTCAAGAGAGTGCCACTATTCCAGAGACTATGAACTAACATTGGAGCAAGAAGATTGCGCGATCGCGTATAAACCACTCCTAAAACAATCCCTAGCGTAGTTAGCGGTAGAACCTCAGAGAGACTCAAGTGAGCGATCGCAAATATCAAACTACTAGTAATAATAGCTCCCGAAACAGGTAGATAACGAGTCAACGATGGTAACAAAAATGCCCGAAAAATCATCTCTTCAAATAGGGGTGCTGCCAGACAAGCCGTTAAGAAAAATATCACTAAAGCAACACTATCCCGTCCCTCCAATACTAGAGGTAAAATTGGATTACTCCCTCCCTGTCCTTGCCATAACCGTTGATTAATCAGGGACACTACAATCACAAGGGGTAGGGCAACTAAATAACCACCCAATCCCCATAAAAACCAATTGCTACGCCATTGAACGCGAAACCAATTTTCCGGCAACGGTAAAAAGGGTTTAATGGAAAAGTATAGAACTGATAACCCCCCGGATGCTAAGAGTAAATAAGTTAGTAAAGTATAAAAGGCATTCATCCGCACAGTGAAATTACCAGGGTTAAGGCTTAGTTCAACTAAAAGTTGCCGGATTAAATAAGGTAATAACAGTTGACCAATAAAGAAAAATGCCAAAAGAACTTGCCAAATTATTTCTCCATCCCAAGGCACTTCCCACGGAATATCGCTGTTGGTAGCTAAGAGCGATCGCTTTCCTTTTAACAACCGTTGACCTAACACAAACAGTAAAATTGCCACCCCAAGCAGTCCACCAATTCCTGGTATTCCCGCAATTAATCCTAACTTTAAAATCGATTGTTGAGCGATGTCTTGTTCTTGATTTTGTAGGGATACTAAACTATCTTGGCGCTGTTGTAATTGATACAATTTAATTAACGCTTGATAACGAAACCAACTATCTAGATTTTTTTGAATTTGTGCCTCAGCATCGGGTAGCAGACGAGGAGGTTCACTCCACAACCCAATTAATACGATTGCGGTTTGAGATAATGGTGTTGTCGCGTTTGAACGAGTCTCACTAACTTCTAAATTACTTAAAGCATTCCAAGTTTTAATCGCCGTTTCGGTTTCACCTTGTTGAACTTGGAGAATCCCTAGACGCAAATTTAACTCATCAATAAGCTGTTGAGTTTGAGACAATGCCTTCTGTAATTGTTCGCGTTGTTGCAAGGACACTGGAGTCTCTTCAATGGGAGATAATTCAAGTTGGGGTTGAGCCAAATCTGAAGGGGTAGAATTCGCTATTTTTTGAGAGGATAATTCTTGGAGAGTAGTTAAGATTTTCTCCTGAGTTTTTTGAGCGGATTCAATCGCCTCTTCATATTGTGTTCTGGCATTTTTGATCGGATCGCCCCCAATCAAGGCGTTACGAGTTGGGGTTAAATCATCTGCCGCTTCACTCGTTTGACTCTGCCATTCTGTAGCATGGAGTAGCAAATTCGTTTGGTAAAGTTCCAAGCGACTTTGAATCTGAGGTTGACTCCAACTTTGTACTAAAGAAAAGCTGATTTGAAAGAGTACAGCTATTGTCAGTACAACTAAAATTACCAGCTTCAGCAACCGCTCAATCCTCATGAAACCCCCACAAACAGTTATCAGCTATCAGTTATCAGTACGCTGTGAACTAATATCCCCACTCCCGGTCTCCCCACTCCCCACTCCCCAAGAAAGGCGGTTGACAATGACCCTGATATTTCGAGATGCTCAAAGGATGCTAGCAGCCTTTAGGTCAAACTGGCTAGTTTCCACACAATTGGTAACGGAGGATTAGGAGATTGACTACCCGCGTCATTATTGTGCGTCATGGTCAGAGCAGCTACAATTCCCAGCAACTCATTCAAGGACGTTGTGATGAGTCAGTCTTGACCGAAAAAGGTGTGGCTGATGCTAAAAAACTTGGTGCTGCTCTCAGTAGCCTCAACTTTGATGCCGTCTACAGCTCTCCCCTACAACGGGCAAAGAACACCGCAGAGGTTATTTTACCCTATTTGCCCGGATCTCCACCCTTGAAAGTCGCCGAGACGCTCATGGAAGTGGATTTGCCCCTTTGGGAGAAACTCCATAAGCTAGAAGTACAGGAAAAATTTCCAGAGCAATATCGCTGCTGGAAAGAACGTCCCCATGAATTTTATATGTCTATCCCCACAACTGAGGGGACGCGGGATCATTTTCCAGTTCTAGCACTGTACAAACAAGCCCAGGAGTTCTGGCAAGACCTTCTCTCCCGCCACCAGGAAGGTACAATTTTAATCGTGGCTCATAATGGGATTAATCGGTGCTTGCTGACCAGTGCTTTGGGTATTTCCCCTGCTCGTTATCATGCCATTCAGCAATCGAATTGTTGTATTAATGTTTTAAATTTCACAGGCGGTTGGGGAGACATTGTACAATTAGAGTCACTCAATCAGATTTCTCACTTAGGAACTGCCTTACCGACACCACGTCCTGGTCATCAAGGGTTACGTCTATTACTAGTGCGTCATGGGGAAACGGAATGGAATCGAGTTTCTCGCTTCCAGGGTGGTATTGATGTGCCACTTAATGATAATGGTCGCCAACAAGCACGGCAAGCGGCTGAGTTTCTCAAGGATGTGCCAATAGATTTTGCCATTACTAGTCCGATGTTGCGTCCGAAAGAAACGGCTGAAATTATTCTCCAGCATCACCCAAGTATCAAACTAGACTTTGAAGAACAGTTCCGCGAAATTAATCACGGACTTTGGGAAGGGAAATTTGAGTCGGAAATTAAAGAAATCTACCCAGATTTACTCGATCAGTGGCAAAAAACTCCGGCTACTGTACAAATGCCAGAAGGGGAAAATCTCCAGCAGGTATGGGATAGAGCAACCGTAGCTTGGAATGCGATCTCTCAATCTAAAATGGATTCAACGGCTGCACTGAAAACAGGTCTGATTGTTACTCATGATGCGATTAATAAGGTAATTTTGTGCCACGTTCTAGGCTTGAGTCCAGAATCATTTTGGAGTATTAAACAGGGTAATGGTGGTGTCAGTGTCATTGACTACCCCGAAGGTGTAGGGAACTTCCCCGTGTTACAAACAATGAACATTACCACACACCTATCAGGAGGAATCTTGGATAAGACAGCAGCAGGGGCGTTGTAGGATTTGTTGTTGGTTGTTGGTTGTTGGTTGTTTGTTGTTTGTCGTTTGTTGTTTCCTTTTCAAGCAACAAATACAGCAAGAGTCAGTACTCACTAATCAGCAATCAGGAGTAAAAAACTACAAACAACCGACAACCAACAACTAACAACAATCCCTTCTGTCAAGAATTCTTTACAAAACTTAAGCCAGATTTCCAGATCTCTTTAAGTGTTTTTGCAGATACTTAAATATAAGTACCCATCTTGAGCAGTGTAAACCAGCCCCGATGAAAACTTTGTCCTACTTCCTAATCCCCAGTCCCGATTTTCAAGCTAGAGTCCCAACTCTTGAGTTGTTGACGTAATTTTACCCATGCTTCCAGACCCTTGAAGTATAAACAAATCGGGATTGGCATCTAGCCCCTGCTTGCTTCCAACGTCATCACTATGCAACCTGATACGACTTCCATTGATTTACCTGCTCTAGACGTTTGTATTGATCGTCATCCGCTAACTGCTGCTCCTGAGATCCCCTTAATAGACGTTATTCGTTTAATGGGTCAAGGTCAACAAGGTTCTAGATTGTTCAGCCCTAACTTAATTTTTCCCAGGAATAATCAAAATTCACATTACGAAGTAGGAACCCAACTCTCGAATGTAAGCCTTTACAGGAGAGCATCAACAACCTGTGTGTTAGTTGTGAAAGGGATATCGTTCGTCGGAATAGTGACAGCGCAAGATATCCTACGGCTAGTGATAGCAGGAGCAAATTTAGAACAAACCAAGATTGGGGATGTTGTGACCCAATCCACAATTACCCTAACTTTATCGGATACCTCTAATCTTTTTACAGCCCTATCGCTTTTAAGTCAACACCCAATTGATTGTCTACCGATTTTGGCGGCGAATGGCGACGTGGTAGGAATCATTACACCGGATACCCTTGGCCGGAGACTACCCTTACTGAATTTTCTCAAGTCCCGACGAGTATCAACCGCGATCGCTACTCCATTCCTGCAAGCCCCCTTGAGTATCTCTATTTTAGAACTCATGCAACGTATGGTGGCAGAGGGTATGCCTTATGGGGTGATAACGGTAGTAAGGGAGAGGGAGAGAGAGGGAGAAGGGGAGAGGGGGAGAGGGAGAGACTTGGGGAATTTGGCCATAGACATTATCCCTGAACTGCATTCGGCTGCGCTAACACCCCCTCACCTCCCCGCTTCCTCACCCATTCCGGTAGGGATAATTACAGAAGAGGATTTGGTGCGGTTAGTTCAGTTATCTTTATTAGGACTAGACTTGTCAAAAACTCCAGCACAACTGGTGATGCGATCGCCGCTGTTTGGTTTAAGTCCGGATGATTCCTTATGGACGGCTTTTGAACAGATGCGTCAAGTATGCCAGATGCAACCCTTGGTCGTGTATGAAGAGTCCCAAAATTTCCTGGGAGTTCTGACTCAGAGGGATTTATTGAGTGTGTTTGATCCTAGGGGGATGCTGAGTATTATTGAGGGATTGCATAATACTGTTGAGCAGCAGGGGACTGAACTCAAAGAGATTAAAGCGCAGTTACAACACCAAATTTCTGGGTATGCACAGGTAGAAGCTGCGATGCGGGAAAGCCAAATGCGGCTGAGGTTAATTAATAGGATTTCGACGAATGCTGGCTTAGACGTTGCAACCAATTTGGCAGCGGATTTGGCAGCGGATTTGGTAGCGGATGTAACGGATG
>DNGI01000524.1:442-10727 GCA_003486645.1 Cyanobacteria bacterium UBA11370 | reverse complement strand
TAGCGGATGTAACGGATGGGGTGTCGGTTTCAGCAGAAACCAAACACTCATCTACTCCCAGAGAAACATTATCTCCTACCCATAACTCATCCGTTACATCCGCTACCAAATCCGTTGCCACCGAACTGATTACGTCTCAGATGTTATTGAATCACATTATTGATGCTATTCCTGAACCTATTTTTGTTAAAGATGAACTCCATCGCTGGGTTGCTTTAAATGAAGCGTGTTGTAAGTTGATGGGGTATCGGCGAGATGAGTTAATTGGTAAGTCGGATTATGATTTTTTTCCTCAAGAGGAAGCGGATGTATTTTGGGAAAAAGATAACCTGGTTTTTAGTACGGGTCAGCCTCATGAAAATGAAGAAAATTTTACTGATGCTCAAGGTCAAACTTATCTGATTTGTACCAAAAAATCGGTCGTTCAAGATGGCAGGGGGCAGAAACTTTTGGTCGGTACAATTCGAGATGTTAGTGCCCATCGACAGGCCCAAGAGCAGTTGCGAGAAACTGAACAATTTATCCGCAGTATCTATGAGGGAGTAGAGAAATCTATCTTTGTTGTAGATGTTTGGGAGCAGGGAAAATTTCGTTATGTTAGCCTTAATCCAGCTCATGAACGTTTAACAGGTATTCGTTCAGAGGAACTAGGGGGGAAAACTCCCGATCAAGTGCTACCCGCAGCAGCGGCACAGGCTGTATGCGATCGCTATCAGGCTTGTGTTGAGGCTGGGGAGACGATTTCTTATGAAGAATGTCTGCCTTTTAATGGTCAGCAAACCTGGTGGCTTACGAGTTTAACTCCCCTACGAGATAGTCAATCCCGGATCTATCGTTTGATTGGTACTAGTACGGATATTACTGAACGTAAACGAGCGGAATTGGCTCTTCAGCAGCAAGCGGAACGGGAACGAATTGTAGGGGCGATCGCGCTACGTATTCATCAGTCTTTAAATCTTAAGGAAATTCTCAAGATAACGGTTACTGAAGTACGGCAATTTCTGGCTTGCGATCGCGTGTTAATTTACCGCTTTAATCCGGATTGGAGTGGTGTCGTTGTGGTAGAATCAGTGAGTTCTGAATGGTCGTCGGTGTTGGGAATGACAATCCATGACCCATGCTTTGATCAAGTGTCGGCTCAATTGTATCGAGAAGGTCGAATTCATGCCTTAGAAGATATTTACACCGCGAATATTGCACCCTGTTATCAAGAGTTATTAACGACCCTTGAAGTGAGAGCTAATTTAGTGGTTCCTATTTTACAAAATAATACTGAATTGTTAGCAAAATCGGAATTAAACGATTCAGATCAATCCTCTATTTTGTGGGGACTTTTGATTGCCCATCACTGTCGCAGTCCCCGACACTGGCAACCTGTAGAAATCAATTTACTTGCCTCATTAGCGACTCAAGTAGCGATCGCCATTCAACAGTCGGAACTCTATCAACAACTTTCTACCAAACTGACTCAATACAAGCAAGCGGAATCTGCCTTACGCCAGCAAGCGGAACGGGAACGGTTAATTGGTTCAATGGCGCTGAGAATTCGCCAGTCCTTGGAGTTAGAAGAGATTCTGAATACTACCGTAACGGAAGTGCGGCAGTTCCTGGAGTGCGATCGCGTGTTAATTTACCGCTTTAATCCCGATTGGAGTGGTGTTGTCGCGGTAGAATCGGTAAGTTCGGAATGGTCGTCGGTTTTAGGAATTACGATCCATGACCCTTGTTTTGGCAAGCAATCCGCTGAACTGTATCAAGAAGGTCGGATTCATGCCTTAGAAGATATCTATAGTGCTAAGATTGAACAGTGCTATTTGGAGTTATTAGCTGGGCTGCAAGTTAGAGCCAATTTAGTGGTTCCCATTCTCCAAGGGAAAAAGCTTTGGGGATTGCTGATCGCCCATCACTGTCGCAGTCCCAAACACTGGCAAGCATTAGAAATTGATCTCCTCGCCTCATTAGCAACTCAGGTGGCGATCGCTGTCCAGCAATCCGAACTCTACCAACACCTTTCGGCGGAACTCGCTGAACGGAAGTTGGCTCAAACCGCCCTACAACAACAACTTCAGCGATCTTTACTCCTCAAACAAATTACTCACGATATCCGTCAAAGTCTAGACGCGAATCAAATTTTTCAAACCACAGCTACTCAAATTGGTCGCGCATTTCGAGTAAATCGCTGTGTTATTCACACCTATGTGCCTCTGCCTACACCTCAAATTCCCTTTGTCGCTGAATACTTAGAATCCGGTTTTAAATCCATTTTAAATTTAACCATCCCAGTTTTAGGCAACCCTTATGTTGAACAGGTGCTAGCGGATGATCAAGCGATCGCGTCAACCGATGTGTATAGCGATCCCCTACTCGAAGCGATCGAACCCATTTCTCGCCGGATGAATGTCCAATCCATTTTAGCCGTCCGCACGTCCTACAAAGGAGAGCCGAATGGCGTAATTTGTTTGCATCAATGCGATGCTTGTCGCTACTGGACGACTGAGGAAATTGAATTACTCGAAGCAGTTGCCGATCAGGTAGGGATTGCTCTTGCCCAAGCCCATCTGTTAGAACAAGAAAAGCACCAACGTCAACAACTCGCTGAACAAAATCAGGCTTTAGAAGGTGCCAAGCAATCCGCCGAAGCGGCTAACCGGGCGAAAAGTGAATTTCTAGCAACCATGAGTCATGAAATTCGCACACCCATGAATGCGGTAATTGGTATGACGGGACTACTTCTGGATACAGAATTAAATCCTCAGCAAAGTGAATTTGTAGAAACGATTCGCAATAGTGGGGAAGCCTTACTAACGATTATCAACGATATCCTCGACTTTTCCAAAATCGAGTCCGGCAAGCTGGAACTGGAAGAACAACCCTTCAATTTGCGTACTTGTGTTGAAGAATCCCTCGATCTCCTTGCCCCAAGAGCAGCGGAAAAGGGTTTGGAATTAGCTTACCTCATTGACTCACAAACGCCCAACACAATTCTGGGTGACATTACCCGATTACGTCAGATTTTAGTTAACTTACTCAGTAACGCCGTCAAGTTTACTCAAACCGGAGAAGTCACCGTCTCAGTTTCCTCAAGAGTGATTAGCAATCCATTACACTCGGAACCAATACCCTTAGAACGTGAGAACTCCCTTAAAGCACAAACAACAAACAACCAACAACCAACAACCAACAACCAACAACCAACAACCAACAACCAACAACCAACAACCAACAACTATTATCAAATTCAGTTTGCGGTGAAAGATACGGGTATTGGTATCCCCCCTGAACGACTTGATCGCCTCTTCAAAGCCTTTAGCCAAGTTGATTCCTCTACCACTCGTCACTATGGGGGGACTGGACTGGGTTTGGCAATCTCCAAACGGTTGAGTGAAATGATGGGAGGGGGAATTTGGGTTGAAAGTCAAGTCGGTCAAGGTTCTATATTTTACTTTACGGTGGTTGCTCAAGAGAGTGAGAGTGACTCGGAAACCGATTTGGATGTTCGCCAACCCCAACTAGAGGGTAAGCGGATGTTGATTGTGGATGATAACGCCACTAATCGCCGGATTTTGACCTTACAAGGCGAATCGTGGGGAATGCTGACTCGTGCCGCACAGTCGGGTTCGGAAGTTTTAGAATGGCTGCGTGCGGGAGAGTATTTTGACTTGGCAATTCTGGATATGCAAATGCCGGGAATGGATGGGTTGACTCTGGCAACGGAAATCCGCCGACAACCCAAGGGGGATGAACTGCCATTGGTGATGTTGACTTCGATGGGTAAACCCGAAACGAGTGACAAAATGGCGGAAGCGAACTTTGCGGCAATCTTGAGTAAACCCATTAAACAATCCCAACTCTACAATACTCTGACACAAGTCTTGTTAGGTAAGCCGATTAAAATCCGGTCTGTTTGCTCGATCGCCCCCCAAATTGACCCTTATATGGCATCGCGCTTGCCCCTACGAATTCTGCTGGCTGAGGATAATATGGTGAACCAGCAAGTCGGATTACATCTGTTGCGACGGATGGGATATCGCGCGGATATCGCGGGTAACGGTTTGGAGGTTCTGGAAGCTTTGCGCCGCCAGTCGTATGATGTGGTGTTAATGGATGTGCAAATGCCAGAAATGGATGGTTTAACGGCTACAAAACGGATCTGTCACGATTGGTTGCCGAGTCAACGTCCTCGGATCGTGGCAATGACAGCGAATGCCATGATGGGCGATCGGGAGGTTTGCTTGCAGGCGGGTATGGATGATTATATTAGTAAACCGATCCGTCCAGAGGAACTGGTTCGTGCATTGAACAATTGTCAAGATAAATTAAACGCGAGTCGGTTGGCGGTGACAGAATCTCAGCATCAATCTCGAACACCTAACTCTCGTAAGAGTATCCTTGATCCCATCGCCTTGCAACAATTGCGAGAAATGGTTGGTCAAGAGGAGATTTTTGTGAAAGTGGTGAATAGCTATTTGGAAGAAGCACCCAAGCTATTGCAAGCGATCGCAAAGGGCATTACCCAAGGACCCATCGCCGATCTCCAGCTAGCCGCCCACAGCCTGAAATCAACCAGTGCTACCCTAGGCGCGATTCGCCTCTCGGAGTTTTGTCAGGAGTTAGAAAGTATCGACTTCGAGACAGATTCAGATCAAGAACATTCTAACTCCTATCAGGTTGCCGCCGCCGTACTATCCGAAATGGAACAGGAGTATGAACAGGTACAGAAGGCTTTACAAATTGAAAGTGGTGGTTAGGGGTTGGTTTTTGGTTATTAAGGTAGGTTGATAATTATACACTAAGGGATTATGCAAAGTGAGGTACACTAGATCCTCGACTTCTTGGAGAAGTCGGGGATCTTGCTTGGATATACTGTACTTCATAACCCTGAAATAGGCTGTAAAAGCCCAGTATTATAGAAAAATACTTAAACAATCTTCATAAAACGCCGTGACGACCCAACAGCTTATCCAAGTAAACACCCTTGAAAAACACGTTTGGACTTGGCAAGATCACAAAATTCAATACACCCTTATGGGTACTGGTAAACCCTTATTGCTGATTCATGGTTTTGGCGCATCTATTGGTCACTGGCGTAAGAATATCCCCGTCCTCGCCGCGAGTGGTTATCAGGTATTTGCTATTGATCTCTTGGGATTTGGCGGTTCTGATAAGCCTGCACTGAATTACAGTTTAGAGGTGTGGCAACAACAGTTGAAAGATTTCTGGCATACTCATATCGGTGAATCTACGGTATTTGTGGGTAACTCTATTGGTGCGCTGCTGAGTCTGATTATGGTGGCAGAGTATCCAGAAATTAGTGCAGGTGGCGTTTTAATTAACTGTGCAGGGGGTTTGAACCATCGCCCTAATGAGCTAAATCTGCCCTTACGATTGGTCATGGGAGCGTTTACTAAGCTTGTGAGTTCAAAAACCGTCGGGCCATTCCTATTTAACCGTATTCGTCAGAAATCACGCCTCCGTCGTACTTTGAGCCAAGTCTATCGCAGTCGAGAGGCAATTACAGAAGAATTAGTTGACTTAATTTATACACCATCCTGCGACCCGGGTGCCCAACAAGTCTTTGCCTCGGTTCTAACTGCGCCTCCTGGCCCTTCCCCAACAGAATTGTTGCCAAAAGTCAAGCATCCCTTACTCGTGATTTGGGGAGAAGAAGACCCTTGGACACCCATTGGTGGTGCTGCGATTTATCAACAACATCAGAATAAGGGAGATGTGCAGTTTTTTACGGTTCCGAATGCAGGGCACTGTCCTCATGATGAGAAGCCAGATGTAGTTAATCAGGTTATTCTCAATTGGTTAAATAGATAATATCATGTCCGGTTGAATAACCCTAAAGAAGAGAGAGAGGGAGAGAGGGAGAGAGGGAGAGAGGGAGAGGGGGAGAGGGGGGGGGGAACTTTTATTCATACTAACTTGGTATGAGCAAAAAAAATCCCCTGGCAAGTGGGTAAATCGCCAAGGGGTAAGCTCCCAATAGTTTTTAGGTATCAATTTGAGAATAATCCCTTCTACCGTTGAAAGAAATCCGTAATTTCTGGGATATTTCCAAAACCCCACGCTGAAGAATTACTAAATTCTACGGATTCCCTCTCCCACTGTGACCTCATATTCTGGAGACAAGACGGAAGATGACGAGTTCTCAGTTGTAGGTTGATCAAAGCCCTGGCAGTATTCTTTAACTGTCAGGGTTATTTTTATACTAAGTGGGATTCAGGATGGCTAAACGAGCAAGAGTGAAGTAGCGCAACCTGAGATCTGGCACTAGGGCTGGTAGCGCAGGGAAAAGTAAAGACCATTCTCTTGAAGCGAGTTGCCTTGGTTATTGACCTCAATCAATGGGATACCGTAGTCTAATTGCAAATCTAAACTTGACCCAATCAGCCAGCGCAAGCCGAGTCCTAAGCTAGCAACTGTAGCCGGGTTAGGGTCTGACCCTTTGTTGTTCCAGGCTGTACCAATGTCAAAAAAAGGGATTAATTGTAAACTGCTGGAATTAGATGTGAGGGGAATACGGACTTCGACTGAACCCAAAATGCCATTGTCAGCAACCCATTGATTTTGTGCGTATCCTCTGACTGTATTTACCCCACCAAGGCTAAGTCGTTCTAGAGGTAGTAAAGAATCGGGCGTTAATTGAGCGTCTATTCTGGTGATTAGTACCGTTCTTGGTGACAACCGTTGCACCCACTGAAATTGTCCTAACCACGAAAAGAATTTTGCATCAGTACCCGTATTATTAATAGTAGCATTAAACGCATCGAGTCCAAAACTAAATTGAGACCGAGCGGCTAATACTCTAGTTGCACTGCGGTTGACCCAATCTTGAGAAAATCGAATGGCGGTAACGTTAGCTTCGCCGTCTTCTGGTCCAAGTGAGAAAGAAAACGGGATATCATCGAGGATAAATGTCTGACTACGACGCAAATCTAGGGCTAAACTTAGAGCGAATTCAGTTTGGGGAGAACGGACAATTGGCTGACGGAAACTGAGAGAAAAGGTTTGGGTTTCACTTCTAAGATCTAAATCGCGGAATTCGTCTTGAATAATGCGACTGTCGCCGTTATTGTAGCTTAAACTGAGAGTGCCATTTTGGGCATTAACAGGAATCGCATAGTTAAGGTTGTAAATTTTTAGTCCTTCTGTAAGTCCGTATTCTGCACTCAAGCGATCGCCTAATCCTAAGAGATTCTCATGAGTGGCAAACACGGAACCTTGTAGGGAACCAATGCTGGGAGAACGGCTGTTATCTATAATTATTCCTGTATGAAAAGCACGAGTTTCTTTAACTTGCACTAATAAATTATTGCGTCCTGGAGTAGTCCCGGCTGTTAATTCGGCGTTTACTTGTTCTAATAAGGGATCGAGTTGGAGAAGTTGCAGGGATTTTCTAAGCGTTCGCGGTTTAAGGGTGTACTAGCACCAAGTTCCAGGCGACGGCGGACATAGCTAGTTTGAAGGTGATTTAATCCAGTTATTTCAATTGTTTCTAATTCGCCTTCAACGACTTGAATTTGCACAATACCGCGACTGAGGGATTGATTGTTGAGTAAGAATGCCCCAGAAGTAATATACCCATTGTTAATGTAGAGTTGAGTAATAGCAGAGCGCAGAGCAATTAAGTCTTCAAAGGTAACGTCTTGGTTTTCAAAGGGTTGAATTAAGGCAGCAATTTCGTCTTTTAAAACCGTACTGCCGAGTACTTCTATCTGCTTAATTTGGAAACGGGTGCTGGATGGAGAAATTATTTCAGGAGGTTGGGGAGTAATCGATGTTGGCAGATTGAATTCTGGGGTTGGTGTGGGAGATTCAGAGGGTAAAGGTGGGGATGAATCTGATGGATTGGGAAGGGTTTGTTCGATAGTTTCAGGAGTATTGGGAGGTAGGGTGATGCCTGATGGTGGGGAGGATTGAGCGATGACACTTAATGGTAAGGCAACTAGAGTGGCAAGGCTATAACCCGAAATTGCGATCGCTCTGTTGATTGTACCAATACAGTACTTCAATCTCTATATCTCCATCTTGGTAACTAGTGCAGCATGACCCCAATAAGTGACCCGCTAAAATCTCTCCCTTTCCTCCTTGTCCTCCTTGTCTCCCCTGTCTCCAAGAGTCCCTCAGAGGTGGTCACTTTCCTTTTGCCCTCCTGTACTAGCAGGTTTAATCCTAAATCCATTTCTGAGGTCTTTTCCATTTCTAGGGAAGCTCAACTAATATTCAACAGTAATTATTCCAACAATTTTAGGAATTCTGAGCGAGACAACTCTGGCAATTGCAACAACAACACTCTCAATTCCTGGGGAGGTAATCTCAATAAATAATCTACAGTTTCCTCAAGTTGTTCATCCAACTCGCCAAGGCGATATTCGAGCAGTTTTTGGACACCTAAACGTTCTGCTTGTTGAATGTTTGAAGAGTCACTTCCTAATTGAGATAATTGCAATATTACGTTTGTCAATTCAGCAGGAGGTAATCCTGACAAAGGTTCAACAATTGCAACTATCGAGGAGGACAATTCTCCAAATTTAACTCTCAGTAAGTTTTCGATAATTAGGCGCTGTCCTTGCTGAACCCCTTGCTGAACCCCTTGCTGAACTCCTTGTTGAACCCCTTGTTGAATACCCTGTTGAATACCCTGTTGAATACCCTGTTGAATGCCTTCCTCTCGTCCTTGTTGAATGCCTTCCTCTCGTCCTTGTTGAATTGCCGCATTTAGTTGTTGCCGATAAAGAGGTGCTAAAGCCATAATCAACTCCCGATCCTCTGTCTCTAATTCTTGATTCGCTGCTAAGTTAACTTGTAAATTATACAATAACTCTAACGCATTCTCTCGTAATAAGTTGTCCTCTGGTAGTGCCGCTACGTCTTGAATCGCTTGCTTTTGCACCCCGCCCTTACCCAAAATTCTCAACCACAGAGTTGCGGGAGTACGGGGTAATTGGTGAATTGCTACCAGTCCGGTTAGCAAAGACGTTGCCAGAACATAAACTCCCAACATCTTAGGAGATTCAGAAATTGGTCGAAAGTTAAAGCCTTGTAATAAGGTTGCTGAAGCTGTAGGAGTTAAAATCCATAATTGAGGGAATTGTAGGTCAGCGAGTCGCTGCTGTTCTCTTTTCGCCTGTCGTTCTAATTGAGCATGAACATCAAAAAGCTTACCCATACAACTCCGAATTTGGTTGGAGGTGACAGGATTGCGAAAGGGTTCAAATATGGCGGGTGTTGTAGCTAATTGTCCGAGTAATCCGAGTCTTTGTAAGTATTCAGAAGGGCTGGCTTTGGGTGTAAACCAAATATCAATTTCTCTAACTTCTCCTGGCACATCACGACTGGTTTCAACGTCTCCAACTGGGGATAATAATTCTTTGAGATAGTCCTTGGCAAATTGATCGTGGGGAAATCGGGTCATATCATGTCCGGTTAAATAAGCCTAAAAAGTTTGAGGGGGAGAGGGGGAGATAGGGAGATAGGGAGAGGGGGAGAAATTTTATTAGGGGTGATTAGCCGGATATCATATCATTTGTTCGTCTTGATACCCTCAAATGTGGAAACCGACTTAAGCGATGAAAGCTGAGAATTTATTCTCTGGCGGTTGTTGTACCTACAGCACATTCTCGACAGTAGGCTTTATCTCCTTTAAATCTTTGACTGCACCCTAACTTTGACTGACTTTCTTTCCAAATATTGATGTCACTTGTGGGTCCCGGTTTACCAACTGTAACATCGACTATTTCCTGCCCATTTGGAGTAACGATAAATTGGTTTTTCAACGTATGATTTTTCTTCTTCCCTGAGTAAATCTTGTTCTGCTCTTCATACTCTTTTGGTCTTTGCCTAGGCTGTTCACAGCTATCTACTATTAACTCCACGTTGGCTAAAACTTCTTGAACCCACTCATATTCATTAGCGTTTTTTTTAACTTGTTCAAGCAAACTCGCTGGCAAGAGTTCCCCTAATAGTTCTGACCAATAATGAAAAATGTCGTTAGCTGTTGATTCACTGACCCCAAACTATATTCCCAGCATTTGAAATGTTTGCAGATGATGTAGATAGACTAAAGTGAGTATTATCTGCTCAGGGATTGATAGTTTAGCTTTTCTACCTCCTCCTCCTTTAATTATCCTCACTTTGGTCTTTTCAATTTCTAATTGTTTATTTCTCTGTAGGAATTGTGCTTGCTCTATTAACTGTTGCACTTGTTCATATTCTAGACCAATTAACCGTTTACTTTCTTGTGGATTTTGCTCAATGTAGGCTAATAAATTATTCATGA
>DNGI01000524.1:0-161 GCA_003486645.1 Cyanobacteria bacterium UBA11370 | reverse complement strand
GATTCTATTTCGGAGATGTCTATTCTTGAGTAGTCAAATTCCAGCCTAAAGCAAGGGAGGACTTGGGCTAGATTGGTGTGCATTTTGCCTGAACTGCTCTGCTGTACTTTAATAACCCGCAACTTAGTATTAGGAATTATCCCCCCATCCCCCCATCTCCC
>DNGI01000055.1 GCA_003486645.1 Cyanobacteria bacterium UBA11370 | reverse complement strand
TGAGGGGAGAGGGGGAGAGGGGGGGATGGGGTGATGGGGAGAAAGTTTAAGACTATATTTGACGTACTCCCCCTGATTAAATCAGGGGGATTCTTAAAAAGTTGTTACGAGGCCGACTTAAGTCGTGCCTCTCCACTTTTCTTCCTGTCTCTTTGACTCTTAACTAGACAGTTTCCCGTCCCCGTCAGACCGTCTCCACAGGCATTTTCTTTTACGTCTAGGATGCGTCCCACCCCGGACAGTTCGACTTGGCTCACTGCAAGCAGGCCGCGATTGCGGACAATTTGTGCAGCAGCTACATCTCTCTGGGTTGTGTATCCACACGATAAGCAAGAATGAACTCTATCTTTGAGCTCTTTCTTGCCTGTGTGTGCATCACATTGAGGGCAGACTTGAGAGGTGTAATTCTTATCAACTGAAGCAAAATACACACCCCGTTTCCAACACACAAACTTTAAGATTGACAAAAACTGTCCAAATCCAGCATCTAGAGTCTGCTTTCCGAATAGCCCTTTTGCCCATGCTCGGAAGTCGATATCTTCAACAAATATCATCCCAGCACTTTCACATAGCGAGTTCGCTAACTTGAAGTGCCAGTCTTTCCTTGTATCGCTAATGCGTTGATGTAACCGTGCTATTTTTCTGTTGAGCTTGTGGCGATTGTTAGACCCTTTTTTCTTTGTTTTTAGTCGGCGTTGGAGCAATTTCAGCTTCCGGTGCAGTGAACTCAAGAATCTGGGTCTATCTACCACATCTCCATTACTAGTTGCGACAAACTTATCTAATCCTAGGTCGATTCCAATAGGATGACCATCGGGTATTGGATCAGGGACGGACACATCACATTCCAGCGTCAATTGCACGAAATATCCAGATGCCTTTCGGACAATTCGAGCTTGCTTGATCACAAACCCGTCTGGAATTTCCCGTGATTTCACATACTCCATCCATCCCAGTTGGGGCAGCTTGATTTGGTTTCCTTGGATGAGTTGACATGAACCCATCTGTGGATACACAAATGACCTCATTCGGTATCTGTTTTTGAATCGGGGAAAACCCATGCCCTTGCGCTTCATGTCCACAAACGCCGTCTCTAGCTTCCTTAGTACTTGCTGCAACACCTGAGCATTGACTGTTGCTAGTTCAGGAAACTTGGACTTAGCTTGTGTGAGTGATTTGCATTGAGCTGCATAGTTGGGATAGGGAGCATCAGCAGGCATGATGTACTCCGATTCTATTGAGCAAGCATTCAGCTGACACTTGCGAGAGTTGAGCCAATCCTTACGCTCACGTAGGGCAAAATTCCAGACCTTCCGACACACCGTTAAAGTGTGTTCAATTATTTGGACTTGTTCTGGTGTAGGATTTGCTTTGTACTCGTAGGTCAGACTTAACATTCATCTCATCACCTCCTACCTGATTATTGCATGATGCCTCTAGGATTGATTTGGAAACGGAAGGATAAATCCTTCCAGTCGTTTTCATCCACCGCTTAAAAAGACGGTGGCTCTCAACTTCTTAAATGTTCTGGTAGGGTGGACAGTGCCCACTGTACTCCTATCGCTAGTGTTTAAATGAGACGTTTGCGTCAGTTCTGAGTTTAAGGTTTTATTGCCTAATTGAATACTATGAAATTGAAATTTAAATACATAACAGCTTACCTAATCCGATTGGATAGTTAATAGACATCTCCTTTCAAACAATGTAGAGACGTACCATGGTACGTCTCTACAGTTGTAACCGCTAAAAAACAACTAACAACCAACAACCAACAACCAACCAATGCAATTTGCTCCGCTTTATCCCATTTTGTACAAAATTCTCAAACCGACCTTTCCCGATTGTCTGTGGTCAGGAGCAAAAAATTCACGAGCGATCGCCCTTACCTTTGATGATGGCCCTCATCCCCAATATACCCCGGAACTTTTGCAGGTACTAGACCAATACCGCATCAAAGCAAGTTTTTTCTGGTTGGGTATTTGTGTCACCCGTACCCCAACGGTTGCCAGAGAAGTTTATGCTAGGGGTCACTGGATTGGACTACATGGATATGACCATCAATCTTTCCCCCTCCTCAAACCCGATGCTCTCAAACAAAGTTTAGAAAAAAGCCAACTCGCAATCGCCAAAGCTTGTCAGCTTGACGCTGAAACTCTTCGAGATGTGCGTCCCCCTAACGGTCTATTTACACCCCAAACCTTGAGTTTACTGCACCAGTGGGGGTATCGACCTGTGATGTGGAGTGTAGTTCCTGAAGATTGGGTGCGTCCTGGTGTTTCAGTCGTAGTTCGGCGAGTGCTACAGCAGGTTGAGAATGGATCGCTAATTGTCTTACACGATGGGTACTATGGAGGACAAGATATTGTCCAAACGACCGCTCAGTTAATTCCTGAGTTACTGGCACGAGGTTATCATTTTGTTACGATTAATGAGTTATGGCAACGTTCCCCAACACCCAGGAATTAAACACTACCAGTAGAGTGGAAACCCTCTAAAACCCTTGGCTTCATTCTACATATAGAGTGTCTAGAGAAGCCCGGTCTCTTAATTCTTCGTAAAAAAGTTTTGCTATTCTATAGTCTTCTACCGTAGAACGGATTAGCATCCAAGATTGATATCTCTCTGATTTAGCACTTAATACTCTGTGACTTAACCCCATATGCTCATTTTGTGTGCTACAACAAATGTTTTACACAAACATACCTTGCTTCATACATTCACTGCCTCTGATCGTAGAAAATATTACCCAATGCAGAAGAACTTCGCTATGGTAGTCAGAGGGAATGCTGAAAGCAGCTCAGAACAGATGTACTAAATCAAAGACTGGGTGAGTCTATGATTCTTTCAGATACGATGGCTGTTATTGACCAACTAAATTCATTAAAATGGCTGAGTGTATTTCAGCTATTTGTCCGGGGCAATTCAGTTTAGCGCTAGATTAGATTTGAGAAGGATTGAACCCAATGCCGAGGATATTACTCGGATTTATCAACTTCAATGGAACTCAAAAACAACGTACCAGCAACTGCTAAGGCTGATCAGCTTGGACGTTGAAGCCAATCTATCCAGCAATACAAACCAAGGAAAGGAAATCTATGATGGGTGTAATCATTCCACTAACATTAGTATTGTGTAAAAGCTCTGGATAACCCAACTTCACTATCCGCAGATTGTAGGTAAAAGCCAGCGTGCAATTTGTGTAATTAAAGCTACAATCAAAAAGTCACAAAAGAAGCCAGCATTAATCATTACTTCATAAAGCATTCGCACCCCGGTTAAGGAAGAGAAATAAATCTTATCTTATTCCTCAGACTTACCCATTAAAAAACCCAAAGAATGCCAAAGTAACTTAAACCACTGGCTACGCTATCTTAAGTAGATAAATAGATAACATCTACTGGTCTTTAACTGAAGGAGCATGAGGAAAAAGGCATGACCCAGGCACACGACGTACTCGCAACAATCGCTCAGCCTCACAGCGAGTTTGATTTCTTGATCGAAGATGAAGCAAACCGAGATGAGCTGCTGGATGCTCCACCGGATGAGGATGAGGTGAACCGAGAGGAGTTACTAGAAACTGCATCGGATGAGGATGAGGGTAAGCCTGGAAAGGTGCGTTCTACCCGTCGTCGCACCCAAACTAAGAAAAAACACTATACTGAAGATTCAATTCGCCTGTACCTGCAAGAAATTGGTCGCATCCGGCTATTACGCGCCGATGAAGAAATTGAATTGGCTCGGAAAATTGCCGACTTGTTGGAATTAGAGCGTGTGCGGGAACGTTTGTTCGATCAGTTGGATCGAGAACCCCACGAAAGAGAATGGGCAAATTCAGTCAATATGGAGTTGCCAGAGTTCCGTCATCGCCTTTTCTTGGGTCGGCGGGCGAAAGATAAAATGGTGCAGTCCAACCTACGTTTGGTGGTGTCCATTGCGAAGAAATACATGAATCGGGGATTATCGTTCCAAGATCTGATTCAAGAAGGTTCTCTGGGTCTAATTCGAGCCGCTGAAAAGTTCGATCACGAAAAAGGATACAAGTTTTCAACCTACGCGACTTGGTGGATTCGGCAAGCAATCACTAGAGCGATCGCCGATCAATCTCGTACCATTCGCTTACCTGTTCACCTTTACGAAACGATTTCCCGAATTAAAAAGACGACTAAAATTCTTTCACAAGAAATGGGGCGTAAGCCAACTGAAGAAGAAATTGCCGATCGCATGGAAATGACGATCGAGAAGCTGCGATTCATTGCTAAATCGGCTCAACTTCCCATCTCGTTAGAAACTCCAATTGGTAAAGAAGAAGATTCTAGACTGGGAGATTTCATTGAAGCCGATGGCGAAACTCCGGAAGATCAGGTATCTAAAAATCTACTACGAGAAGACTTGGAAAGCGTGTTGGACACATTAAGTCCCCGGGAACGGGATGTTTTACGATTGCGCTACGGGTTGGATGATGGACGAATGAAAACGTTGGAAGAAATCGGGCAAATTTTCAACGTCACACGGGAACGAATCCGCCAAATTGAAGCCAAAGCTCTCCGCAAATTGCGCCATCCCAATCGGAATAGCATTCTTAAGGAATACATCCGCTAGCGTTGAGTTATGAAGGTTGAATTATAAATTATGAATGCTGGATTATGAGGGAAAAATACATCTTTCATAATTCAGTATTTATGATTTATAATTTATAATTCATAATTCCTTTGGTTAAAGGATGTCTATTATCGCTACTATCGCTACCCAGCTACCTGCTCGATTAGACGATTATTACCAACAAGTCCGGGTTATTCTTAATCGTCAAAACCCAATTACTGGTTTATTACCCGCCAGTACCGCGATTAATGCCCATGGCGACTACACCGATGCCTGGGTACGAGATAATGTTTACAGTATTTTGGCAGTTTGGGGGCTGGCGTTAGCGTACCGGAAGTTAGATCCGGATAGTGGGCGTACCTTTGAACTTGAGCAGAGTGTTGTTAAACTGATGCGTGGGCTGTTATTCTGCATGATGCGGCAAGCTCACAAGGTAGAACGGTTTAAAGAAACTCAATCCCTGTTAGATGCGCTACACGCGAAGTACAATACCAGCACAGGCGATGTGGTTGTCGGGGATGATGAATGGGGACACCTGCAACTGGATGCAACCTCTCTATTGTTGCTGATGCTAGCCCAGATGACGGCATCAGGATTGCATATTATTTATACCATGGATGAAGTTCACTTTGTCCAGAATTTAGTGTATTACATTGGTCGGGCTTATCGCACCCCTGATTATGGAATTTGGGAACGGGGGAATAAGGTTAACCACGGGAATCCCGAATTAAATGCGAGTTCCGTAGGGATGGCAAAAGCCGCATTAGAAGCCATTAATGGGTTAGATTTATTTGGTGTGCGGGGTTCTCAAGCCTCTGTGATTCACGTTTTGCCGGATGAAATTGCGCGATCGCGGATTACTTTGTCTACCTTATTACCACGGGAATCTAGCTCGAAGGAAACGGATGCAGCTTTATTAAGTGTAATTGGTTTCCCAGCTTTTGCAGTGGAAGATGTCGAATTGATTGAACGCACCCGTCAAAAAATTATTGATAAATTACAAGGAAAATACGGGTGCAAGCGCTTTTTGAGAGATGGACATCAGACGGTTTTAGAAGATACCACTCGTTTGCATTATGAACCGTGGGAATTGCAACAATTTGAACATATTGAGTGTGAATGGCCTTTATTTTTTACTTACCTAGTACTTGATGGGTTGTTCCGAGGAAAGAGTGAACAAGTTGATTACTATCAGAATTGTTTGGAGAGTTTATTAATTGAACAAGATGGGTTACATCTTTTGCCCGAACTTTATTATGTGCCAGAGGACAAGATTAAATTAGAACGGGTATCTCCACATAGCCAATCGCGTTTACCGAATGAAAATATTCCCCTAGTTTGGGCGCAGAGTTTGTACGTGCTGGGCAAGCTATTAAGTGAGGGCTTAATTGCACCCGGAGATATCGATCCATTGGGGCGTTATTTGTGTGTAGGACGGCATCAAGATCCGGTAGTACAAATTGTTTTATTAGCAGAAGATGAGGCGTTACAGACTCAATTAGCTGCTTATGGAATTGCTACAGAAACGCCTAAACAAGTTGATCCAATACAAGTGCGTCAAGCGACAGATTTGTCAACGGTTTATGCTCAAATGGGGCGCTGTGGTTCCTTGGGTTTGACTGGACGACCTGTGCGACGATTGCGGAGTTTGACGACATCAAGAATATTTCGCATCAGTCGAGAAACCGTGGTTTTCTTGCCTGCATTTTTAGACCAACAGCAGTTTTATCTAACTCTAGATTACCATTTTTTAGTCGCTCAAATTAAAAGTGAATTGGCTTATATTCAACGTCATTGGTGTGAGTTGGGTCGTCCGACGCTAACACTGTTGTTGACTCATCAAATGTTAGTTGATGGTGAGTGGGGAGTGGGGAGTGGG
>DNGI01000136.1:18575-20308 GCA_003486645.1 Cyanobacteria bacterium UBA11370 | reverse complement strand
TTGCAAATACGGGATGCTCCCCCCCCTAAGCCCCTAACCCCTTCTTGACGCAAAGCCGCAATAACCTGACTGTTCGCTTTTGGGAAAGGAAACTGGTCAATTTCATCTAACGTAACCCAGCGAATTTCATCACATTCTATGGGTTGAGGAATACCTGTGAGGTAACGGCAGTGATGTACGGTCAACGTAACGCGAAAATGACTGTAGGCGTGATCAATCGTAATCAGGTGATCGCCAACTTCAATCTCGATAGCGAGTTCTTCCTGAATTTCCCGCTTAATACAGTCTTCTACGGTTTCATCTAACTCAATTTTGCCGCCAGGAAACTCCCATAATCCCCCTAGCAGTCCTTCTGCACGTCGGCGATCAATTAAAATTTGTCCTTGGTCATTCCAAATTACACCAACACCAATAGTTTTATGAGGTAAAGGAGCAGACATTTCGCGCATGGGTAGCTGAGATGCAACACCTAAATTGTACGCTTGACAGTCAGATTTCCAGGGGCAACTTGGACAATTGGGATGTTTCGGTGTGCAAACAGTCGCTCCTAAATCCATCAAAGCTTGATTAAATACTCTGGGATGCTCTGGGTCAAGTAGGGTTTCTGACAGTTGCCACAGTTGTTTCGTCGCTTTTGTCGGAGGTATGGGTAAAGCCATCAGTCGCGTTAGGACTCGCTTGACATTTCCGTCTAAAATAGCGACGGGCTGATTAAATGCCGCACTCAAGATCCCCCCTGCGGTTGTTCGACCAATTCCCGGTAAGGCTAAAACATTGTCGATCCGCGTTGGAAAAATACCACCATGATCCTGGATAATCTTTTGCGCTGCTTTGTGTAGGTTCCGAGCGCGACTATAATATCCGAGTCCTTCCCATACTTTAAGTACCTCTTGTAACTCAGCAGAAGCAAGGGTCTCGATAGTGGGAAATTTCTCTAACCAACGCTGATAGTAAGGGATAACCGTCTTAACCTGAGTCTGCTGAAGCATAATTTCAGATACCCAGATTTGATACGGATCGCTGCTGTGCCGCCAAGGTAAGTCTCGACCTGCGTTAGCATACCAATCAAGGAGCGATCGCCTCTGTGCTTCAATAGTCAAAATCGGCAGGCTCATTTGCCGATCTGCTGATGCTCGATAGTACGCCAATTGCTATATTGTCTGGAGAAAACAAGTTGACGCTCACAGTTTAGCGCTTTATTGATACTCATCTGACGGATGGGGTTCAGCCCCATGCAACGACTTTTCAAAGACCATGCGCTGTTCGGCGTTCCGCAGGAAATAACCACTGATCATTGCTGAAGCCAACAGACGACCCAAATGTTCACGACTGGTACTGACACTCACGCCAAAGTGTTCAGAAGGCAGGTTGCCTAAGAGTCCCACAATATTACGTTCCATGACCTGAAACACTTCCGAAGATGTTGGTTTAGATAGATAGGCAATTGTCTCTGGACTCATGGATTGAACGTACTGCCATAACAGATTTGTGTCACCATTGCCATCAAAAAATTCAGGTACGCTTTCGGATGTATTGTTCACCTTTTACCTCCTAGTTACGGTTCACTCCCATCATCCCACTGAGGGCGAGAACCGCTGGTTGTGTCTTGTGTCTATCTCTACTGGATTGTCTCTAAAACTTAATGTAACAAGCTAGAGCCAATGATTGAGTAGGTGGAACCGAACTATCAACATCGGATTATCTCACCTATTGGTTATTGGTTGTTGGTTATT
>DNGI01000136.1:16786-18274 GCA_003486645.1 Cyanobacteria bacterium UBA11370 | reverse complement strand
ACAAACAACAAACAACAAACCACTAACTAGCCGCAATATATTCCTGTATATTTCCTTTTTGCTTACGGAGTCGAGAGAGGGCTTCCCGTTCAATCTGTCGCACTCGTTCGCGGCTAATGTTGAGGCGATCGCCAATTTTGGCTAGGGTCAGAGGTTGACCGTCGGCTAAACCAAAACGTAGCATCAATACCTCCCGCTGTTGAGGGGTTAAATCTGCCATCAGCTTCTCTAAATCGACTTGCATGGCGGACTGGGTTACAAAATCTTCTGGGGAAGGTCCCGTGTCTTCCAGCAATTCGCCCAGTTCTGTATCATGATTATCGCCCACACGCAGATCCAGAGAAAGGGGTTGACGTGCCTTTTCGAGGTATTCCCGTACCTGCTGCTTGGTCAAATCTAGCTCTTTGGCTAACTCCCCAATTGTAGCTGCTCGTCCGTACTTTTGGGAGAGTTCCCGCTGTGCCCTTTTGATTTTGTTGAGCTTCTCAGTAATATGGATCGGAAGGCGAATCGTGCGACCTTTTTCAGCGATCGCTCTAGTAATCGCTTGCCGTATCCACCAGTAAGCATAAGTCGAAAAACGATATCCCTTGGTAGGATCAAACTTTTCGACACCTCGCTGCATTCCAATCGTACCTTCCTGGATTAAGTCCAGCAAGTCTACATTCCGTTTGATGTACTTTTTCGCTACCGCTACCACAAGGCGCAAGTTCGCTTCTACCATCTTGTGCTTTGCTCTCTCACCTGCGGCAATGCAAGCTTCTAACTCAGCTTCTGACAACGAAGCAGCTTGTGCCCATTCTGAGAGGGTTGGTTCGTGACCAAGCTTTGGCACTAAGGACTGTCTTACCTCCTCTAAGGCGTTTAAGCGCTGAACTTGTTTCCCATAAAGAATTTCCTGTTCGTGGGTTAACAGCGGTACGCGACCAATTTCTCGCAGGTAAGTACGAACTAGGTCTGTAGAGGTCTGAGCAGTTTTCATAGCGCTCGATTTATTGATAAATGGAGTTAAAGCAAAAAAGCTGATTGTTATGTCCGGTTTCCCAGATGGGTTGTGCGGTTTTTCTCTCTGGCAGAGTATTTAAGTTATAGTTTGCCAGCAGCAACGGATTAGCAGGGAGGAGAGGCATTACCCCTAGCGGCAATTAATCTCAACCAATAAACTGCAAGTCCGGCTGCCCAAACGAGCCTGAGCTGTGCAACTATTCCATAACGCTATTCAGGTATTTTTACACTTGATTAAGTATTGTAACATTATATGAAAAAGGAATGAATGAAAGATGAACGAATAATTGGAATTGTTTCCTGTAAACCCCATCTAATTATGAGAGTACCCAGAGAATGAGTTCACAAAAGCATCCTGGAAAACAAAATGAGATAGGCTATTGCCGTTCTGTTGTTAAATAAAATACATCCCCCTGGGGTAGGAAAGATGAGCGATGAGGGATACGAGTTTCCCCCTTGTCCCCCTTGTCCCCCTTTTCCCCC
>DNGI01000136.1:0-16538 GCA_003486645.1 Cyanobacteria bacterium UBA11370 | reverse complement strand
CCCCCTTGTCCCCCTTGTCTCCCACTCCCCACTCCCCATGACCCAAACCGTTTGGATTGCAAGACACGGAAACCGCCTGGACTTCGTTAACCCTGAATGGTTTAATACTGCCAAGCGACCCTATGACCCTCCCCTATCAGACGATGGATTGATACAAGTACAGGAACTCGGTAAACGCCTAATGAGAGAAGGAATCCGGCATATTTTTGCCTCACCCTTTCTACGAACGGTACAAACTGCCAACCCAGTCGCAGAATACCTTGACTTGCCGATTAAAATTGAGTCGGGCTTGAGTGAATGGCTCAACCCTGAATGGATGAAATCAGAACCCGAAAAATTACCCCTGGAAGTCTTAAAAGAACAGTTTCCTCGCCTTGATCTCAGTTATACCCCCCGCGTAATTCCTCGCTATCCCGAAACCAGTGAGCAAGTACTCGAACGTACTGCCCAAACAGCACAACGACTAACCGAGGAATTCTCAGAGGATATCCTACTAGTAGGTCATGGTGCATCCGTAGTGGGCGCTACCTGGGGTCTGATGGGGGGGAAACCAGAAGTTAACGCTTCTCTATGCTGCTTAGTCAAACTGGTACGCCAAGGAGAACAATGGGTGATGGAACTCAACGGGGATACGTCTCACCTCAGCCAAAGTGAGGATGTTATTCGGTTTCATTAACGTTAGAGTTGTAGAATTTGGAGAACTGTATAATTTGGTTCGTGTGTAGGAATGGGGAAACCGGGAGTGGGGGAGAAATTTTATTAGGGGTGATTAGCTGGAGACCCTATAAGATTTGTTTAAAATTTTTCAATCCAAAATCTAAAATCTAAAATCTAAAATTGAATGGGCTATGACATTGATACTAGCAGGGGATATTGGCGGGACGAAAACGATTCTACAACTGGTAGAGGAGTCCGCGTTAGGTTCATCACCAAAACTCTATGAAGCACTTTATAAGAGTGGTGACTTTCCTGATTTAGTACCGATGGTACAGCAATTTTTAGCAGAAGCCCGACAAAAACTAGACCAGAGTCTTTCTCCTGAAAAAGCGTGCTTTGCGATCGCCGGTCCTGTGATTAACGATACCTCTACCTTAACTAATCTAGGTTGGATTCTGGATGCCCGACGCTTAGAGCAAGAACTTAACATCCCTAAAATTAGTCTAATTAATGATTTTGCGGCGGTTGGTTACGGTATCCTCGGCTTGGAGTCAAATGATTTGTGTACCCTGCAAGCTGCACCTTCCCAACCCAATTCTCCAATTGCTGTCATTGGTGCGGGTACGGGGTTAGGACAAGGGTTTTTGATCGAACAGAATGGAACGTATAAAGTCTTTCCGTCTGAAGGTGGACACGCCGATTTTGCACCTCGTAACGAGCTAGAATTTCAACTCTTACAATATTTACGAGATAAATATGATATTCAGCGAATTTCTGTCGAACGAGTTGTTTCGGGTCAAGGAATCGTAGCGATTTACCAATTCCTGCGCGATCGCAAATTTGCCCAAGAAACGCCGGAGATTGAACAGGTAATCGGAACATGGGAACGGGAAACAGGACGTAGTGAAAAAAGTGTTGATCCGGCGGCGGCGATCGCAAAAGCTGCTTTGGATGGGAGCGATCGCCTTAGCGAACAGACGTTAAAAATGTTTGTTGAAGCTTATGGTGCTGAGGCGGGTAATCTTGCTCTCAAACTTTTGCCGTATGGGGGTCTTTATGTGGCTGGGGGAATTGCTGCTAAGATTTTATCACTCATGCAAGAAGGAAGTTTCTTGCGAGCGTTCGCTCAAAAAGGTCGGGTCAGTTCTTTGCTGGAAAAAGTGCCCGTTCATATAATTTTAAACCCCCAAGTTGGGCTAATTGGGGCAGCAATTTGTGCATCTAGAATGTAATACCATTTTGGATGCAAGGATTTTGGATTTTAGATTGGGGAAGATGCAATCTGTCAAAGGAGAGACGTTAGATTGGAACGTCTGATATAAATAGAATTTGAACATTGGTAATGGAAAAGGATAAATTCTTATCTATTCAATTTTCAAAACTCATCGATATCACATTTAAAATCAAAAGGGAGCAGTGAATAGGAAAATTTAGTGACAAGAATGTTTGCTGTTTCAATTTTTAAACCCGAAGGAAACACAACCAGTTCTTTCCCTTGACGTAGTGCTTTACGATAAAGTGCGATCGCCTCACTTAAACAGAAAAATTGAATGGGAATCCATCTATCACTGTAAAAGTAGACGATAACTGGACTTGCAGTATGCTCTGCTAGAGGTAGGGGGTTTTGCCAGGGTGAACTCATGAGTAAGAGATTGTCGTCAGTATATTTATATACCCTTTATGAGCGTCATACAGGAGTATTAGGAACTACCCTAAGTAATAGGTCTAAAGGAGTAATCCTCCAGCCGAATTCAGGAGCTACTGAGTCAGGAGTCAGGAATAGAACAGGCTTTATCTCTAGCTTTCAGATTCATTAATCCAAAATGGTATCAGTTTTGTACCTCATCCAGTTACAATCTGCTTTATCTCTATCCTTCTTCAGCAAACTAGTATTACAGCTAATAATGTAATATCCTGTAATATTCCAATTAAAACTGAGCAATAATCGTCTACTCGTATTTTTGAGCAGAACCGAGAGGCTAGGGGGAAATTTCCCTGCGAAAACTCACTACTTTGGATAGAAACAGCAACCCTACAAGTACCATCCAGCCCTTCTTGGCAAGGTGAATTTACACAAATCCAATCGTGATGTTGCGTTGACAACACCGTAATTTCCACGAGGGCTATTAAAACTAGCTATGTCACAATTTATCAAAGTAGACAGAACTTTAAAACTTGAGCACAATAAAGAATCTATGGCAGGGGATAAACGTACCTGGAAATTAGGAGATTTTTCATTGCTAAATTGATGATTTTATAGAGAGTTTTACCTGAACCAAGGGAGAGAAATAATGACAAAAATTTTGGTAATTGAAGATGAGCCAACTGTGCGAGAGAATATTATGGAACTACTGGATGCTGAGGGCTTCGATGCCAGCGCAGCCGAAAATGGTTCGGTTGGGCTAAATCTGGCGCAACAGCAACTTCCTGATTTGATTTTGTGTGATGTTTTGATGCCAGAATTGGATGGTTATGGTGTGCTGTCGGCGCTGCGATCGCAATCAGTAACCGCTAATATTCCATTCATATTTTTGACAGCTAAAGCGGCTAAAACAGACTTCAGCGAAGGGATAAAATTGGGAGCGAATGCCTATCTAACTAAACCGTTTACGCTGGAAGAATTGCTCGACGCGATCGCGGTTCATGTTGAGATCAAGTGACTTTGAGTTTTCAACTTTCTTTAACTCAGAAGTCGGTACTTAAAATTCTGCTCATTCGTTACCTCATGATTGCTATGTCTTCGCAGCATCTACTTAATAATACTGCCCAACAGTGGAGTAGCGATTGTCATCTGTTAACTGTTCAAGCGGCAATGATTAACCAGATTGTTCAAGTTATGGACGAGGGGAGGGTTCTCAATGACATACTACAAACATCAGCTCATCAACTGCGGGAAGTTTTACAAGTCAATGGCTGTCTGATTTTTCAAACGTTAAGCCCTCAACCTATTGCAGCATCGTTAGATAGCGTGGCAATTACTCAACCGCCTAGTATCTTTTGGGACTTGTACGAAAAAAGCTACCCTTGGCTTGAAAAAGGACAACTTCTGATCGTTTCTGACTCCGATCAACACTTTCCACTCTCACTTCAAACTTTGCTGACTGCATCAGGTTTGGGCACTATCTTATTCATGCCACTCGTGCATCGGCAATCTTATTATGGAGCGATTAGCCTACTAATAACGAGAAAAGAATGGCAATGGACACCCCAAGAGATCACGTTCCTGAAAGTTATTGCTGATCATTGGGCGATCGCACTTTATCAAACTCAACTTGAACAGCGTTACCAAACAGCGCTGAAAGAACAGCAGTCTGCTAAGTCCGCACTCCAAGCTAGTGAAGATAGATATTTTGCCCTTTTAGAAGTTATCCCTGATGCCATATTCAGTGTAAATCGAGATGGAATTTATTTAGATTGGAAAGCGGCTAAAACAAATGTTTTGCCCGTTGCCTCTACGGAAATTATTGGGAAACATTTACATCAAGTTTTTCCTACTCAAGTAGCGGGCTTAATGTGGCAGCATATCGAGCTAGCTTTTGAAACTAAGGAGACTCAAATTATTGAGTACCAACTGTGGATAAATCGCAAATCCCATCACTTTGAAGCACGTATTATTCAGAGTGGCGCAGATGAAGCAACCGTGATTGTTCAAAATATTACCGAGCGTGTACAAGCACGAGTCATATTGCAAGAAGTGAATAATGCGTTAGAAATCCGAGTTCAAGAGCGCACGGCTGCTTTAAGAGAAGCTAACCGATTTTTAAGATGCGAAATTATCGAACGCCAGAGAGTAGAAGGAGAAATTCGTCAAGCATTAGCCAAAGAAAAGGAACTGACAGAACTAAAATCCCGCTTTATTACGGTTGCTTCTCACGAGTTTCGTACCCCTCTAACAACGATTCAATCTTCAGCCGAATTATTAGAACATTACAGTTATAAATGGTCTGATGAAAAAAAAATTACTCATCTACATCGCATTCAAAAATCGGTCAAGTATATGACAAAGCTTTTGAATGATATCCTGATCATGGGGAAAGCGGAAGCAGGTCAACTTAAGTTAAATCAAGAACCCTTGGATCTAGAAAATTTTTGCCGTAATTTGGTGGAAGAAATCCAACTCAGCGACACTCAGCAACACCAAGTTATTTTTACTTCTAACCAAGAAGCAGGAAATGTGTTAGAGGAAGAGAAGGGGAGACGTTTAAGTTCTCTATTGGAACCCCTAACAATTCCATCCTCTCCTTTACCCTGTATGGATCAACACCTCTTGCAGCAAATCTTTGGAAATTTACTCAGTAATGCGATTAAGTATTCCCCTAGTGGTAGCCTTATCGAGTTTAAATTGAATCGGGATCAAGAACGGGCTGTCTTTCAAATTTGCGATCGCGGGATTGGTATTCCCACCGAAGATCAAAAACGATTGTTTGAAGCGTTTCACCGTGCTAATAACGTTGGGACAATTGCTGGAACAGGGTTAGGACTCGCAATTGTTAAAAAATGTGTGGATATCCATCAGGGGCAAATTAGCGTCGAGAGTGAAGTCGGGGTCGGCACTACTTTTACGATTACACTGCCAATATATAACTGACTGTTCACTGATGAAAATGATGAAAACAATTCTAGTGATTGAAGATGAAGAATTAGTCCGAGAAAACATTTTGGAATTCTTGGATGCGGAAGGATTAGAGGGAATTGGAGCCGAAAATGGTCGCATCGGTATCAACTTAGCCAAAGCCATGATGCCCGATTTAATTTTGTGCGATGTTATGATGCCCGAATTAGATGGTTATGGGGTATTAATGGCACTGCGTCAAGATCCATCAATGGCGGCAATTCCTTTTATTTTCTTAACAGCAAAAGCGGCTAAAGCTGATTTTCGTCAAGGTATGGAATTGGGAGCAGATGATTATTTAAGTAAGCCGTTTACTAGAGCAGAATTGCTGGGTGCAATCAAAAGCCGATTCAAAAAACAAGCGGCTGTGCAAGAATCTTACAACGCCGAACTCCAGCACGCTAAAAAACAACTCGATTACTTGATGCACCATGATAGCTTGACTAAACTCCCAAATCGGTTGTCCTTACGAGAGCATTTCAAACAGGTACAAAAAACAGAAAATGGTCAGAAAAAATTAGTAACGGTCTTGTGTTTAGGGTTAGACCGATTTCAGCAAATTAACGATAATTTAGGACAGGTTTTTGGGGATCTATTACTCAAAGCGGTTAGTAGCAGACTAATTGCTTGTGTGGGGAGCGAGAACTTGATTGCTCGCTTGAATGCTGATCAATTTGCCATCATTTTAACAACAACGCAGCACAAAAAAGATGCGATCCAGATTGCAGAAACTATCCTAGAAAGTTTCTCCCAAACCTTTGCGTTAGGAGATCGAGAAATCTTTATTACGGCGAGTATTGGCATGGCACTTTATCCTCGTGATGGTACTCATATTGAACAGTTGCTCAATCGTGCTAATAAAGCCATGTTTCAAGCTAAACAGCAGGGTGGTGATCAATATCAGTTTTACTCAGCCGTCTTGAATATCGGCTCTTCAGATCGTGTTTCCTTACAAACCAGCCTACGTTATGCCTTAGAACGGCAAGAACTTCAGGTTTACTATCAACCCCAAGTCAGTCTTCAAACAGGGCAAATTATGGGTGCAGAAGCCTTGGTACGCTGGCAACATCCAGAACGAGGATTCATTTCACCTGATAAATTTATTCCTTTAGCAGAAGAAACGGGACTGATTATACCGATTGGTGAATGGGTATTACAAACAGCCTGTCAAGAAATCAAAAATTGGCACATGGCGGGTTTTTCTTCTTTACGACTGGCAGTTAATTTATCAGCTCGTCAATTCAATCAATCCAACTTTCGTCAGCGATTAGTTAGCATTTTAATGGCTAGCGATCTTCATCCAAAATATCTAGAGTTAGAACTTACAGAGAGTATGTTGGTCGAAAATATTGAGGTGGTAATCCGCAGATTAAATGCCTTGAGAGCGCTAGGAGTTGAGATTGCCATTGATGATTTTGGAACTGGCTATTCGTCTTTGAACTATTTGCAACAATTTCCTTTTGATGTTTTGAAAGTTGACCAAGGATTTGTCCGTAATATTATGAACAATTCTAATCGGGCTGCTATTACCAAAGCCATTATACAAATGGCAAAGATTCTGAATCTAAAAGTGATTGTTGAAGGGGTAGAAACAGACTCAGAACTCTCTTTCGTTTGCGAACATGACTGTGATATTATGCAAGGCTATCTATTCAGTCGCCCCTTGCAAGCTAAAGAGTTTGAAAACTTACTGATCAGTGGGAAATCACTATCCCTACCTATCGTCGCCAATTCTCTAAATGGTTAGTACCTGAAAAAACGAACTAACAACCAAGAGGATTAGGGAGTAAGGAGTGGGGGCAAACAACCAACAACCAATAACCAATAACCAATAACCAACAACCAACAACTAAAATCATGAAAAAAATTCTGGTGATTGAAGACGAGGAATCGGTACGAGAAAATCTCATGGATTTACTCAATGCTGAAGACTTTGAAGTCTTGGGTGCGGGGGATGGTTGCACGGGTCTGAATTTAGCTCAACAGCATCTACCTGATTTAATTGTTTGTGATGTGATGATGCCTAAACTTGATGGTTTTGGTGTCTTGAATTCATTACGTAAAAATCCAGCAACGGCGATAATTCCGTTTATGTTTCTCACGGCGAGAACAGATAAAACAGATCTGCGACAAGGCATGGAACTGGGAGCTGATGATTATCTGACTAAACCGTTTACAAGAGCAGAACTGTTGGGAGCTATTTCATCTCGATTACAAAAACAAGTAGCGATTGACCAACAACAAGCAAAAAAAATGGATGGGTTGCGGAATAGAATTACCCAATCTCTCCCCCACGAAATGCGATCGCCGTTAAATAGTATTCTCGGTTTTTCCCAGTTGCTTGTAGAGGAAGCAGAATTCCTAGAACGGCAAGAAATCAAGGAAATGTCTTCAAGTATCTATAAGTCTGGGCAACGCTTGCACAGATTGATTCAAAACTTTTTGCTCTATGCTGAACTGGAAGTGATTAGCACCGATTGCGATCGCATTCAATCACTGCGGAGCAGTCAAATTAGTTCGGCAGCACCCGTGATTGAAAAAATTATTAGGCAGCAAGCTAAACGGGTTAATCGAGAAGGGAATTTGCAAATAGAATTAGAAAATTCTAACATAAAAATTGCAAAATCTAGGCTCGCAAAAATTGTAGAAGAATTGCTCGATAATGCCTTTAAATACTCGACTCCTGATACTCCGGTGCGCGTTGTGGGGACTCGGATTAGTCGAGGCAATCCAGCGGAATCGTTCTATGCTTTATCGGTGAGTAATTGCGGACGGGGAATGAGTACAGCTCAAATTGCTGAATTGGGAGCGTATCGGCAATTTGATTGCCAATTCTACACCCAACAAGGTTCAGGATTAGGACTGATTGTCACGAAACGCCTTGCCGAACTGATCGGTGGGGAATTAACGATTGAGAGTACACCCAATGAACAAACAACGGTGCGGGTAGTACTGCCTGTATAACTTTATCGTTTGCCGTCGGAGTCTGATAAACTCAATTTAAGGAAAGGGGAAAGGGTAAGCAACAATAGATTACCTTTTCTCCTTTCCTTTTGTCTAGTGAGTTATGAGATAATACAGAATTCACACTAAGGAAAATAATATGAATGCAGATGAACTTGTAAAAGGTTTCTTGAACTGGGGCTTTGATACCAGGGCGGAGGATATCCGGTTCAGGCGCTTGCAGAGAACTAACCATGACTCTTTGTGTCCTTCAATCTTTGAATCGCAATAAAGTTATATATCATGATTGAGCTGGCGTTGGCTAGATTATTTACGGATCGATACAACAATCATTAGTTCTTAGTCATTGGTGGTTAATCCTTAATAAACCTAACAATCAGGGCTAATGGCTCGAAATTTGGCATATGGCGATTGAAGAACTGACGAATAACGGATATCTTTTTATTGGGATGGATCACTTTGCTAAACCCCAGGATGAATTAGCGATCGCCCAACGCCAACACGCCCTAAAACGAAATTTCCAAGGCTATACGACTAAACCTCAAGCAGAACTTTTTGGTTTTGGTGCAACTTCAATTGGGATGTTGGAAGATACCTATAGTCAAAACCACAAGCGCTTAAAAGAGTATTACCAAGCGATTGATAATGGATTGTTACCCGTTAGCAAGGGGATTAAATTGCATCGAGATGGCATTATCCGGCGAGATGTTATCATGCAAATCATGTCGAATTTCCAGCTTGATAAAGCAGAAATTGAGAGGAAGTACCATATTGATTTTGATGACTATTTTTATCCTGAACTAGAAGGGTTAAAATATTTGGAAAATGATGGATTAGTGAACGTAACAGTAGATCAAATTCAGGTCACGTCAATGGGCAGATTGCTGATGAGAAGTATTGCCGTACTTTTTGATACGTATAGTCAGTTACGAGAGGAGAAAAAGTATTCGCAAGCTGTATAGTTGAAGGATGAGGGATGAGAGATGAGGGATAAGAGTTTCCCCTCCTTGTCCCCCTTGCCCCCACTTCCTTTTCACATCTTATGTAGACTGGCTATATATACTGGTTATATACAATTGTTGTTGGAGCCTATGAATCCTACCACTCCAGCTATCAACTCAACGTTAACTTTACCTGACCACACTCAGTTGCCAGAGTCAGATGGTACGTTTGTGAAAAATCTCCAGGAGCATCCCCAAAGTATTTTACTGACTGACTCAATTGTACCCATTCTACGGCAACGTCATCCTGATGGTTGGTACTGTATTGGGCAGGATTCTGGTATCTACTGGCGTTTGACTGAACCCCTAGAGAAGGGAGCAGAAGCACCGGATTGGTTTTATGTGCCTAATGTGCCGCCAACTATCAATGGCAAAATGCGTCGCTCTTACGTTCTATGGAAGGAATATGTTGCACCATTAATTGTGATTGAATTTGTATCTGGGGATGGTTCAGAGGAACGAGATAAAATGTCTCCGTCTCAGCGAAAAGATGGAAAAGTTGGAAAGTTTTGGGTTTACGAACAGGCAATTCGAGTGCCTTACTACGCGATTTATGAAGTCGCAAAGGCTCAGGTTGAAGTGTATCGTTTGCTGGATAATTCTTATGAATTAATGAGGGCTAATCAACGGGGACATTACCCCATTGCTCCTTTAGAAGTAGAGTTAGGAATCTGGCAGGGAGAGTATCAGAATGTAGAATTACCCTGGTTACGGTGGTGGGATTCAGCAGGAAATTTACTGTTAACGGGTGAGGAACGAGCCGAGCAGGAGCAACAGAAGCGGCAAAGAATTACGGAGAAATTGCGATCGCTCCCTCCCGAACAACTTCAAGCTTTAGGAATTGCTCCAGAATTGTTAGATTAGGACAAACTTCGTAAATGCCAAGATCCCCGACTTCTTCAAGCTTACTGCCGTGCATTCATATATAATCAGTTCGTTATATATCTGTCAAATAATTAAATAACCTAGACCCTTTATTCATTTCTCCCCTGCCCCCCCTGCTTCCTCAAATGAGGGGTAATAGAACCGGATTTGATATTATCCGGTGTCGCAGGCTACCCTAAGAAACAGACTTTAACGTGCTTCGGTTTTGGAGCTATGGCAGGACACAGTAAGTGGGCGAATATTAAGCGCCAGAAGGCAAGAGTTGATGCGGTGAAAGGTAAAACCTTTGCTAAACTCTCGCGGGAGATTATTGTGGCGGCGCGTAGTGGTGTGCCAAATCCGGAAGGGAATTTCCGCTTACGCACGGCGATTGATAAGGCAAAGGCGGCGGGAATTCCGAATGAGAATATTGAACGTGCGATCGCCAAAGGTTCGGGACAGTTGGGGAATGATGGCGACAATCTGGAAGAGATTCGCTATGAGGGATATGGCCCTGGTGGGGTGGCTATTTTAATTGAAGCATTAACTGACAATCGCAACCGTACTGCGGCGGATTTGCGATCGGCGTTTACGAAGAATGGCGGAAATTTGGGTGAGACGGGTTGTGTAAGTTGGATGTTTGAGCAAAAGGGTGTGGTTACGGTTACGGGTGTGGTTGGGGAAGATGAGTTGTTGGAAGCGTCGTTGGAAGGGGGAGCGGAGACTTACGAATTAAGTGATGATGAAGAAGAGGGTGAGGTAGCTTCGGTATTTACCGAGGTCAGTAATCTGGAAACCTTGAATCAGACGTTAAAGGATAAAGGTTTCTCAGTGTGCGAGGCGGAGTTACGGTGGATTCCCGGAAATACAGTGGATGTGACGGAGGCAGATTTAGCGCGATCGCTCCTGAAATTAATGGATGCTTTGGAAGACTTAGATGATGTACAGAGCGTGACAGCAAACTTTGAGATGGCAGATGAGTTGATGTCGTTGACGATGGCGTAGTCAGTAGATACACTTAACTTTAATATAACTTCAAAAGTTCAGTGAAAGCACGGAATACAGAGGCTCAAGCTAAACCGTAAGATTCGATTTTAATAGCTTTATATCAAGTGACGCGAGGCTAATAGCTTGGTGCAGAATCTTGGCAATTGAGTAGTGAATTGATTTAATCGCATCTGCTTAGTTCTATGTTTAAAAAGCCAAAGTTTAAGAGTTCTTTTCAGATCGAGATTTTAGAATCTAGCGTATTTTTACTATCTGAACATGATTCGTTCTTACTCAGTGGTCGTCTTTATAAGCTATTAGTCCCTTTAATTGATGGTCAGCATACCGTTGATGAAATTATCGAGCGTCTAGACGGAGAAGCTTCTGTCGCTGAAGTTTACTATGCTTTGATGCTCATGGAGCAAAAGGGCTATATTGTTGAAAGTTATGATGCTTTTTCTGCCGAGGTTGAAGCGTTCTGTGAGCTTTTGAAGGTTGATTCTAGGGAAGCAAAAAAACGATTAGACGCTAAAAATGTTTCAGTCAAAACCTTGGGGAATGTTGACCCGAAAGATTTCATATCGATCCTTGAATCCCTGAATATTCAAATTGCTGAACAAGGGAGTATAGAAGTTGTATTAGCCGATGATTATTTGCAAGACGAACTTGCTGAGTTGAATCAAAAAGCTTGGTATTTTCAACGTCCATGGATGCTGGTTAAACCTGTAGGAACAACGATTTGGATTGGACCAATATTTTATCCAGGGAAAACGGGATGCTGGGAATGTTTAGCTCAACGTCTGCGAAACAATCGTCCGGTTGAAACCTATATTCAAAAGCAAACAGGCATTGCAAAAGCGCGTTCTACTTCTCTTGCTGCTCTTCCTTCTACACAACAAATTGGGCTAAATATAGCAGCCACTGAACTTGTTAAATGGATTCTTGAAGCAGAGAATCAACAGCTTGAGGGAACTGTCGTTACATTTGACACGATTTCTCTCAAAACAGAAAAACACATTTTAGTTCAACGTCCTCAATGTTCGTGTTGTGGGACTTCGGCTGATTCTTATAGGAAACCTGCGCCTATTCTTATAGAAAGTCGCACAAAAACTTTTACAGCCGATGGCGGACACCGTTGTGTTTCACCTGAAGAAACCCTGAAAAAATACGAGCATCATGTCAGTACAATTACTGGAGTCGTGCATAGCTTAAAGTCAAGAGAACAGACAACAAATAGCGTCATGCACAGTTATTCGGCTGGGCATAACTTTGCCATGATGTTCGATAATTTATACTTTCTACGCCAAACGGTTCGCGGCAAAAGTGGGGGGAAAGGCAAAACGGATGCTCAAGCGAAAGCAAGCGCCCTTTGCGAAGCTATTGAACGATATTGTGGTGTGTTTCAAGGTGACGAAATTAGACGGAAAGATACCTATAAAAATATTTATGATATAGCAATTCATCCCAATGATTGCATGAATTATAGTGAAGAGCAATATAAAACCCGTCAAGAATGGAATGCTCAATCTGCACGCTATCAGCAGGTTCCGGAACCCTTTGATGAGGAAAAAGAGATTGAATGGACACCGATTTGGTCACTGACTCATCAACACTTTAAGTATCTACCAACGGCTTATTGTTATTACGGCTATCCCCAGGAACAAAATCCTTACTGTTGGGCAAATTCTAATGGTGCGGCGGCAGGTAATACTAAAGAAGAGGCAATTCTACAAGGGTTTATGGAGTTGGTCGAGCGAGATAGTATAGCTGTGTGGTGGTATAACCGATTGCAGTATCCGGCGGTAGATTTAGACAGTTTTGATGAGCCATATTTTCAATCCATCAAAGAATGTTACCGAACGCTCAATCGGGATATTTGGGTTTTGGATATTACTAACGATCTGAATATTCCTTCATTTGTGGCTATCTCTAGACGAACTGATCAAGAAATAGAAGATATTGTATTGGGTTTTGGTTCGCATTTTGACCCGACAATTGCCATACTTAGGGCAATCACAGAGGCAAATCAATTCCTCCCTGCTGTTTTAAATACTGCTGCGGATGGGAGTACGAACTACCGCTTTGATGACGAAGTTGCTTTAGAGTGGTGGCAAACGGCAACGATAGAAAATCAACCGTATTTGTTACCTGATTCTAGAGTTAAACCTAAAGTTTATTCGGATTATCCACAGCTAAAAACTAACGATTTGCGGGACGATGTTTTGACTTGTATCCAGATTGCCGATAAACAGGGTATGGAGGTGTTGGTTTTGGATCAAACCCGTCCGGATATCGGTTTGAATGTTGTCAAGGTTATTGTTCCGGGAATGCGCCATTTTTGGAAACGATTTGCTCCGGGACGGTTGTATGATGTTCCGGTAAAATTGGGCTGGTTGCCAGAAACACTGCCAGAAAATCAACTCAATCCCATTCCGATGTTTCTCTGAACCCTTGAATAAATTGGTTCGAGGGTAACTGCCGTTTTCTCTAAAAGTTTTCACTCAAAACTATTACCATGCCAAATTCACTTGTACTTTCGTTTAACAAGAACATCGCTGTCGTTGAAGAATCGAGCGATCGCGTTGCTGTTCAATTACCTCGCGTTGCCGGAAATTTACCTCAATATACCCTCAATATTGAGCCAATATCGCCAGGATTACTAGCAGCTATTAAGATACTAGAAACAGATGGCGCAACGGAAGAATACCTCAGCGATATCGTATTACAAACCGATGGGTTTTCAGAACTACCAAAATTTGACTATTATCTCCAGCAGTTGATCGATATGGGGACAATCTGTCATACTGTTTGCGATCAAGAATTACCCCTAGCCACCAGGATTCCAACTTACCCTTCTAAACCCTTTCAGTTGGCTGATGTGGCGATTGATCAAAGCTATGTTTTATCGCGTTTTGCTTATTCCCATAAAGATAAAGACCAACTCGTCCTCGAATCTCCCTTATCTCCGGCAAAGGTTATTTTAGCAGATTGGAAAGCAGCAGCCATTATTGCTGAATTGGCAAAACCTCAAACCGTTCGGGAAATTAGCACTAAAATACCAGGTATTTCAGAAGAAACTATTCAGCAATTTTTTAGCCTGCTGTTGAGTACGGAAATGCTGAAGGAAGACAGCAAAATTCAGGACGAAGAAAAGGATGCGTTGGTGTCATGGGAATTTCACGATCTGCTGTTTCATGCGCGAAGTAGAAAAGGAAGACAGAGAAATCCTGTTGGTAAAACCTTTCGCTTTTTAGATAAGGTTGAACAACCACCAATGGTGAAATCCAAGATGTCAGATGACATCATTGAGTTATATAAGCCAGATATTGAAAAACTAAAAGAGGAGGATTATTCCTTTACTCAGGTTCTAGAAAATAGGCAGTCAATCAGGACTTACAACGATCAACCAATAACCGATAAACACCTTGGCGAATTCCTTTACCGTTCAGCAAGAAATAAACGATTCGTTTCTAAGGATTACGGAGAATGCACTCATCGACCTTACGCGAATGGTGGAGGTCGTTATGAATTAGAAATTTATCTTGTTGTCAATACCTGTGAGAATCTTGCTTCAGGCATTTATCATTATTGTCCTGAAAATCATCAATTGGGTAAAATTTCTGGGAGAAATAGCAAGGTAGAAGCGTTGTTAGAAGATGCCTATTTTGCAACTGACAAATTCTCTATGCCCCAGGTTTTATTCATCTTTGCTGCCCGTTTCCAACGAATTGCCTGGGTTTATCAGTCTATTGCTTATTCTCTGATCCTTAAAGATGTGGGTTGTTTACAGCAAACCATGTATCTAGTTGCAACGGCTATGAATCTAGCACCTTGTGCCGTTGGTGTGGGAAATTCTGATCTATTTACGGCGGCTGTAGGAACGAATTACTATGCTGAAACCTCGGTAGGAGAATTCATTTTAGGTAGCAAACCAACAGCGTAGTTTTATTAAATTACCCAGGTTGCGTTAGTTTCGGAACTATTCTTCTAGACTTGTACAAATTATTGTTTACTTTTGTAAATTATTCCTGTAAAATAGAAGAATGTGAAACGCAAATCCTAGGTAAACTCACACTTAAATAGATCGGATCTTAGGGTAATGTGGATCGGTCTAACCTCCCTCTAGTCTGAAGTTTAAGGTATCAGAATTCCAACTTAATCCATTAGTAAGAAGAGCAAAAACAAGAATGCCATTGTTAACACAAGATTCCGTACAATCTCAGAAAATTTTGTCCAAAATTGTCGCCAAAACTTGGTTAGATGAAGAGTTTCATTCTCAATTCCTCTCGAATACCAAGAGTGTTCTAGAAGATAATGGGCTAACTCTTCCCAGTGATGTAGAATTCAGTGTCCGTGAGAACCGCTTAGTCGGAACTGTGGCAAATGTGGAGAGTACTCACGAGAGTGGCGTAGTCTATGAAATCTTCTTGCCAACGAAGCCAATGGGACTTGCCGATCAACCGATACAGTCCTGGGGTAATCTGGATGACGTGACTTCGGCTTGTCGGGGCTGCCTGTAATTGTCTGGTTACCCATTAAAAACTAAACTATTCGTTCATGTAGAGAGGTTGTAGGCGACCTCTCTACAGTATTAATTACGCTAATGAGCTAGTAAATTTGCCTAAACCCCTCTACATAAGGGTATAACTGTATTATCTATAAGATTACTCAGGAGCAGTATAACCGATGCACTTGAGCCTTTTATTCAGCTATCCTTATGTAGTGGGTGAAATCAACTATAAGGTGCTACGACTAATTCAAGCGGTCATCTTGACACTAATCTTGGTTGTTTTAATAGTTTTAAGTTTACCAGCTAAGGTTTACGCCCAAGGATTAAATGCTAAATTTGATCACCTTACTGTTGATGATGGGCTATCTCAAAGTTGCATTCTGGATATACTTCAGGACAGCCAAGGATTTATGTGGTTTGGTACACAGGATGGCTTAAACAAATATGACGGATATAAGTTTACAACCTATAAATATAACGAATTAGATGAACAGTCTTTATCGGACAATTGGATTACCTCAATTTACCAAGACAAAGCCGGAGTGATTTGGATGGGTACGGATGGGGGCGGACTCAACAAATTCAATCCGGAAACTGAGCAATTCACTCGTTATAATCATGACTCTAACAACCCAAATAGTTTAGGTGCTAATCGTATTTTAGCAATCTATGAAGACCAATTCGATACGCTCTGGATTGGAACTGATGGGGGAGGACTCAATCAGCTTAATCGAAAAACAGGGGAATTTATCCATTACACTCACAACCCAGATGACTCTAATAGCTTAAATAATGATACGGTATTATCAATTTATGAAGACCAGTCGGGTCAGTTCTGGATTGGCACTGGCGGTGGAGGACTCAATCAATTTAATCGAGAAACGGGGCAATTTATTCATTACACTCACAACCCAGATGACTCTAATAGCTTAAATAATGATAC
>DNGI01000293.1:3186-4629 GCA_003486645.1 Cyanobacteria bacterium UBA11370 | reverse complement strand
GAGGAACAAGGGGGCCAAGGGTGACAAGGGGCCGTTTTCTCAATCCCCCCATTCCTCAACCCCCCCCTCCCCTACACCCCACTCCCCACTCCCCACTCCCTCTTTAGTCTTACTTGATGAAGTCGGCGCAGGAACTGATCCAGCAGAAGGAAGTGCGTTGGCGATCGCTCTGCTAAACTATCTTGCTGACCATGCTCAACTAACGATTGCGACGACTCACTACGGCGAACTCAAAGCGCTGAAATATCAAGATGAGCGGTTTGAAAATGCTTCGGTGGAGTTTAATGATGTTACGCTCTCACCGACGTATCGCCTATTATGGGGAATTCCGGGTCGTTCTAATGCGTTAACGGTGGCTCGACGTTTGGGTTTAAAATCAGAAGTGGTTGACCAAGCTCAAACTCTAGTTGGTGGTGCTTCAGAAGATATTAATCAGGTTATTTCCGGTTTAGAAGCGCAACGTCGTCGTCAGGAAAGCAAAGCTACTGAAGCAACTCAGCTACTTCAACAAACAGAACGCTTGCATCAAGAGGTATCTGATCAAGTCAAGCGGTTGCAAGAACGAGAACGGGAATTAAAATTATCTCAAGAACGAGCAGTACAGGAAGCGATCGCCCAAGCAAAGACGGAAATTGCTCAAGTTATCCGCAAATTGCAGCAAGGGCCGCAAATCGCTCAAAATGCTCAAAGAGCAACCAATGCTCTCAATGAAATTGCTCAACGCCATCTTCCACCTGTAGCGCCTCCCAAACCCAAACCAGGGTTTCAACCCCAAGTCGGCGATCGCATTCGTATCCCTAAATTAGCTCAAACCGCTGAAGTCTTGACTGCACCTGATGAGGATGGGGAACTCACGGTACGCTTTGGGTTAATGAAAATGACCGTTTCCCTCGCTGATGTAGAATCCCTAGATGGTCAAAAAGCGGAAATACCCGTAAAATCAAAACCCGCACCCCCACCCCCACCGACTCAAACTGTTTCCTCATCCTCTACTCCTGCTATCCGTACCTCAAAAAACACAATTGACTTACGGGGTTCTCGTGTAACTGATGCAGAATTTGAATTAGAGCAAGCCCTTTCCCAAGCGATAGAATTTGGAGTACTGTGGATTATTCACGGCAAAGGAACAGGTCGATTACGAGAAGGGATTCATGCGTTCTTGGAACGACATCCTTTAGTTGATCGTTTTGAGTTAGCCAAACAAGCTGAAGGAGGAACAGGAGTGACGGTTGCTTATTTGAAATGAGGTGAGGGGAAGATAGAGAAAGGGGGGGAGGGGGTGAGAGATTGATGGTTTTTGGTATTTGGAAGAGGTGCAAATTAAATGCCTGACACCTTAATTTTTCTATTAGACCTCTCCCATAATTAATCTAAAATCCTTGTAAAACTGTTGATACCAAGCTGCATCCATAGGTAGTACTTTCTTTCCCCCTTGTCCCCCTT
>DNGI01000293.1:0-2943 GCA_003486645.1 Cyanobacteria bacterium UBA11370 | reverse complement strand
CCTTGTCCCCCTTGTCCCCCTTGTCTCCCTTCTCCCCCTTCTCCAAATTCTCCGGATGATTACCCCAATGAAAGGAAACTTGCTTCAAACTCTTGTAGTCGTGTTTCAAGATTGGTAACTAAACAACCTAACGCGATTTAATTTCTTATTGTTAAAGTTATGCGCTCTACCGTAAAGATGCCCACATCGGCTGACTCCTGGCAGGATTTGTCTCTGGGTCAAGCGCCAGATCCAAGTCAGCTTGATAATATTAAAGCGCAGCTCGATTTGGTTTTGCTAGCGCTAGAAGCCTTAGCAGGGATTGGTTCTGAGGCGATGCTTCAGGCGGCTAATGACTTAAAGTTAGAGTCAGTGGTTTCGGATCGGGTAGCATTATGGCGTTTGCGTCAGTCTAACCCACTACGCAAAAGTTCAGGAGGGCGTAAAAAACTGGATGTGGAAGAGGCGCGATCGCTCGTTTTAATCATCTGTCATCTCGCCAAACAGCATCAGGAGTTAATTCGGCGTGCAGTAGCTCTCCTAGAACAAATGGCAGAACAAAACAGCGAACCCCATCGCACAGCTCTCTTAGGAGATTATCTTGACACATTCAGTAACACCTACGAAGAGCGTATGGAAGAAAGCGAAAATATATCAACGGATCTATTAAACCAATTAGCTCTTAAACTATTGATTGATCTGCTGTTCTATAGTAATCCCAATGGTCATCGTCGTCTCTGGCTCGCCTTACTCGGTAGAACGTAGTTTGTTGTTTGTTGTTTGTAATTTGGAAGTGTCAAATTATAAATTTGAAATATTATCAGAGTGTTTGACAAATAAATTAGAACACTATACTTCTTGGAGAAGTAGGGAAGGAGGAACGAGGAAGAGATATTGAAAGCTATTCCACATTTCAATTGCCTAGCTTGGACGACCAAGATGCCTATCAAACAAGAGTTTTAACCATGCCGATACTGCATTTTATATGTGGAACAGCTTAAAACCGAACTGCGGCAAGAAGTCTAAAAAATAATAAACAACCAACAACCAACAACTAACAACTAACCACTAACAACCAACAACCAACAACCAACAACCAATAACCAACAACCAACAACCAACAACCAACTAACCATGCCTTTGTCTAATTTAGTTCGACAACGCTATACACCCCCGACTTGTACCCTAGAAATTGTGGCAAAAGCATCCCCTTTGTCTCGTTGGGTTGGGCAATCTGTACTGAAAGATCTCCGCTTTGAGTTACGTTTTGATGATCCCCGACAGCCTACAGATAAACCCGTGACAATTTCAGGCGATCGCATCGCTCTTGAAGTTTTGCATGAGGCGGTTACGAGTTATGTGCAGGATTTCCTTGGCTCATCTTCAACCCACTTGCCATTAACTGTATCTACCGCTACGGTTGCTCCTGATCCGACATCTGAAGAGGAACCAAGAAACGGTAATATATCATTGTCAGAGTCTTTTGTCAAGCAATCTCCGGTACTGGTTCAGGAACCATCCGAGGAGTCAGAGTCTAGCGTTGAGTCGAACTCGAAGGTGCGATTGCCTTCGGCAGTGGGCTTCGCCCAATCGCTTAAACCCCGAACCCTTCCCGGAGCAATTTACCTGGAACCCAGAGGTTTACTAGCTCATAACCTATTTTTGGGTCAACTTGCGAATGAAGAATCGGGATCACTTGTTAAGCTGAGTGTACTGCAACTCTTCGACCTAGCAACAGCATTGGATGACTATGCTACCTCAGTGGTTGCCTTACCCAATCTTAACCGCCGTCGTAGAACAATAACCCCAGCGCCTTGGGCATGGGCAGCGGCTGTAATGGTTTTAGCCGTTGGGGTAACGAGTGCGAGTGTTCAATGGCTGAGGCAGTCTGAATCGACTCAACAAGCGGCTACATCAACAGCGGAGGGAGAATCGGCTGGACAGACATCGGAACTCGCCCAAGTGCCGCCAGCACCAACGGATACTCTACCTACGCCTCCCGCACCCCTAGCAACTCCAACCGTACCGCGATCGCTTTCCCCCGCCCCCAAGTTACCCCCACCAGGTCCAGTCAAGACTCCTCCTTCGGGGACAAGCAATTCGTCTCAAACCTCCCAACGCCCAGATCTTTCGATCACCCCTCCCCCCGAACGTCGTCGTGCTGTTCAACCGGGCGCTACTGGCACAACCTCTCGCTCTGGGGGTGTTTCTCCAAGGAAGAGCGGTAGTAGTTCCCAGCCGGAAAATGCCCAGAATCAGCAGAGTAGAGGTAAAGTATCCCAAACGCCACCACCACTACCAAATTTGCCTAGTCTGAATATCACTCCCTCTCCTGCTGAAGTTTTTCCCGATGTGGCAAGTCAACCGAGTGTAACTCAGGGTGGTGGGACTCGCAGTCTGCCTCCTTCAGCTAGTGTGAATCCGGTGGAACCTGCCGAAGGGACTCAGGATGCCAATAGTCGATTATTTGATACTATCCCTCAAATTGAAGAGGTAAGAAACAAACTTCAACCACAATGGCAACCGCCAGAGAACTTACCCAGTAAGCTAGAGTATGATATCTTATTAGATTCTGATGGCTCAGTTGAACGCATTATTCCCCTAGGGCAGGCAGCACAAGTTTACATCGAGCGTACGAATATACCTTTACCTGGTCAACCTTTTGTTTCGCCAGTTGAGGGGGGACGTAAAGCAAAAATCCGCGTGGTTTTTTTCCAGGATGGCAAGGTAGAGACGTTTTTACAGGGAATCAACTGATAAGCTGCCTGTGCTTTGAAATTGTTGATTGAGACGGATCGGGACAGAGGGAGAGGGAGAGGGGGAGAGGGGGAGAGGTTCCTAAGTGAATAATCTCATATCTTGCACCAGTTGCAATAACCCGCCAGTGGTTAAAACCACTGTCTTATAGCTCAAGTCGGTTGAAACTGACTCCGGGCATCGATTTCAGTCCGTTTTAACTCAGAT
>DNGI01000353.1:3314-14301 GCA_003486645.1 Cyanobacteria bacterium UBA11370 | reverse complement strand
CGTAATGCTCACAACTTCCCCCTGGATTTGGCGGCTGGTGAGGCGACCCCGGTTGCTCTAACGGCTCCTGTTATTAATGGCTAAAAATTAAATAACTACAGATGAGAGACGTTCCACGGAATGTCTCTATATCTTGAAAAGCGCTCTCCTTTTTAGGGGGGCGTTTTTTGTTGGGCGATCGCTTCATGATTGTCAATACAATAAAATACTCAATCTAATAAACTCTGAAACCTAGTAGACGATAATAATTCTTTGACTTCTTCATAATTTTCTATTTTATCCCTATAGGAGCCAACAGCAATTTTATTAAAATTACTTTTTGAAAATGAATTTGGATTAATAGATAAAAAAAATCCTAGTGTTTTTAAGGCTTCCTGGCAATTTTGATATAAGAATTCATAGGTTATTTGTATTACTGGGAGAGGCAAACACCTCAACATCATACGTGCAAAATAGATCTGGTTCTCGTGCCGTTCTAAATTGTTGATTAGGAATTGAGGATTTAAATAAACTTTTTGCAATTTTACCTCTGCATTTCCTACCCAATGAGGTAGACCAGTTTGTTTTTTGTGTTGAATTGATAAAAGATTATCTAAAGGATTCTTTCGTATCAAATGTATAAATTTATATTGATCAAAAATTAGTTTAGATAATATCTCCGGGTAATGCCATAAGTGATTATACATTAACTTAAATCCAACAGCTTGGTATTTATCAGTCCAGCTATTGATCATGTTTAGATATTGCCACGTAATCCAAGGACGAAAGTTAGAATTAAATGTTTTAAATTCATAAAATCTAATGGGAGGTAAGGTATTTTGATTCCACGGTTGAACTTCAACTGGTCTATCCAGAAAGATTTCACCAAAAGCCCTTATGTCTTCATGGCTATTTAAAAGATCTATCAACCAAGATGAACCACTTCTTTGCTTGGTGATAACAACAAATTTCGTCACTTTCTTCTGGTTATAATTCATTGCCCTACCTAACTATTTGCTCAACTGACTACATAAATTTAAGCAGCTTAATTTTTCTTACATCTATTGCTTACACTGGAGTCTATGTAACTTCTTCATTAAAGGTATTTCTAAAAATAACCACAAATTAATAGTTCCCACAAGTTGTATTATTGCCATTTTTACCCCATCTAGCCCTATAAATATAAAGATCCCTAGAGCTATTAAATTACAAACTAAGATTAGGTTCTGTCTACTCATCATTCCCATAATCAGACAAACTGGGTACAAGATAATAGAGATTAAGCTGAGGTAATTTGTTACAGATAATATATAAAAAATCGGCAAAGCCTTCAAATAGTTTTCATTTGAAACCAATAAAATTATTTTTGGAGCTAAGGAAATTAAGAAGATAATAAAGAAGCCACCTACTATAAAATTAACTTTCACGAAACTATTTACAAAATTTTTGAGCTGTTCAAGTTTTCCTTCTGCCCACAATTTAACAATTTCTGGGGAAACGGATGTATTAATATTTCTTCTAAAAATTACTACTAAGGGTCGAATGAGTTGTTGAGCAACACCATAAATAGCAACCTGCTCGGCTGATGCTAGAATTCCTAATAAAAAAATACCACCAGTGTCTGATGCTACCTTAAGATATCCGACCAAATTAGTATGAAATAGTGTGGGAACTAACTCAGGACGATACCGACGCAGCTCTTTAAATCCTAAACTTTCAGAAGTTAAAAATAGCTCTGGACTAACAATCCGTATAGATTGAACTAAGGGAATTAGTGTTTGAACAAATACACCTAGAGCGAAAGCTCCCACAACAAATTCTACACTATAACCATCTGCATAATATAAATATAACGTTAAGATTGCTAGTGTTAGTGCTGCTCCACAAACCTGCGGAATAACAATAGCAGTGAAAGAATCATTGAGTCTTAGAATTGAAGTTGAAAAGCCACTAAATGCTATAATCAGTCCAGCTCCAGCATAAATACGAAAGGGCAAAGCAAGATTAGTATCATCATAGAAACGGTCAGCAATCCATGGGGAGAAAATAAACATACCCCCGGCGATCGCTAAACCCACTACCAAGCTCAATCCCAGGCAAAGAATCAGCAACCCCCGTAATGCACCTGCATCTTTATTCTGTTTAAATTGGGGATAAAATTTGTAAATTACATCGTTCACGCGTACACCCAGAAACGTATCTAAAAAGGTGAACAAATTGAGGATAATCAGAACTTTTCCGTAGTCAGCGATCGCTAATGACTTGGTTAAAATTACCGTTTGCACCAACCGAATGGCCGTTAACGCTACAGAACCTCCTAAGCTAATCGAAAAGTTTTTGGTCAACCGCTTCCAAAGTGAGCGATCTTGACCTTTAAATGTAATAAGCTGCTTCCACATCGTTGGTAGCCATTTAGACCAATCGCTTTTCATTAGTTGGTTGTTGGTTGTTGGTTGTTGGTTGTTTGTAAGACTTCTATTAGAAGTTGATTTAAGTGTGAAACTTGCGTAACTGCTGGCTTGTTAACAACCAATTACTAGTGACTAATGATTAATAACCAATGACTAACTTCTGCTTTCAAACTGCTCTCAACGCTGCTGTTACTAATGTAGACAGTACCGATTGAATTGCTAATAATTCCTCTGGTGGATCATTTAGAACATTCGCATTACTGGCATTAATTAGAGCATTATAAGCATTAACGGCTGCTTGTAACTGAGCTGCATTCACCTCACCCCCAGCCGTGAGTCCGTCTAAACGAGTCACCAAATTCCGAATGAGTCCTGGATTAACACCACCTAAACCCCTAATTAAACCACTTTCCAATTGAGTTGCAGCCGCCTCACGGGTTCCACTCCCAGTTACCACACTTGCCAAAGTTTGCTGTACACTGCCAGAGAGAGAAGTCGTTGGAATATCTCTGACTACTATAGGTAAAGTTTGAGCCGCTAGTTGTCCGTTTGTTGATTGAGCTGCTTGATTAACGGCTGTAGCAACGGCAGGAGTTCTAAAAACAATTATAGTTCTTTGACCGTTTGGGGAGGGATAAATTCCATCCGCAATGTCGCTAGTCGTAATAATTGCACCTGTGATATCCGAAAGTTGAGATTGGGCTTGAGCTTGGGATGCTGTTCCTAAACTTATTAGGAAAGATCCTAATGCTAAACTCAAACTGAGCGATCGCTGAAAATATTTGATGTTCATAACCTCTTCAGTCTTCAAACTACCTTTTAATAAAATTTTAGATTTTGGATTAAAATCTTTTCCCCACTCCCCACTCCCCACTCCCTATTATCTAGAACTGATAACCATAACCAATTCCTAAGATAAACCGCACACCATCTCCCGTATTACCTGTCACATCTGCGATCGCCGGAGTAATTACCAGCGGTGTACCCGGAATTGGATAGATAGATGCTCCCACATTCAAATCTTGACCCGTCCATTCCGCTTTTAGGGCGATAGGTTCAGCGATGCGTACACCCACACTTCCAAATAAATTCAGTGAACTATCCCCATTCTCAATATCACTTTCCGAGCGGAAACGACCACCCCCCAAACCAACAGATGTGGTGACGGAACGAGTGAACCCTTCTGTTCTCCCTCCTAATGGAAACACCTTACTAACAACCCCATAAGCACTGCTATACTCAGGGTCAGGATTGCCCCACGTAATGAAATTTTCTACACCCAAGGCAACAGCGAAGTTATTTGGAAATATCCGATGAACTTTGAAGCTAATGCCCCCATCTTCAAACGTATCACCTAACAAATCATAAATCGAAACCGTCCCTTCAAACCCAACGGACGTTGAAGCATCCCCGACACCAAATCCTAATGCAATTCCGCCGTCAGAATTATCACTATTGCGGGTTCTTTCTTGAAAGCTAAATCCTCCAAAAGCCGTATTTCGATCCGCACCAAATGCACTAGGCGTACCAATACCCGATCCGCTACCCGTCACTCGGCGCGATCGCTCTGTTACAGGTGGCGCAGCTAACCGAAACCGTTGTCGCAGGGTTTCTGCATCCGGTTGTTGAGCTACTGGCGCTTGGTAGCCCACAATATACCCCGTGGCAATATTAGTTGGGGGAAGTGCGGGTAATTGTCCCGTTTCCACCAACGCTTGATAGATAAACGCCGCAACATCCGCGCGAGTGGCGATCAAATTTGGGTTGAGTACGGCAACATTGGGATAACTCACCACAATCTGATTTTCTGTAGCTGCTGCTACACTATTAAGGGCATAATCGGGAATATTGCCAGCATCTTGAAAGAAGCGATTGAGGATTGAATCAGCGGAAGCGGTTGGGGTTAAGTTGAGTCCATTGGCTAATGATACTAACACCTGGACACGGGGAATATTTTGGTCAGGTAAGAAGACACGATTCGGGTATCCTTCCAGAAAACCAATCCGATAAGCGTCCTGAATGGCAGTGTAACCCCAGTAGGTCGTCGGGACATCCACAAAGTCTGCACCAGCACGAATCGGTGCTTTGGCGAACGCCTTGCGGATCATCGCCGCGAATTGAACCCGTGTCACGGGTGCATCTGGGCGAAATGTGCCATCCGGAAACCCCCGAATCACATCTCGTGCGGCTAATCGTTCAATAAAACTCTGCGCCCAGTGCCCTTGAATATCTGGGAAGGTGGTAACTTGAACAGTAAGGGGATTTGCCCTTTGATTGGGTGAGTTGGGAGTTGCAGGCGGTAAACTACTGGGTCCGAGTAAGGCTCTGACTAGCGACGATTCTTCCTGAGATGGGTTAGGATTTTCAGAGTGTTGTGCGATCGCCGAACCATCAACTATCCCATTCGGCAAGCTAGTCGTTACTAGGAAAAATGCACTCCCCACGATCACCGTGATCGACCTAGTGCAGCATGGCGGAAATAACTCACCACCTAAAATCTCTCCCTTGTCCCCCTTGTCCTCCTGGTCTCCCTTTTGCTCAGACGTGGTGACAAACTTTTGCCGTCCTGCACTAGGAACTCTAGACGAGAGCATTCTACTTGCGGGATTGAAACGACTTGTACGTTGACCTAGCCTCATCACCTGACCTCACTCACCAGAATTTTTATTCCACCTTAACGGTACATAATTTTTGTAGCGTTAGATTAGGTTTATGGGGCAATTGCAGTTAGGTTTAACGTAGAGAGTAGAAGATTGTTACACAACTACGCTGAATGGCTGCTGGCTGCTGAGTCAAAACCTCAATCTTCGTCAACCTAACCGTCACCGAGGTGCCAGATGGATCGTAACCAAACTTATCTCGTTATATCGCCGAGCCAAAATGGCAAGCCAAAGCCGGAACGAGTACCCGTTGAGGAGATTCAGTTACCGGAACCGGAGAACGATGTTGATTTGCGTTGGCTCTGGGGTATCATTAAACGCCGGATTCTGGTTATTTTCGGAGTTGCGATCGCGGTTACTGCTGGGGTAGGCTGGTGGACGTTTCATCAGGAGCCAAAGTATGAAGGTAAGTTTAATCTTTTAGTGGAGCCAGTCGCTGAACCCAATAAGCTGGATCAATTGAATCAAGTTCCCGGTTTAGCTGATGCAAACGTTCAGACTTTTAATTTAGATTACGATACTCAAATTGAGGTTTTACGTAGTCCGGAAGTGCTGGAACCTTTTATTAAGCAGATTTCGACTAAGTATCCCGATGTAAGTTATGAGTCTTTGATTGGGGAGAATAAACTCATCATTCGACGACTCAAAGAAACTAAAATTTTAGAAATATCCTACCAGGATACTGATCCGAAAAAAATCCAATTTCTGTTATTTGAACTGGCGAAAATTTATTTACGCTATAGTTTCCAGGAACGACAAAGTGACCTTTCTCAAGGCATCCGGTTTGTGGAAGGGCAACTCCCTGAATTACGACAACGAGTTGATAAACTTCAGGAACAACTCCAACAGTTTCGCCAACAATATAATCTGCTTGATCCAGAACAACAAGCCAAACAACTTTCCGAGCAAGTAAGAACGCTTGAACAACAGCGCTTAGATACTCAGCTCAATTTAAATAATGCTCGCACCCTTTATCGAACATTACAAGGGCAGTTAGGACTACCAACCAATCAAGCGATCGCTGCCTCTTATTTGAGTGAAGCCCCTCGCTATCAACAATTACTCAATCAACTTCAGGATGTTGAAATTAAACTCGCAACAGAATCGGCTCGTTTTCTGGGAGAAAATCCAACAATTGAACGGCTACAAGAGCAACGACGAAATTTGTTACCCTTATTACAAAATGAAGCCCAACAAGTCCTAGGACGCAACTTATCGAATAGCGTCTTAACGACAGATTCGCTATCCTCTCCCAGTTCCTTACGCTTAGATTTAACCGGGCAATTCGTTGAGGCGGCGAACCAAATTCAAGTGTTAGAAATCCAACAATCGGCATTAGCGTTAGCTGGCAATCGTTTAAATCAGCAAGTTAAACAAATGCCATTTATTGCACGTAAATATACCGACTTACAACGAGAACTGAATGTAGCCACAGATAGCTTAAACCGCTTTTTAGCCGCTAGAGAAACACTCCAGATTGATGCGGCTCAGAAAACCTTACCTTGGAAGCTGCTCTCTAAGCCGAAAGAACCCAAAGAACCGATTCTCCCTCAACCCGAACAGAATTTAATTTTAGCAGCGATCGCAGGTTTATTTTTAGGCGTTGGAGCTGCCTTATTGGCCGAGCAATTCGATAATGTTTTTCGCTCTCCTGAAGAACTAAAAGATAGTACACGCTTACCCTTACTGGGGGTAATTCCCTTCCAGAAAGAACTCAAACAAGCCCTAGCTGGCTTAACATTAATATCCCATAGTAATGGAAAATCTCCTGAACAAAGTATCTCTACCAATGGTCACAAATCCGATTGGTATGTTGCCTCTCCCTTCTTAGAAGCTTTTCGTTCTTTGCACGCGAATATTCGCCTTCTCGGTGCGGATACGCCTACCAGTTCTTTAATTATTAGTTCACCCAGACAAGCTGATGGGAAATCGACCGTTGCGGCACACCTCGCCCAAGCAGCAGCAGCTATGGGACAGCGAGTTCTGTTAGTCGATGCGGATCTCAGACGACCTCAAATTCACGAATATTTAGGTTTACCGAATCCACACGGACTGAGTAATGTTTTGGCGAATGAGGTGAAGCTTGAAGAAGCTACCCAACAATTATCGGCATGGTACAACCTCCAAGTTTTAACGGCTGGTTCTCTACCGCCTGATCCGACAAGGTTGCTTTCTTCTAAGCGAATGCAACATCTAATGGAGCAGTTTAAATCGGTGTTTGATTTAGTCATTTATGATGTACCTCCCTCCCTTGGTTTTGCTGATAGCCGACTTTTAGCTCCTTATACAAATGGAGTAGTTTTAGTAGCTAGATTAGGTAAAACAGATCGCTCTATGCTCCGGCAAACTTTGGATGAATTTAAAACAGCTAGAATTCCGGTTTTAGGGCTAGTTGCTAACGGTTTGAGAAATCATACTGACAGTTCATACCATTACTATCACAGTTACTATAATCAAGATTCGTCCTTGGATAAGGTGAAAAAACTATTGCAACAACGACTTGAACCCCCGGTTAACTAAGTCCATCGCTAAAGACGGTTGAGTGGTTAAAGTCTGAGATAATAAATCCCTAACCACAAACAACCAACAACAAACAACAAATGACTAAAACCGCATGGATATTTCCAGGACAAGGCTCTCAGGCAATTGGGATGGGAGTAGACTTATTAGACTTACCCCTCGCCCAAGCTAAATTTGACCAAGCCAAGCAACTTTTAGGCTGGGATGTGCTAGAAATCTGCCAAAGCAACGAAGAAAAACTCTCTCGCACCCTTTACACCCAACCCTGTCTCTATGTTGTTGAAAGCATTTTAGCTGATGTAATGCAGGAACAAGGATATAAACCGAATCTAGTAGCAGGTCATAGTTTAGGAGAATATGTTGCACTTTATGTTGCTGGAGTTTTCGACTTTGAAGCGGGATTAAATCTTGTCAAACGTCGTGCTGAATTGATGGATAGTGCGGCGGGTGGAATGATGGCAGCTTTGATTGGGTTTGATCGCAAACAGTTAGATCAACAAATTCAGCAAACGGATGAGGTTGTACTGGCGAATGATAATAGTCCAGCGCAAGTCGTGATTTCAGGAACACCAACCGCAGTCGAAGAATTACTCACTCAGGTAAAAGCCAAGCGAGTAGTTCGGTTAAATGTATCCGGTGCGTTTCATTCTCCGTTAATGGCATCCGCCGCTACAGAATTTGAGGATGTGTTGAAATCTGTTTCGTTTGCCGATGCTAAAGTACCTGTGTTGTCCAATGTGGAACCCTTACCAGCGACAGAAGGGTCAGTTTTAAAGCATCGCCTCCAACGTCAGATGACGGGTAGTGTACGTTGGCGGGAAATCTCAATGCAATTGCCCCAAGAAGGAATTGAAAAAGTAGTAGAAATTGGTCCTGGTAAAGTTCTTACGGGTCTAATTAAACGGATGTGTCCTGATTTAGTGTTGGAAAATATTGGTACTCGTGTTGAGTTATCGGTTTAACCTCGTGTTAATCTAAGCAATTTACTAGTACGACTGACGTAACTGCCACAGCGATCGCTAAAAACAACTAGGGGAGTTAATTTTGACTCCCTAGACAAGGATAGGGTTGTAGCTGATTTCAACGCTGCCACTCTTGGTTTGGATACTGACTAGCAGTGGGTTTCAATCCCTGATAGGGATTTTAGCTGATTTCAACTCGAATAAGTTTCATTTTATGGGATCTCACCGGGAAGCGTTTCAATCCCTGATAGGGATTTTAGCTGATTTCAACCTGTCTGTAACAAACGGCGTACTCTGGTCTTTGCGAAGAGCTGTTTCAATCCCTGATAGGGATTTTAGCTGATTTCAACTTTGGGGGGCTGTTGAGAGCCGGGGGGGCTATGTCGTTTCAATCCCTGATAGGGATTTTAGCTGATTTCAACCTGGTATCTATGGTTGTAAAAGTTTAAGGGTTAGTATCCGGTTTCAATCCCTGATAGGGATTTTAGCTGATTTCAACTTTTGGCAGCTTCGTACACTTCACCATCTTTAGCGAGTTTCAATCCCTGATAGGGATTTTAGCTGATTTCAACCTTAGAAAAATATCTCGTTTCCTCTGAAGTAATGTTTCAATCCCTGATAGGGATTTTAGCTGATTTCAACGTCAAGGTCGAGAAGCCGTCTTGGGAAAAGGTCAGTTTCAATCCCTGATAGGGATTTTAGCTGATTTCAACCCCGACTGTGTGAAAGGTAGAGAATCTGGGCGTGGGGATTGTGTTTCAATCCCTGATAGGGATTTTAGCTGATTTCAACCGAATTTAATCCAACATCTCTACTGGCCACCTACAGTTTCAATCCCTGATAGGGATTTTAGCTGATTTCAACGATAAATATTGCGTTGAAAACGGTTAATGTTATCCGTTTCAATCCCTGATAGGGATTTTAGCTGATTTCAACGACAATCTTTTAGGGTTATCTTTGAATTCATTGTAGTTTCAATCCCTGATAGGGATTTTAGCTGATTTCAACTATCGTCCCTGGATCGTGGCCATATCACTTGTTTTCAATGCGTTTCAATCCCTGATAGGGATTTTAGCTGATTTCAACCGGATAGCTCAACGCTGAACTGCCCAACTTCCTGTTTCAATCCCTGATAGGGATTTTAGCTGATTTCAACTAAACTCCCCCTGTGTGCCTCGGAAAGGGGAGTTTATTCGTTTCAATCCCTGATAGGGATTTTAGCTGATTTCAACTTTTGCAGTATCAGGGGTTGCATTGGCGACTAAGTGTTTCAATCCCTGATAGGGATTTTAGCTGATTTCAACCGACGACTATCTCAAGGCTCAAGAAGCGGCACTGTTTCAATCCCTGATAGGGATTTTAGCTGATTTCAACCTAGATAGATTTTCAGGCAGACCACTGACAGCCGAGTTTCAATCCCTGATAGGGATTTTAGCTGATTTCAACTTTGAGCAGTTTGGGTTAGCGGATGTGCGATCGCCAGTTTCAATCCCTGATAGGGATTTTAGCTGATTTCAACCTGTCTGCATCCTGGCGATTGAAGTATTTGCCTAGTTTCAATCCCTGATAGGGATTTTAGCTGATTTCAACCTATAGCGTTTGATGCTGTTGATCCAAAAGCATAGTTTCAATCCCTGATAGGGATTTTAGCTGATTTCAACTCGGGGTTGGAGGCGATCGCTGTAATTTTTGGTTTCAATCCCTGATAGGGATTTTAGCTGATTTCAACACCCGAATTCCAGCACCAGGGCTTCCATCACCTGGTAAGCTGTTTCAATCCCTGATAGGGATTTTAGCTGATTTCAACCCCAGATTCACCGCCTTTTACAAATTCCCCAAAATGGTTTCAATCCCTGATAGGGATTTTAGCTGATTTCAACTTTGCAAGAACAGCAGCGTGAAATCCAAGCACGTTTCAATCCCTGATAGGGATTTTAGCTGATTTCAACTTTTTAATTCTTTTTCTATTTTTTCTGCCGCCTTGGAGCGTTTCAATCCCTGATAGGGATTTTAGCTGATTTCAACAGAAGAAGCAAAAGCGTTCTTACCCTTTTTTATGGGTTTCAATCCCTGATAGGGATTTTAGCTGATTTCAACTCACGCTGCTTCGCTCTGGTCTTTGAGTCACTAGGTTTCAATCCCTGATAGGGATTTTAGCTGATTTCAACTGGCTCGGCTACGATTCCAGAAGCTTGAGGCGGGAGTTTCAATCCCTGATAGGGATTTTAGCTGATTTCAACTTGAGTTGGAGTCCGGCAAGGGGGAATCCAATACCGTTTCAATCCCTGATAGGGATTTTAGCTGATTTCAACATCTCCATAGGGTCATTTACTAGGCGAGTATCCTGTTTCAATCCCTGATAGGGATTTTAGCTGATTTCAACAATTCAATCAGGAATTTGGGTTTTACACCTGCCCAGTTTCAATCCCTGATAGGGATTTTAGCTGATTTCAAC
>DNGI01000353.1:1272-3129 GCA_003486645.1 Cyanobacteria bacterium UBA11370 | reverse complement strand
GGGATTTTAGCTGATTTCAACCGCGGCTACCTGAAACCCTTATAGTATTTAGTTTTCAAGGTGCATTTGCGACAACCTCTAGAATTGTAGCATTTCAGCCCTCGGTTTTAGCAAGACGGCAAGGATAAAATCTGCTGAAACCGAATTAGACCAAGGCTTTCAGACTTTGCGACAACCTCATTCCCGGCTGAAAATCTGCAAACCCTTACAGGATAAAGAATACAGCCGTAAATTGTCCTACCCCTAAAAAAACACCTACTGGTTGTCGCAACTCTAGCAGAAATTACCCTTTGGTAACACTCAAATCAACTGGTAGAGTGCGTCAAACTAAGATTATAGTCGAGATGATGCGGGTTTCATCGTAGTTAAATACCCTTAACAACTAACAACTAACAACAAATCCTATGTTATCTCAGTACAATTTAGGGATAAACCGTAACTTAATTGTTCCCATTCTCTTAAGCTTTGGTTTGATTGTGGGTTTAACAGGGTATGTCATTATTGAGCGTAACTACGTCCATCGCCTTACTATCGCCGCTGGAGCAAAAGAAGGAGAAAGTTACCTCTTTAGTCAGGCAATGGCACAAGTAATTGCCAAATATAACCCCAAAATTAAAATCCAAGTCCTTGAAACGAAAGGATCAGAGGAAAATATAAAATTACTGGAAGATAATAAGGTGCAATTAGCGACAGCCCAGGCGGATATTCCAGCCTTACCTTCAGCGCGAATTTTGTCTAATTTATTTCCAGATATGTATCAATTGGTTGTGAGAAACAACTCTGGAATTAAGGACGTTTCAGACCTAAAAGGCAAACGAATTGGACTCCCACCAGAAGGGAGCGGTCAATACAAATCGTTCTTATTTTTAGCTGAACATTATCGCCTCAAAAAAACCGACTTTTTCGCGTTTGCTGTATCTGAACAACAAACCGATGCTGCCTTTCGTAATAATCAAGTCGATGCCGTATTTCGCGTCCGTCCCCCAGGAAATAAATCAATTCTTGAACTAGTGCAAAACCGAGGAGGACAATTAGTGGCGATCGATCAAGCCGCAGCAATGAAACTCAAACAATCAACATTGGATGCTGGCTTTATCCCCAAGGGAGCCTACCAAGGTGCGCCTCCAATTCCAGCAACAAATCAGCCAACTGTAGCCGTTCAACGAATACTTTTAGCCAATAAAAACGTTAATCCAACTATTATCCGGGAGATTACCACCACGCTGTACGAACGTCGTCAGGATTTAGCGACTCTTATGCCAGAGGCATCTTATATGACTCCCCCTAATGTATTAGCGGGAACCGTCTTACCTATTCATCCAGGAGCGGAGGATTACTACAACCGAGAAAAGCCTTCTTTTCTCCAGGAAAATGCAGATTGGCTGGGGCTATTTCTGTCAATGGGTCTGCTAGTTGGCTCTTGGGCTTGGCAATTGAAATCACGCATTGAAAAGGGACGAAAAAATCAGGGCGATACCTACAATCAGGAGATTATCCTATTGATGAAAGAGATTGAACGATGTAAAAATTTCCAGAACATTGAACAAATTCGTCAAAAGCTGTTTGAAAAGTTTGAGAAAGTGGTCAATGCCCTTGATCACGATCAGATCACCCCCGAATCATTTCAGTCGTTCACCTTTACTTGGGAAGCCGCGATCGCCGCCCTACGCGATCGCCAAAGCATTATGATTGCCCAATCCACCGTAACCCCCAAGCCAATACAGCCAAAGCCGTGATCGGTGAGATTGAGAGTTATATCATGTCCGGTTAAATAACCCTAAAAAAGATTGAGGGAGAGAGGGAGAGGGGGGGACGGGGAGAAATTTTATTAGGAGTGATTAGCCGGACATGATATTA
>DNGI01000353.1:742-1062 GCA_003486645.1 Cyanobacteria bacterium UBA11370 | reverse complement strand
TGATTAGCCGGACATGATATTACGCCAATTAAATTTACATTAGCTGAATAACTGATACTCTAGTAAAGTACTCTAGGTTTCGCTGCGCTTCACATAGGGTCTTCCCGGCGAATAAGATAAAAAAAGCCCGATTTAAGTAGATTAATGGGTAGGAATTTTTGGTGGTTAGAAACCGCGAACCCTTGGCTAGCCTACTGCTCTACCAGGCTCTGAAATGGTCGGTAGTCAGTCCGATTCTTCACGTTTACCTTCAGGGTCAGATTTACGGTGCTGAACAGGTACCGATGGAAGGCCCCCTGGTGGTGGTGAGTAACCATGCC
>DNGI01000353.1:0-559 GCA_003486645.1 Cyanobacteria bacterium UBA11370 | reverse complement strand
TGGTGGTGGTGAGTAACCATGCCAGTGACTTTGACCCACCCATTGTCTCTAACTGTCTGCGCCGTCCGGTGGCATTCATGGCAAAAGAAGAATTATTTCAGGTTCCGCTGTTAAAACAAGCCATAGAGTTGTATGGGGCTTATCCAGTCAAGCGGGGTGCAGCCGATCGCAGTGCTATTCGTTCTGCGATCGCCTCTTTATCACAAGGGTGGGCGGTTGGTGTATTCTTGGAAGGGACACGCACCCCCGACGGTCGAATTCCTAACCCTAAATTGGGTGCAGCTTTAATTGCCGCTAAAGCACAAGTCCCCTTACTACCCGTTAGTTTGTGGGGCACTCAAGCAATTTTTCAGCCAGATTCACCCATTCCCCAATCTGTGCCCGTAACGGTACGAATTGGTCAACTGATTGACCCTCCTCACTCAACCAAACGAGAAGATTTAGAAGCAATTACTCAACATTGTGCCGCAGCCATTCATTCCCTACATGACCTAGGTCGATAAAATAGATACAGCAAAATTCAGGAGTCAGGAATAGAGGGGGAGTGGGGGAGTGGGGG
>DNGI01000102.1:20738-20962 GCA_003486645.1 Cyanobacteria bacterium UBA11370 | reverse complement strand
GGGGAGAGGGGGGGGGGAGTTTAACTGTTTGTTTGTTAAGTGAAGAATGGGCAATTTAGATGCACTACAGCTTAGATTGGGGAACAAATAATCTATACAATTTTTCCCTATTCTTCACTCCCCATTTTCTATTTTTAAGTCACTATTTCTCGCTAAATTATGATTGGAAAATTTTTTCGCAAACCCGAATTAGAAGAAAGCGATCGCGTTCCTCCCGGTCAATA
>DNGI01000102.1:19998-20543 GCA_003486645.1 Cyanobacteria bacterium UBA11370 | reverse complement strand
GATCGCGTTCCTCCCGGTCAATACTTAACTAAAGGCTTTCCGGTTCTCACTTACGGTGAAACTCAAAAAATTAACATTGAAAACTGGCAATTTTGCGTTTCGGGTTTAGCTACGCCTAAGACCTTTACTTGGTCAGATTTTATGGCAATGCCTCAACAGGATTTTACCCATGATTTTCACTGCGTTACCCGCTGGTCAAAACTGGATGTGACATGGACGGGTATCAAAGTAACTGATTTTATGAGTCATGTTGAGTTAGATCCCAAAGCGACTCACGTTATGCAGCATTGTTATGGTGGCTACACTACTAATTTAACCTTGGATGAGTTTGTGCGGGATGATAATTTTTTTGCTCATACGTTATTGGGAGAACCCTTACCTGCTGAACATGGAGGCCCCATGCGCTTAGTGGTTCCTCACCTTTATGCTTGGAAAAGTTCAAAATGGATTAATGGTTTGGAATTTCTCGACCATGAAGAGTTGGGGTTTTGGGAACGTAATGGTTATCACCGTCGAGGGGAACCTTGGGCGGAAGAACGCTATAG
>DNGI01000102.1:15750-19804 GCA_003486645.1 Cyanobacteria bacterium UBA11370 | reverse complement strand
CCTTGGGCGGAAGAACGCTATAGTTTGTAATTAGGTTGTAGATGTTTAGATGTCATCAAAATTAGGGAAGATGGCAACTAAAATTTGAAGAGGCGATCGCATTTCTCTTCACTCTGCTAGTAAGAGTAACGCTAAGGCGTGATTGAGAATTTCCTCTTGACTAACCCGTTGTTCTAGTTCTTCCGGTTCATAACGTCCTTCTTCGACTTCTAGAGAAGCTTGGTTAATGGCTTGGGGGTAGGCTTCTTCTAAGGCTAGGCGTAACTCTTCAGGTGTCAGGTAAGAACCGCCTGCTTTACGTCGCTTATTTTTATTTTGAATTTGCCGAACTGAATTGCGAATTGAGACATCCCAAGAACGAGTTGCGCGGTTTTCAGCTTGCTGTTTAATCAGATGTAACAGTAGAATCACACCATAACTAATAATGTTATTGATTTTGTCATCTCGGCTCATTTCTTCGAGTTCTTCAACTAGGGTGATTGCGCCAGTAATATCACCTTTTAGTAGCAATTCTTTAAGGGTAAGTAGTTCTTCCATAACAGAAATACTATAAATTTATACCAAATCTAACGGCATTATCAAAGCCAAGGCGCGATTCAAAATTTCTTCTTGGTTAACCAATTGTTGTAGTTCTTCGGGTTGATAACGTCCTTCTTTGACTTCTAGGGAAGCGTCATCAATAGCGTTGAGATAAGCTTCTTCTAGAGTTTCAAGTAACTCTTCTTTAGAAAGATAATATACTCCAGCTTTACGGCGTTTATTTTCTCGCTGTATTTCTCGAACTGAATTGCGAATTGACACGTCCCAAGAGCGAGTTGTGCGGTTTTCTACTTGTTGTTTAATTAGATGTAATAATAGAATGATTCCATAGCTACGAATTGTTTTGATTATATCTTGCTTTCCCATTTCTTCGAGTTCTTCAACAATTAATAACGCTCCTTGATTATCTCCTTTTAGTATTAATTTTTTGAGTTCTAGTAATTCTTCCATATTAATTATCTCTATCCTGCCAATTCTTTCGTCGCTTGGTCAACCGTTAAACCAATTTCTTGACCATAGGAAATTTCAAGGGTATGACCATCTGGATCACGAATAAAAGCCCAATATCCCACTGGATATCCATCATCAGCAGGGTCTTTTAAGAGAATATTATCAGACCGAGCTTCATTGCAGAGACGATCCACGTCTTCACGACTCTCACAAGCAACACCAAGATGCGCTATTGGTAAAAGTTGATTAGTTAATTGAGGTACTTTAATGAGTACGATCACAAAGGGACGAGTGCGATCGCTAATCCAGGCAACGTCTGATTGAGTGGCCTTATCAGTGCGACGGTGAACCACTTCCATCCGCGCATATTTGGCATAAAATGCCAGACTACTATCTAGATTGCTGACCGGAAGTGCTACATGGGTAAATCCAAAATCCGACATTCTATATCTCCTCTAATGTTGAGATTAAGACCCACTCATTATTTTCCCACTTCTTATACAAATCGGTGAGTAAATTTATAGGTCAAATCCACTCGACCTTTACGTAACATGGCTGGATCTAATCGTTCAGTCGTATTGCAAGTCATCAATACAACTAACTTTTGTTGAACCTTAATCCCCCCTTCCTCAACGACACTCTGATACAAAGTTCCATCCAACAAACTCAGAATATGCTCAGTTTTATTACTCTGTTGAGCAATTTCACTCGCTCGATCCTGAGCCAAATTATCGGCTTCGTTAATAATAATAGCAATTCGCTCCAAATAACTCGGCGGTACAAAATTTTCAACAGCATCATGATCGAGGATAAAAATAACATATCCTAAAGGCACAAGTACTTCTTTAGCTACAGCTTGTGTCCACGCCGTTTTCCCCGTCCCTGGTTCACCATGCACAAGTACAGCTAACCGATTTTCATCAAGAATTGCCTGTTGTACGGTATCGGTAAAACTTTGAATATCTGCCGGAAATTGTCGAATTACAAACTGACTATAAACTTGTCCGACACGGCTTTGATATCCACTCAACATGACGGCTACATTATAGGTTGCTTTATTAACTAATGATCGGATATTATTAGCAATTAAACTATACCGTCGCCGTCCTTTCCCATGACTATCAATTTGCAGCCAAACTTGATAGTTAGACCAGTAGACATAAACCGTGCCAAGAACATCCAAACGTTCCCAATTTACAAACCGATTAGTCGGATAATAGAATTGACGTTCGGCATAATTTTGGGTAATTAGAGTGGGATTACCTAGTAAATTTAAGACTTTAAAAAGGGTAACTTCTTCAAGCCTATTCAGAACATACTCAATCGGAATACTGTCACGAGTTGCTAGTTTAGTGACAGGAGTATCCACCGTCATCACCTCGCCCTCATGATGATTGGGTGCTGGAGGATCAGGAGTAATGTACCCCCAAAACTCATCCATTTCATATCGCATATTATCGGAAAACAATCCCAAAACATTAGCAAATAAATTATAATTATGGCGACCTAGGGTATCAGCAATATCACTCGCTATATCTAAGGTTTTTTGAGCTAATTCCCAGGAGTCATTATTCACAAGATGCCAGAAAAAACTCCAGTCAAACTGACGGGATAAGGGTCGCCAACCCGCTCCCAGCAACCCTTGACTTCGTATTTTATGATGTAGATTATTCTGCTCGTTACCGAAGTATCCAGAACTCATGATTTATTAGTTTAGATTTTATAGGTTAGATTTTGAATGGGGATATTTCGTACAGCCAACAGCCATTATTCTACTTTTTCTAGATAGTCAGGAGGAACACAATCTACTAGCCAAACTCCATTTTCAGAACAGTAGAATAAATAACCAGCCTCGGACATTGCTGTGGTATCTACTGCAAAAATAACAGGTATTCCATGTCGTGCGCCTACCTTCCGTGCTGTTTCAATATCCCTGGATAAATGGACGTGATTCCGTGACATTTTGCACAAGCCTTGGTCAAGAATTGAATTAACCGATTTGTGACCCGTACCGTGATAAAGTACCTCTGGAGGAATGACAGGTTCTAACTGTAAATCGACCTCTACACTATGACCTTGATTGGCACGAATTCGAGTGCCTGTTTCATCGAATGAAAAGCGTTTTTTATCATTTTGAGCAACAACTTCTTTTAGCTCATTAATCGTGATGGGAAAGCCGTTATTTGTACAAGTTGTTAGTAGTTCATCCACAGAAACCCAACCACCAGAAGCTAGTGTTAAACCAATTCGTTCCGGTTGGTGTCGCAGATGTTTACTGAGATATTTGCTAATTTTAATGAGGCGAGAATTGTTCATTGTTAATTCTCTGAGGGTTAAGGCAAATCTGCAATTTGTAATATACTATACTACATATATCTAAATTTGTCTACAGATGGATAAGAATACTGCCTCTAATCACAGCCAAGTACGGGTGATGGCAATAGTGCAAAGGAAAAGACCAATTGCCTTTCCCCACTCAATTTCCCATTGAGGGTGATTATCTAAGCCGTATTGTGGGTAATAGCTTGCTTACAAGAAGAGGGGGAAGCGATCGCATTTTTGATTGGTCGTAATACTCAGCACTGACCTTCAGAATCCAATTCTAGGGCTATACAAACTAAGTTCGCAAGCCAAAGACTCAATATTTTATAAAATACTGAGGTGGCTTGTTTGCAGGTGAATTGTCAATAAGGACTTTAACTAGTATTGCTTAAACTTAACCAAAAGTTCAGTCCGGGAAATCTGGGATAATTGCAACAGTAACAACGTCAACTCTTGAGGAGGTAAAGCTAACAAAGAGGTAATAATTGCCGTTAATTCTTCATCCAACGTACCAAAACGAAGCCTTAGTAGCTGTTCTACAACCAAACGATGTCCTTGTTCAATGCCTTGTTCATCACCAGATAATTGAGATAATTGCACAAGCAATAAAGTCAACTCTTCTGGAGGTAAGATTGATAGAGGCTCAACTAAAGCAGTAAGGCGATCGCTTAATTCACAAAAGCGAACTTTTAGTAAGTTTTCTATAATGAAGCGTTGTGCTTCCTGTCTACCTTCCTGTCTA
>DNGI01000102.1:14486-15487 GCA_003486645.1 Cyanobacteria bacterium UBA11370 | reverse complement strand
TGTCTACCTTCCTGTCTACCTTCTTGTCTGCCTTCTTGTCTGCCTTCCTCTCTACCTTCTTGTCTGCCTTCCTCTCTACCTTGCTGCCTACCTTCCTCTCTACCTTGTTGAATAGCCGCATCGATTTGTTGCCGATAAAGTGGTGCTAATGCCATGATGAACTCCCTATCCTCAGCGTCTAAATTTTGATTGACTCTTAAGTTAGCTTGCAAGTTATACAATAACTCTAGCGCATTAATCCGGAGTGGATTATCCTCTGGCAATGCTGCTAATTCATCAATCGCTTGTTTTTGCACTCCTGCTTTACCCAAAATTCTCAGCCATAGAGTTTCTGGAGATTTTGGTAATTGGTGAATGACTACAATTGCTGTTTTGAGCGCATCTGCTAGAAAATAGATGCCAGATAACCAGTTATTTTCATCACTGAACGCTCTAAAACTCTCTACTAATGGTATGGATGCTGTAGGAGTTAGAATCCATAGGCGGGGTAATTCTATCTGAGTCAATTGTATTTCTTGCCGTTTAGCTTGCCGTTCTAAGTCCGCATAAATGTCAAAAAGCTTACCCATACAACTGCGAATTTGACTAGCTGTAACGGCGTTGCGGAACGGTTCAAAAATAGCTGGAGTCGTGGCTAATCTTCCTAATAATCCTAGTTGTTGTCTGTACTCAATTGAATCTGATTCTGGTGTAAAGAAAACATCAATCTCTCGAACTTCTCCAGGAACATCACGACTCGTTTCAACTTCTCCGAGAGGGGATAATAATTCTTTGAGATAATCTTTAGCAAATTGATCATGGGGAAATCGTGTCATATCATTTCCGGTTGAATAACCCTAAAAAAGTTTGGGGGAGAAAGGGAGAGAGGGAGAAGTTTTATTAGGGGTAATTTGCCGGACATCATATCATTCGATTTGGGATTTTGGATTTATAGCAGCCGCCAAAACGACTGTTGACATCAAAGAAGTTGTGTTAAGTCTCATACCAAATCCGGTTAATAC
>DNGI01000102.1:13047-14209 GCA_003486645.1 Cyanobacteria bacterium UBA11370 | reverse complement strand
AGTAGTCTATCTAAATAGGATTTTGTATCAAACGTATTATCGCAGAACATTTTCTTCCTGTCTACCCTATTAGGAAATTGCTGAAGAGCTGATTTCTGAGTGCTATATTAGGTCATTGAGACTCTTTTTATCTCATCTGTGTTGCTAATAAAGGAGCCGCATTTAATAGGTTTTTTGTATAAGGATGCTGAGGCTTGTTAAACAACTCTTCAGTCTCCTTCAATTCTACAATTTGACCCTTATTCATCACCGCGATCGCATCACAAAAAAACCTCGCCACTGACAAATCGTGAGTAATAAATAAATACGTCAGCTTAAACTCGTCTTTTAACTCCAACATTAACTGTAGAACCTGGGTCTGAATACTGGCATCCAACATACTCACAGGCTCATCACAGATTATCAAACTAGGACGAGTAATTAAAGCCCGTGCGATCGCTACCCGTTGCTGCTGTCCCCCCGACAAATCTCCTGGATAGCGATAATAATACTCCTCAACAGGTGTCAACCCCACCCGTTCTAACATCTCTTCAACCTTACGTTTTGCCTCACTATGACTGGCTAATTTATGAATAAATAACGGATCAGCAATACTATCTCCCACCATCATTAATGGATTCAAACAAGCATGAGGATCTTGAAACACCATTTGAATTTGCCGACGCACTTCTCGCAAGGACTTTTTATCCAATTGAATTAAATCTTTCCCCTCAAACTCAACTGTTCCTGAAGTCGGACGAATTAGCTGTAAAATTGTGCGAGAAAGCGTACTTTTTCCACATCCCGATTCCCCTACCAACCCCAATATCTGACCGGAATAAAGCTCAAAACTAACATTGTCTACTGCTTTGATTACTTGCTGCTCTCTGGAAACCAATTGAGCAATAAAGTTCTGTTCTAACGTATAGTATTGCCTTAAATTAGTTACCCGTAACAGAACCTTAGCAGCAGACGTGGCAACGGATTTGGGAACGGATGTAACGGATGTGTTATTGGTAGATTCAAGGGTTGGTTGATGGACTTGCGATGCTGACGAACGTACAACCGATGTAACCTCTAACTTGTCAGTAGCCGAGAAATGTTCTGTAGACAATAAACTCTCCTCACCAACCAACACCCCATCCGCTACATCCGTTACCCCATCCGTTGCCACATCCGTTGC
>DNGI01000102.1:9284-12851 GCA_003486645.1 Cyanobacteria bacterium UBA11370 | reverse complement strand
CCCATCCGTTGCCACATCCGTTGCCACATCACCAACTGCTTGAATATGCAATGCCGCTGCCAAAAGCGATCGCGTATAGTCATGTTTAGGTTTCTGCAAAATATCCTGCACAGCACCTATTTCTACCATCTCTCCGTTATACATAACGGCAATGCGATCGCAATATTCTCCTACCATGGCTAAATCATGAGAAATTAGCAATAATCCCATCTCTCGTTCTCGGCAAAGTCGAGTTAACTCGTGTAAAATTTGTGCGGCAACAGTGACATCTAAACTTGTGGTGGGTTCATCGGCTACGATTAGTTTAGGATTCAGTAATAGAGCAAGTGCGATCGCTACTCGTTGCCTCATTCCCCCACTAAATTCATGAGGATATTGTGACCAACGATTAGCCGGAATTTTCACGGCATCTAGTGTTTCTAATGCTTTTTTCTTACTCTCTTTACGCGATAATTGGGGTTGATGTGCCCTCAACGTTTCAATACAATGTTCCCCAATGGTCATTAAGGGATCAAGCCGAGTCATCGGATCTTGAAATACCAACGCTACTGCTTCGCCGCGAAACTGGCGTAACTGATTGGGTGTTAAATCAAATACTGATTTTCCTTTAAAGGTAACTCGTCCCTCAATTTTCGTAGCTATTGGTAATAGTCTCATTGCAGCGCGTCCCAGCGTTGATTTACCACAACCCGATTCTCCGACTAATCCCAATCGTTCACCAGCATTGAGGGTAAAGGATACATTATCGACTGCCCAGCGAGTTCTTACTGTTGATTGATGGTTAGGATAGCTAACCCGCAAATTTTCGATACAAAAAAGGGCTTCAGTCATGGGTAAATTATTTGAGCATTATTTGAGAACAGCTATATATTGTGTTTATCATGGGTCAGCATCATTCCCATCTAAGGAGTTCCCTATGTCTACTGAAATTACTTCCCTCCAGCCTGCCGTATTGATTACCATCATTGGTGAATCTGTACTCAGAGACCGTCTGCTGAAGTTGCTCAAAAGCAAGGGTGTCACTGGCTATACTGTGATTGATGTCCAAGGTGAAGGCGGTCATGGCAAACGAATGGGAGATATTGCTGGCTACAATACCAACATTGAAATTAAGTCCGTTGTATCATCAGACGTTTCTGAAGATATTTTGTTGGCGATCGCTCAAATGCGGAACGGTCATGCTTTAATTGCCTTCCGGCAGAATGTAGAAACCTTAAGCGAGTAGATGGGATCGAGTTCCCTGTCATTGCCTTACGTCCTTGTGCCTAAAACCATTTACTTATGGGTTGTAGAATCTCGATTGATTCATTAAACGTCTTGAAAAGGGACTTTTGCAAGAGGTGGAGAAAGCCTATCGGGACAAGGGGAAGGGAAAAATACAAACTCTTTACCCCTTAAGCTTTCCCCTTTACCCAACTTCTCCAACAGCAATAACTGAAAAGAAGTGGTACTATAAGATGCCCTATTTTTTAAGGGTACTTCCATTGTCGAAGTTATTCCCTAGGGAAAGTGTCGTTGAACGTCCTTGCCTCGCTGGTGGAAGTTTCTAGGAGAACTATATCTCTCAATAGCAAGCTTAATAGAGTTGAAGATATACTAACTCCTACGCTTGGTTCATCTGGTTGTATCTTTCGCTAAAAGAATGCTCCCAAAGCGTGATGTAATGACAGCACGACCTATCCCACGTCAACCCACGAATCCCACCAACAGCACTCCTCTGAGTGCTGTCCCTCAAAGAACCCCTGTTTCTGCCCTGAAAGAACTCGTGGCTCGTTTACATCGAGAACAACATAAGATTCAAGATTTGTTAAGTTCGCTGGGATTTGCCTTACGCAGCTTCAACAATTTGAATCAGTTTTTAGAATTAATACCCCTTATGGCAGCACGGGTGAGTGATACCGAGGGGGGGGCTTTAATTTTGTCCAAGCCAGATGGTCAGGTGCGGTTGGAGCAAATGCACTGCCAGGATTCCGAGGTTTGTCAGGAAATTCGGAAACTACTGGAAAAGGCTAGTCGAAAAGTGGCTCCTGTGGGCAACGACGACGGCAATTTGCTCACAACACCCGAACGATTAGACGCGATTTGGGCATCGTTTGACAAGCAACTTAGCCATTATTTGGAATCCGATGTGCCACTATTTGGTACTCCAATTCTGATTAAGAACGTGGAACGGGGACGTTTGTATATTTTTACCAGCGATCGCCAATATGCGTGGACAGCAACTCGACAGAAGTTAGTCCGGTTAGTCGCTGATCAAACCGCTGTTGCGATCGCTAATGATGAACTCACCGTCGAACTGCGTAAAAAAGAACGCTTAGACCGCGAGTTAGAAATTGGTGCCGAAATCCAATTACGTCTGTTACCCCGTGAATGTCCTGCCATTAACGGTATCGAACTCGCCGCTATGTGTAAAACAGCGAACCGAGTCGGCGGTGACTATTACGATTTTATCCCCACCAACTACGACCAACTCCGACCCAAAACGTCTGGAAGCGATGAAGTCACCGATAGCCAAAAAGCATCCGTTCCCTGGAGTATTGTGATTGGCGATGTCATGGGAAAAGGGGTTCCGGCGGGTTTAATTATGACCATGACACGAGGAATGCTGCGGGCAGAAGTCTTAAACCGTCACTCGCCAGCCTGCATACTCGAACACTTGAATCGGGTAATGTATGCGGATTTAGAAAATTCCAGTCGCTTTGTGACGCTATTTTATTCGGAGTACGATCCCCAGACCCAGATTCTATCCTACAGCAATGCTGCCCATAACCCCCCCTTGTTGTGGCAAGCCTCGACCCGTTCTATCCAACGCCTGGATACGGAAGGGATGCTCATTGGTCTAGAAGCCGATTCTCAGTACCAAGATGCTCAAATACAGCTCGATATCGGAGATACCATTATTTATTACACCGATGGGTTTACCGATGTAGCCAATCAGCACGGCGATCGCTTTGACGAAGAAAACCTGATCCAATCCTTCCAATGGGCTTGTGAGCATTGTCAGGGTTCTCAGGCAATTCTAGATTACCTGTTTGAGCAACTCCAGCAGTTTATGGGGTCAACAAATCGTAATGGAGATGATATGACCTTGGTCGTATTGCAGGTAAAATCTTCGGAGTGATCCTCTGGTTGTTCGTTGTTGGTGGTTTGTTAGTGGTCGGTGGTCAGTTCTAAGCTGTAACAGGTAACAGACAATACACAACAAACAACGGATAAAATCACTTGACCTAATTTTGTTTAAGGCAAATAATTTCTATGGTTCTTGTAGACGTGCAAGTAGTAATTCCTTTCTTGGATACCATCAGTCACCTCAGCGATCTGCTCGGTCAATTACCGTTAGATTGGTTTGTATTGGCGCAAACCGTTGATGATCCCGATGTTTTGGGTCAGATGCAAAGCTGGTTTAGCAACTTTATTCAATCAGGTCAAGTCTGGGCGCTACTCATCGGGTTAATCATTGGCTACCTCTTCCGTGGGATGACTTCATTTTGAGAGTGGTTGTTTGTTGTTTGAGAGTGGTTGTTTGTTGTTTGTTGTTTGAGAGTGGTTGTTGGTTGTTTGTTATTT
>DNGI01000102.1:8883-9052 GCA_003486645.1 Cyanobacteria bacterium UBA11370 | reverse complement strand
TTGTTATTTGTTATTTGTTGTTTCTCAAAACGACTTCTCGGAAAAAGAATCTTAGACGTTTAACTTGCTGAAGTGAAAAGCTAATTTCTGGCAATGGCTAACAACCAACAACAAAAATGGGAGTGGGGAGTGGGGTGAGGATTCACAATAAACAACCAACAACCAACAA
>DNGI01000102.1:6998-8603 GCA_003486645.1 Cyanobacteria bacterium UBA11370 | reverse complement strand
CAACAACCAACAACCAACAACAGTGACTGAACAAAAAACTTGGAGTCAGCGGTTTGAAGGGGCATTACATCCAGCGATCGCTCGTTTCAATGCTAGTATTGGCTTCGATATTGAACTAATTGAGTATGACCTTACGGGTTCGGTGGCGCACGCTAAAATGCTCGCTCATACGGGTATTATTTCAGCAGAAGAAGGCGACCAATTGGTTGCAGGTTTAGAACAAATTCGTTCTGAATACCGTGAGGGCAAATTTAACCCAGGTATTGAAGCGGAGGATGTCCATTTCGCCGTTGAACGACGCTTGACGGAGATTGTCGGCGATGTGGGTAAAAAGCTGCACACGGCGCGATCGCGTAATGATCAGGTTGGTACTGATACCCGACTCTACCTCCGAGATCAAATTGACCAAATTCGCTCTCAGGTGCGAGAGTTACAACAGGTTCTGCTTAACTTAGCACAAGGGAACGTAGAAACTCTGATTCCGGGCTACACGCACCTACAACGCGCCCAACCTCTGAGTTTAGCCCATCACCTGCTTGCTTATTTTGAAATGCTACAGCGGGACTGGCAGCGGTTAGGAGAGATTAAGGAACGGGTGAATATTTCACCTTTAGGTTGTGGTGCGCTAGCGGGTACAACCTTTCCGATTGATCGACACTATAGTGCTTCATTGCTGGAGTTTGGTGATATCTATCGTAATAGTTTAGATGGGGTGAGTGATCGGGATTTTGCGATCGAATTTTTGTGTGCTGCTAGCCTAATTATGGTTCACCTAAGCCGATTATCTGAGGAAATGATTCTGTGGGCATCTCAGGAATTTGGCTTTGTTACCCTTAAAGATAGCTGTGCCACAGGTTCCAGCATCATGCCCCAAAAGAAAAACCCGGATGTACCGGAACTAGTACGGGGTAAGACGGGTCGCGTTTTCGGTCATCTGCAAGGGATGTTGGTGTTGATGAAAGCGTTACCGCTAGCCTATAACAAAGACCTGCAAGAGGATAAAGAAGCCCTCTTTGACAGCGTTAAGACGGTGAGATGTTGTCTAGAAGCGATGACCATTCTTTTAAGGGAGGGGATCGAGTTTCGCCCCCAACGCCTTGCTGTTGCTGTTGCTGAAGACTTCTCTAATGCGACTGATGTCGCTGACTATTTAGCCGCTAAAGGGGTTCCCTTCCGAGAAGCGTATAACTTGGTCGGTAAGGTAGTGAAAACCTGTCTAGCAAGCGAGAAATTGCTTAAAGATTTGACCCTCTCGGAGTGGCAAGACCTGCATCCAGCGTTTGAGGCAGATATTTATGAAGCGATCGCACCTACTCAAGTTGTAGCTGCACGTAACAGTTACGGCGGTACGGGATTTGAGCAGGTACGACAAGCTGTTCAAGACGCACAGGAACGAATCATGTCTGAGTAGTACCAATTTTATCAAATCAGGTAACAGATAGTTGATAGGGAAAAAGGGTAAGGAGGAAGGGGAAAAGTTTGTGGTACTGTCCCTTTCTCTTTTCAAGACAGGTATTAAGCTGCCCTTGCCTCTTGCATTGTATATTCTTCAGTGAAGAAACTTAAGAAACAAACAGTTAAACCATCTCCCCATCTCCCCATCTC
>DNGI01000102.1:0-6767 GCA_003486645.1 Cyanobacteria bacterium UBA11370 | reverse complement strand
CCCCATCTCCCCATCTCCCCATCCCCCCACCTTTACAGAAGACGAGGTTTTCATCCCCTGTCTTTTAAGCAGGGGATGAAAACCAGTGCGGGATTTATCCCGCCAGCTCGCATGATACAATAACTAACAACAAGGGGGTGATTAAATTGTTTGGATGCCAACAAGTATTGATTCATACAAACCCAGATACTCAAGCCCTAATCAAGTACATTTGTAGCGAGTCTAATAAGGTGTTCAATTGTGCGGTCTATTATGCACGACAAATATACTTTAAAGCGCATCGCTATGTCACTAAGGCAGAGTTAGACAACGAGTTGAAAGCAAATAAACATTTTCAGGCTATGCATTCTCAAGCGGCTCAACACACCTGTCATAGCGTATTTGAGTCGTTTAAGTCATTCAAGGCTCTCAACAAATTGTTCCAACAAGGGAAACTGACTCAAAAGCCTAGGCTACCCAAGTACCGCAAGGAGGGTTTGAATATTGTCAGCTATCCCAAACAAGCGCTCAAACTGATAGATGGCAATATCCGAATTCCTTTGGGAAATAAGGTAAAAGCCTGGTTTGGGATTGACTCATTCACTATCCCAATGCCAAGTAACCTGGATTTCTCAAACATCAGAGAATTGCGAATACTTCCCAAAAATCGATGCTTATACGCTGAATTTGTCTATAAACTGAATACAATAGAAACAACGGTTAATCCTAATAAGGCTTTGGGCATCGACCCAGGAATGGACAACTGGCTAACTGGCGTTTCTACTGTAGGTACGAGTTTCATCATTGACGGCAAACACGTTAAATCATTGAATCGTTGGTACAACAAGAAAGTATCAACAATCAAAGAAGGAAAACCTCAAGGATTCTGGTCTAAAAAGTTAGCGCACCTGACAGAGAAAAGAAACCGTCAGATGCGTGATGCTGTTCATAAGGCCGCACGGTTAGTTATTAATCACTGTTTACAACACCATATTGGGACTATTGTGTTTGGCTGGAACCAAAGGCAAAAACAAGCATCCAATCTGGGTTCAAAAAATAATCAGAAGTGGGTACAGGTTCCGACAGCCAGACTCAAAACTAGAATCCAGCAGTTGTGTGAACAATATAAGATTCGATTCACAGAAACTGAGGAATCATATACCTCTTCATCTTCTTTTGTTGATGACGATTATCTCCCGAAATACGGTGAAAGACCCGATGAGTGGAAGCCGTCAGGTAAACGAGTCAAACGCGGTTTGTATAGAACTGCCCTCAATTGGTACATCAATGCCGATTGCAACGGTGCATCAAACATATTGAGGAAAGTAGCGACGATGCTGGGATTAAATCTGAGCGGAGTTGGTAGGGTGTCTTTGACAGCACCCCAAAGAATTTTTCTTTGGTCAGCTAAGAGGAAAAAGTTCCGTGACGCGGTTTTAACCCGTCACGAAACATCCGCTTAGAATCCGTCGTTTTTTAAACGACGGAGTGTCAAAGGTGATTCATATCCTGCCCCTCTTCTATGTCTTCTTCTGGGTTCTCACTCCTTGGAGGTCGGCTGTAACGCCGATTTTTAGAGAAACGACCTGTATTTTTGCGTTTGCGAAACTTGCGGGCGTAAGCTTCGTTTCGTTGCGCCTTTTCCTTTTTGAGATTGCGGCGCTTTGCCATGAATTACCTCTCAATAACAAAAAAATTGTGCTTTACCCACTCTCACAATAGAGTAAGCTTAGCTTGTCTATCTTAGCAGTGTTACGCCTTCTGCAATAGGCAACTTGAAAACCGTGGAGCAAGTTGTGATTTCTCAGGGTTCGGTGGTTGGTTTTTTCGATCACCCATGTTACCGAACTGGTCTCGTAAGCTCTATGATAGCAGTCTGTAAGTAAGCTACATCACATGAGCGATCGCCTTCCTATCCATTCGTCAATACGTCGAACCTGGCAATTTGCCCAAACGGTGTTAGGGATTATATTTCGCCATCCTGTGATCGGTACAAGTGTTATCCCGATTTTACCGGATGGGAGAATTGTACTGATCCGCCGTCGGGACAATGGTAAATGGGGATTACCTGGCGGTATGGTGGACTGGGGTCAAGATATTCCCACAACTGTACGGCGGGAGTTAGCGGAAGAAACCGGATTGGAGTTGCTACAAATTCGCCGATTGGTTGGGGTGTACTCCGCACCTGATCGTGATCCGAGAATTCATTCCATTTGTATTTTGGTAGAAGCGGATGTTCAGGGTACTATGCAAGTACAAGACGTATTGGAAATTATTGCAGTACAAGCGTTTGATTCCTCAGCTATCCCTAGGGGTAATCTCAGTCACGATCATGATCGACAGTTACAGGATTATTTTGATGGTAAGACAACGGTTGCTTGAATTATAAGTGTTGAGTTTTAAGTTTTAAGTTTTGAGTTTTGAGTTTTAAGTTTTAATGACTAAAGAATCTCCAACCAGGATGGATTTAACCTTACGCAATTCTCGAATTAAGCTGCCATTAGGACAAATTTTTTGGCGTGAAGTCGGTCAAGGCCCAGTTCTTGTATTTTTACATGGTTCTTGGAGTGATGGTAGTCAATGGCTACCTGTTATTGAACAGTTAAGTCAGAATTACCATTGTTTTGTACCAGACTTGCTTGGGTTTGGTGAATCCGAAAAACCTAAAGTTCACTATTCAATTGAGTTAGAAGTGGAATGTTTATTCCATTACTTAGAGGCATTACACTTACCCCAAGTGTATTTAATTGGTCATTCTCTGGGAGGTTGGATTGCGGCGAGTTATGCCTTAAAGCATTCGGAACAAGTTTGGGGTCTGATATTATTAGCACCAGACGGTGTTCAGGCAGAAGGACAAGGTGAAAGTTGGCAATGGGCACGATGGGTAGTTGCACGTCCCCCAATTGCTTATAGTATTGTGCGATCGCTATTGCCATTAGCCCGATTATTTGGATGGCACAAAGGAATTGAACAAGCGATAAAGCAGCGACAAGAATTGATCAAATCGCCGACTGCTTGCAAGCTTTTGTTTCAACGACGACGTACTGAAATTCAAGCGGAATTAGTGCAAGAACGCCTGCATGAGTTGAGAGTACCTATCCTGATTCTTCAAGGAAAAAAAGATAATCCCCACGCGATCGCTTCCTCTCAAACCTATGCCCACAACACGCCAAAAGCCCACCTACAGCTAATTGATCAAGGCGACAGTAATCTACCTGAAGCTTTACCAGGTTTAGTCGCAAGACAGATTGATGACTTTGTTAGAAACTTAAACGCTAAGGGTTTTTATTAATGGAGAGGAGGAGAGGAGAGAAATTTTAATAGACATCTGGTGAGAAAGAATCTCAAATCCTTATCCTGTCTAAAAGAAAACTTAATTTCTGGAGATGTCTATTAGGGGTGATTAGCTGGATATCATATCAGTACAGAAGTTTGTTATTGAATTTTTTTTCCTGAACGGTTTTGTCTGCTAGTTTTGGTTCAATACTTGCTTTTAAAGCTGCTTCTGCATTGACTAACCCACTCCCAAAAAAATAACGATAACCGCCACGCCGAGAATCGGATACTCTCAAGCTATCGTAACTGGCAGTTTCTTTAAGAATAGCGACTAAGCGATCGCGGTTGAGGCGGCGATTGGGATCTTCCCCTTTCATCAACCCCAACACTCCCGACACTACAGGAGTGGAAAAGGAAGTGCCTTGCACCCACATATATTTTCCTTTCGGATCAAAGGCATAATAGTAACCAGGACTTAGCTTCTGGATACCGTCCCAGAATTCATCCTGCCAAGTACCACCCGTGGTTAAAATCCCACCATAAATATCGGGTGCTGAAACATCTCCTCCCGGTGCCACAACATCAATCCATTCGCCATAATTACTGTAGGCAGCGCGGTGTCCGGTAAGGGCTGTAGCACCCACAGCAATCACACCGTCATAAGCGGCGGGATAAGACTCCTGACTAAAGTTTTCATTCCCAGCACCCGCAACCAGGACAAGATCAGGATGAGTAGTGAGTACGCGGGCGATCGCACTTTTAACTAAGGGATGGGGAGGATCGCCACCAAAGCTCATATTAATGATATCTGCTCCCCGATTAGCCGCATATTCAATTGCTTCTGCTTCATCCACCAAATCTAAAATCCCTTCCATGTCAGCCGCACGCACGGGTAGAATTGTTACATTGGGCGCAACCCCCAACACTCCTTCAACGGTTGAAGAATGGGCGGCAATTACTCCAGTTACTAACGTGCCATGAAAGGCACTAACAAGGGCAAATTCAGCCTCAGAGGGGGATTTTTCCTTAAGTTGCCGTTGTAGCTTGGTTTGTTCTGTTGGACTCAGACGAGTTTCTGGATCTTCCCCAATAAAATCCCAACCGTGGATTTCACCGGGATACTTGTCTGGCTCAAGGGGATGATTAATCGTATAAATATTATCCTGCAAATCAGGATGATCCCACTGAATTAAACCATCAATTACCGCGACTACCACCCCACGCCCTTGATTACTCTGTTGCCAAGCTTCCGGGGCACGAATATCAGTACGGGTAGGTAAGGTTGAGTATTGGGAAGAGATGGAGGATACACAATTATTTAAAACGTTACCCTGTTGCAAACATTGAGTCAATTGTTGTACACAACCTCTAAACTCGTTATCCTCCTGCAAACATACGGTTAAAGGAGTACTATCAAGATGCCATTGCCAAGGGAAGAGAGTGGGGAGTGGGGAGTGGGGAGTGGGGAGTGGGGTAGAGTTATTTGTTATCTGTTGGGTGTGGTCAGAAGTAGTTGCTAGCGAGGAAAAATCTTCCTTGTCCCCCTTGTCCCCCTTGTCCCCCTTGTCTTGTTGAACACCAACTGGTTTTGACAACACCCTTATCTGTCCTATTTTTTTTATCTCCTCTATCTCCCTCTCCCCCTGTTCCCTACTGAAACTAGGGCGTATCTGTAACTGAATATAACTGGGAGGTAAGGCAATCCAGTTAGGGGCAGAATATTCTATTTCTGGTAGATTATTGAGTTGATTAGCGAGGGTAAGGATGGCTAATTCTGATGCTAAGGTGGAACGGACTAGATAGCAATTTCCACTTAAACGTAGCTTGCGGATTAGTTCTATTGGATAGTGCTTGAGAACGTTTTGAATCTGGCGTTCAGATACTTTTGACTCAAAGTTAATAATAATTTCATTAGGTAATACCAGCAGTTCATCGTAATCAGGGCGCTTTAGGATAGGTAAAATACGTTCTACATCCTCATGCGCTTTAATACACTGCCGCAACATCTCCCATTGATCTGGATCGCCGGAGGGTAAACTGACTAACGCATAATCCTCAGATCTTAAGGGTTGAACTTGAAACTGAAGTCTAGCGCAGTGGTTGGGGGTTGAGGTTCTAGTACCTGTTTGCTGTAAGTCGTTTTGGAGTTGTAGATAGAAGGGAGTATTAGAGTTAGGAGGGGTTCTAGGTAATTTGGGGGCAACAGCGATCGCATCTTGTCGTAAATTTAAGGCAATCGCTTGATCGAAATATAGGTAGAAGAGTTCATCAGAGGTTGGTGTTTGAGCGGTGACAAAGGTTGGTCGTGTAGTGTGAGATACAATAACCAATGCCCAAGTCAAAACAGCTAGCAAGATTGAGGAGAAACGAGACTTCATGTTTTCAGCGGGTGCGATCGCAGGTCTTTGTTGGCTAGAGTAACTCAGACCCAACCTTTAATCTCACTATCCGTTAGCATTTTTTCTAATTTGACCGAAAATCAGAGGGCGCAAGCCCCTAGTTTGTAACTATGGGGTAAGCCCGTAGCGAATTTATTCGCCTTCTCTTACAAGCTTGACCAAACATACGGATGTTTATTCAAAAGTAATTAGAATAAGTTTAGGAAGTCAATGAAGGCAGGAGGCAGGAGGCAGACGGCTTTTATGCAAGTTTTTGGAAGAAGCTTGACATTCCATTCCTAACTTTTCCCCTTAAAAGGGGAGGCTTGTACCGAGTTAGATTTGGTGATGCAAGTTGTTTAATCTAACCTAGGAATTTAAACTAAAACCCACGTCAGCGCAGGTAGCAATATTTAAAGATTGGCTCGAACAATGCCGTCGAGTTTATAACTATCCCTTAGCTGAACGTAAGGATTGGTATAAATCTCACAGTTGTCTGATTAACGCTTGTTCAAAAAGTGATGGCATCTTAGAACAGGGCAGTTCAACTCGCAAACACTCATCCCCATACAAGTTCTCTGGATTAATCATCGGTTTGGTCGCCTCAGCTTGCAACTTGACCCACGCCAACACCTCTTTTCGTTCCTGTTCATTCAGTTTTGAGGCAATGGTTTGCAAAGCTTTAATCGTCAAGGTTTGTTTAGCCGCATCAAAGAGCATACCTGCTTCAACACACGCTCCCAGCTTTTCATACTCAGACTGTTCATAAGGAGGTGGTGGAGCAACTTGATTTATTTCAACGAGAAGATCAATACTACGCATTGAGCTAACAAACTCAGCAATCTCTGGGAGAATCGGCAGTAGCACAGATGGAGGCGGCACTTTTCGGGAATCATGAGTACGACAGGCAAGCGCCAAAAGTCGTCGCCAGTTAATCAGTGCTACTTTGATCTCATGGCAAAAAAAATGTCGCCATACCCATTGCCCCAACTCAACCGCTACATCCTGTCCCATTTGTTCTGCTAACTTCTGGAGGGCTTTAATAACAACCTGACGCACGGGTTCGCCTCGCCTGCCCGGTGACCAATCCTTCTGTTGGGTGAGAGTTTTATATCTGAAGGGGTGACAAACAAG
>DNGI01000275.1 GCA_003486645.1 Cyanobacteria bacterium UBA11370 | reverse complement strand
TTGCTAATGGCTAATGGCTAATTGCTAATGAGTAAAATGGAAGTTCCGTTTCAAAAATTTACATCATGTCCTATTTTGCGTGTATATCGGCTTTACCCCTAATTCAACTTGTAATTTTTTAGCTATAAATAAACAATATTTTTATTAGTAATGAATAAATTAAAAGATACTTCAATCGGTCTTTGTTCCTGAATTTGTCCTATCATTTCGTCTGAAATCGATAGAAAATTCTTACACCTATTCCACTCATTGCTAAAGCTAAGGCAGCAGGAACTAAAGGAACCCAACCTGCTTGTAAGAAAAGACCCCAACAGCTTGCGTATAAAATACCAGTAACAACTCCTCCTTTGATGACAAAACCTCGTAGTGAATGAGAGTATTTGGCAAGTATAGCTCCAACGAAAGACCAGCACCAAATCCAGATCATTTCATCAGAGTTTGACCACCACCAAATTAAGGGTCTATTGTCTAATACCGCACTCAGAATTTGACTGACCATGTGGGCTTGAATTTCTATCCCACTCATTGCCTGAATTGAACCCTTATCTCTACTATCAGGAGTACGCCAATGATGGTCATTAAAACTAGGTGCAGTTGTGCCAATTAAGACAATACGATTCTTCACTAGATTAGGATTAAATTTCCCCTTGAGAATATCGGTTAAGGTGAGAGTCTGGGCAATTGGACGACTGGCGCGATAATTGAGTAAAACTTGGTGTCCACTGGCGTTGATATTGTGATAGCCACTTGTATTTTTTTCTAAGCGTTTAAATATCACTGAACCTAGCTGAAGATAACCGTCTGAAGTGATGGTAGGCTCAATTTTTTTCTTGGCTAAATAATAGGTTGCAACTTGCCAACTAAAGGAATATTGATTTTGACAAGGTGAAGGTGAACTGACACCTAAAAGATGCCGCCGGATCACTTCATCGTTATCAACAATAACATTATTAAAACCCTGCCGTTCGGCTGGAATTTCCGGAGGGGCAATAACACCGGGATCTCCATAATTGCAGATGGCAAAAAAGCGATCGCTTGTTTTCATTCGAGTTGCTAAATCCGGATAGTCTGTATTTACAGGGCGATCCCGATAAATATCTAAGCCAATAGCTAGGGGTTGATAGGGTTCCAATTTGGCGATTAATTGTGCCAGTGAACGATCAGAAAGAGACGCACCAATTCGTTCTTCAGGGGGTTGAGCCTGCACATCATCTTCAGTAATGGTAATCAGTAATAATCGTTGATCTAATCCTTCATTCGGTCGCAGACGCATTAACTGATCGAAGGATTGAAGTTCCCAGAACTGCAAAACACCAAGCGATCGCACTCCCATTACTAAACTGGTTGCGACTGTACTTGCCGTTAATACTAATAGTAAACCGCGCCATCGTCGGAGCAATGAGCTTAATAGAAATTCCCGTTCTTGAGGTGGGAGAATTTCATATACAGGTACGGGTTCGGGAATATTTTTTAACTCTCGTAATCCTGCGTAAACTGCATTAATTTGTCGGCAATCTTTGACTGCATCATAGACAGTTTGGGACAGACAAATCCCTCCCGCTGGGGCTTGGGCTTGCAACCGCGCTGCCATATTTACGCCATTGCCCATGACATCATTGTCACTAAAAAATACCTCTCCCAGATGAATACCAATTCGATGGCGCAAAATGTCACGTTCTGGTTGATTTTTGGCAGCAGCAGCAAGGACTTTTTGTATTTCTATTGCACAGGATACAGCTTTCTCAGCACTGGGAAAACACATCAACAACCCATCACCCAAGGATTTAAGGACGTGCCCTGTAAATTGCTGGCAAATTTGGTTCATTAGGTCAAAGTCTCGCTGGATTAGTTCGAGAGTATGCTTTTCATCAGCTACCATCTTTTTTGTGAACGATTCCACGTCTGTGAAAACTATTGCCGCGAGAATTTTTTCCGTTCCAAGATGGGGTAATGGGGTTGAGGTTTGGGGGAATCTTAGAAAAGAATCGTTTTCAGTATCGCGTGAATTTTGATTGAGTTTATCGTGGGTCATAGCGATTATAAGTTATGAAAATTATATCGATTGCCAAAGTTTCAACGAGAACGCTATTCATCCTGCCTTAAAGGGGTGAATTCCAAAGGAATGATAGTCGGAAAATTCTCTAGAAAGATAAATTTAATAGAGCTAATTCTTGCCTTTACTCCTATCTAGCTTAGGAAAAAATAACTAGTATGAGTGTTAAGTAACAGGCAACACAATCTCAGAAAGTATCCATACTTATTTTGTATTTTGTATCATAATGTAGGCAAAAGCGACTTTAATCTGTAACGATAGCCATTATCTGTTTGATTCACAACTAGGAACCGTGGAGTGTTAACAGATGTACTACATCAAAACTATGACTCGAAACCAACTAGTCATTACCACTATCTCCGTTATTGCTAGCCTGATCACCTATCCTCTGCCTTCACAGGCACAGGTGTCCGATCAGCCAAACAATTCTCGTTCTGAATCTATACCGATTCGGTTTATCCTGGCAAATCCACCCTTACCCGATAATGGCACTCCTGAGACAAAACGTGGAACAGGAACTCGTGGCGATTGTCTCTCTAAAACCGAACAACCTCCGCTAACATATTTAGGCGGTGAAAATAACTTTGAGTTAACCGTCAGCGAACGTCCAACCGTCTGGGTTTATGTCCCTTACACCTCAAAAGAAGCCCCTTCAGGAGAGTTTTCGTTGCAGGATGGAGAGGAGGATGTTTACCGCACTCAGTTCCAACTTCCAGCAACACCAGGAATTGTAAGTATTACGTTGCCTGCTACTAAAAAACCGTTGGAGGTAGGTAAAACTTATCGCTGGTACTTTGATATTAATTGCCCTGCTTCTAACTCCATTAGTCAGCCAACTCCAGCGTCTATAACTGGGGTAATACAACGAATTTCACCCTCTATTGAACTGGAAAATGAGTTAAAAACTGCAAAAACTCCCCTTGAAGAAATTGCCGCTTATGCTAAACATAGTATTTGGCATGAAACAGTTACAGAATTGGCTCAACTCCGTCTAAATGAACCCGAAAATTCTGTAATTAACGATATCTGGGTGCAACTTCTCAGCGATCCAACAATTGGTTTAAATCCGATTGCTCAAGAACCGATTGTTGGTGGTGTCATAACCAGTTCCCCACAAGAATAAAGGGTGCCCAAAAATAGGGGCGATTGTAATCGGTATCAGGGTATTCTGATAGAAAGGCAATTTGGGTATTTCGCAGTGCTTCGGCTTTACTAATCTGAGGCGTATTAAGCTGTTGGTAAAACCGAAGCATAAATTCTGCTGTGGAAGCATCATTAACTTGCCACAAGGTGGCTAATGTGCTACGCGCTCCCGCACGAACGGCCATTCCTGCTAATCCTAAAGCGGCTCGTTTATCTCCAGCCGCTGTTTCACAAGCACTCAGAACTAGCAATTCAATTGAGGTTTCTTTGTTGGGTTCATTCACCCGTAATAAGTTATCTAAATCCCTGACTTGAATGCGTTTGTTCCAATCTAAAAGGAAGGTTTCTTGGGGGTTAGAACTAAACTTGCCGTGGGTAGCGATATGAATGATATTAAAGGGAACAGAATTAAGTTGAGTTTGAATATTTTCTTCAATAAATTCCTGATTTTTAAGGATTTGACTCTGAGTTAGCTGCTCTTTGATTCCTGCTAATTCAAGTGCTACATTATCTAACGATGTAAACCGTTCACTCTGAAAACTGGGAGCATTTGTTGCACCAGCAATTAAAGCTCGGAGATTTTGGGTGAGTAACGGCTTGGGTTCAACTAATTGTAAACCCGGAGTCAGAGCGATCGCATACCGTTCTATTAAATATTTTTCCCCATCATACAAAACAGCAGGGGGAATATTTCGTAATGAACCATCTAATACAAATACTAAGGTTTTAATCGGGTTTTGCTCTGGATTTTCCAGCAATGCTAATTCAGATTCAAAGGGTTGAATTAACCAGTCATAGATTTGTTTTGAAGCCTTTTTAACTTGGCTAATGCTAGTACTCCGTTTCGTTAAAGCCACTTGTAATTGTTGCACGGCTTCGTCTACTTGAGCTTCAGATATACCTGAATTAGCGTAGCGACGGAGGTTGTCTTGTCCAGGTAATTTAAGAATAACTTCCAAACGGTTTTCTAAGATAATCGGATAAATAATTGCCGCTTGTTTATCGACATCATCAATATTTACGGCTTGCGGTGTTGCACAAGCATCCCGAAAGAAGTTATCCAGTTCAGCGAGTTGCAGTGCTTCCATCACCTTTCTCGCTTGAATGAGATTGTCTTTAGTCGGTGTTGGGGAACGCAACAGTAAATCAACAAATTGCCGATAAACAGGTTCTACACTTTCTCGAAACGAAAACTGAATTTCGGGATTGAGAGCAACTATATCACTGCGTAAACTGTTTAGGGTATTAAAAGCTTCGGTATAGTAGGCGATCGCTTTTAGATTTGCTTCTTTACTTTGGCTTATTTCTTCAGCTTGCGCTTGTAACAGTCGTCCCAACTGCCATTGCCATTGATAGGCAATATCCGATGCGTTAATTTGTTGAGCGATTAAGAGTGCTTTTTGAGTGAAATTTTGCCCCTTTGTCCAATCTTCAGTGGTTTCATACCATTTCCCTAATGTACCAAGACTATAAGATTTTGCTCGTTGGTCTTGTAAGGTTTCTGCTTGTTGAATTGCTGTTTTTAAAATTTTAGTAATTGAATGGGTTGTTAGTTCTTGGTTGTTGGTTGTTGGTTGTTGGTTATTTTTAAAATAATTAGTGGCAAATGATGACTGACCACTGACTGATGATAGATTAGTACTGACTAATGACATTTTCATCAAACTTTCTGCTAAATTCACATGGGCGTAGACAGATTGCCGACTCACAGGTAGAGGGGTCAGTTCTGAGGCAATTTGAGGCAACAAGGCTTCGGCGGTTGAGAATTGGCTAATTTCAATTAATAAACTTAACTGATTCAGTTGAGCTTGTATTCTTGTTAGAGGCGAGGTTGCTGTAATCACAGCTTTTTGATAGTGATTTAGAGCCTCTTGGATATAAGTTTTGGCAGCATCTTTATCATTAAAAACCTCAGAACGTTTGGCTAATGTTCGGTTTGTGTTACCTAAACTTAGTAATAGTTCACTTTCTTCTTGGGGCAATTTTAATTGTTGTGCCAGAGCTAAACTTTGGGTTAAAATTTGATGAGATTCATCTAAATCTCCTTTCTGGCGCAGAACGTTACCGAGAGTTTGTAAACCTGTCACCTTGAGCGGAGAGTCATTGAGTTCCAATAATTCCTGTTTTACTTGTTCCAAAAGTTGTTCAGTGCGGCGATACAATCCCAACGCTTGCATGGCTTCCGCTTGATTAATTTGGCTACCCAATATACCAACTGGATCATCGACTTGCTGATAGAGTGTTTCAGCCTTTTTCCAGGTTTCAAAAGCGGCTTCTGCATTGCCTTTGCCTAATAACAAACGACCTTGAGCGTTCAATACTTGGGCGTGGATGCGATTATTTTCTTCTGGTACGGTTTTGAGTAAAGATAGGCTGGTATTAATTGCCTGTTCTGCTTGTTCCCATTGTCCTAATTTTTGATACGATAATGACAGTAAGCTCAGAACTTGTGCTTGTTTGAGACTATCTCCGGTTGATTCATAAGTCTGGGCGGCTTGTTGTAAAACTTGTATGGCTTCCGAAAATTGTCCAGCATCGTAGTGGTTTTTTCCGGCTTGGACTAAGGTTATTGGGTGGGGAGTGGGGAGTGGGGAGTGGGGAGTGGGGGAAATTTGGGTTGGGATGGATTGTTCAGCTTTAACTTGTGGAAGTGGGTGAATATTAAGGCTGAGGATTAAGCCTAAGATAGTGAGAATGATTAATCGTAAAGGATGGTGGGAAAAGTGCGATCGCAACCGATACTTCATTATCCTATTCACTCCTCATATCCTAGATTATTGAATAATTTGCTCAAATTTATTCGCTACAAATCTTAAGCTTACTGACAATTAGCTGAACTTAATCCAGTGCCATGAGGGGTTACTGTAGTTGGTTCGGCGGTAAGAATTACATTACCATTCGCATCTTTGTACCAGCCTTGAGCTTCGATAATTCTCCTGGGTTGGTTATTGGTTATGGGTTGATTATTACTTCTTAATCTATCAGATTGTAATGGTTTAATTGGTTCACTTTCAGCATCAATCCGCCAATCTTCCCAAGCAGCATCTGCATTGAGTGGTTCGTTGGGTGGAGTGGGTAAACCTCCACGTCCCGTGACAATAAATGAACTCCCTAGAGAAGCTTTACAAAGATCCTGTTCAGCTAATTTTGTGACATCAACACTATCAATTGCTAATTCTATCAATCCTTGAGAAGGGTCGATTCCCTGTAAGTTCAGCGTCGGTATTTGACTTAGATTTGGAGAGGTTTGTGAGATTGCCGTAATGTCGTTAGTTGGCAGTTTCCGGGTATCAAATTGGCTGAGATCATCGGTGTTAAGTAATGCCTGTATCTCTTCCCGGCTGCGGATTGTAAAATTGTACAAACCTTGAGTCGTGATATTAACGTTACCTCCCTTGCCGGAGAAAGCATTAGCGGTAATATCGTTATTTTCGTTAGGGACAGCAACAATTACACCAGCATTAATAGTAATATTGCCACCATCTCCTCCTGCTTGTGCTGTACCTGCTGTTGCGGAGATTCTGCTACCACGTTGCATTATTAAAATGTCTTCAATGCTTAACGCGAGATTGCCACCATCTCCAGAAGTTGTACCTGCCAGAATAAAACCATTATCCATCTGAACTGAAACCGCATCAATTTCTATAGTTCCAGCGTTTCCAGAACCGTTACTATTGGCAGCAATTACTGCTCCATCTTGGACAACCAATAAAGGGGTAGAAACGATCACATCTCCTGCCTTTATTGAGCCTTCAGTAGCAGCGATCAATCCAGAAAAAAATATGCCGTTGGTTGGTGCAATCGTAATTATTGGTCTTCCTAAGTCTCCGGTCGCTACAACCAATATGTTGGAGATTTCTCCTGTGGTAAAGGTATTCGTCAGTTCCACTACTTCAGAGGCTTTTACGTTCAAAATTCCCCCTTGTCCCTTACCTGCCGTACCAGTGGAAATCTGCCCTATATCAACGTGTAATCTATTAGTATTAATCGTCACATCTCCGCCTTTTCCTGTACCTAAAGTTCTGGATGTGATTATGCCTAAATTTTGCACAAGCAATGTGGGAGTAGTAATTTTTAAATCACCTCCGTCGGCTGAACTATCAGTTCCACTAAACAAGCCACTGGAAATACGATGATCAATTGCTATTCCACTCACTTCTACAAATTCAGAGGCTTTAATCACTAAATCTCCTCCTAATCCTCCACGGGGGATACCGAAAAAGAGAAATCCACTTTGAGTTGCCATTTGTGCCCCACCTCTGATAGTTAATTTTCCAGTATCAATAGTGATGCCACCTGCTTCTCCAGTACTGCCAATAGTGTTAGCGAATATGCCTGTGGGAGCCACTGCTGCTGCTGGGGTATCTAATGCTTCCACAGACTCTGAGGCATTAATCGCTATCTTTCCTCCACTTCCTTCACTCAAAGTAACGCTGGTAATAATTGCCCCATCTCGCAGAATCAATCGTCGAGTATCAATAGCGATATTTCCTGCTGCTCCAGTTGCATCCCTTAACGTTGAAGTGATTAAACCAGAACCAATTGCTTCCACAGAATCCGAAGCATTAATAGTAAGATTTCCCCCTGTTTCTTCACTAAATGTGGGGCTGAATATAATCGCTCCATCTCGAAGGATTAATTTATTAGTATTAATTGCGATCGCACCCCCCGCACCTGTACCGACAGTACCCGTAAACAAGCCCGTACCGGGATTAGATGGGCGAATTTGTCCAGATAAACCACCTACTATAAACGTTTGTTCAAATTGTCTAAATCCACTCCCAATTAATTCGACAGATTCAGACGCATTAACTATTATTCCCTCCCCAGCTTTTGACCCCAGAGTCATAGCCACTATCTGAGAACCTTCTGTCAAACTAATACGCCTACCCCAAATCTGAATTTCACCCCCACCCTCACCACTAGTACTAACAACTGCCTTATTCGTTAGCGATATATCGGCTCTTGCGACACTATCGGGAACACTCAAACTCAGATTATTTCGATAAACATTCAATCCTACTGTACTGGGTGCTGCTAATCCCGCTAATTCTACTTCACCGCCTAGCGCGTGTAACCCTCCTCCAGCTAAGGCAATATCTCCTCCTACTAATAACAAACTCTCACCATTTGGAACTCGTAAACCTTGGAGAGAATCTCCCAAAAGATTAACACCTGCGGGTGTAATTGAGCGATTTTCGATCCGTCCTGGTGTGATTTGATTGAAAAACAATGCTGAAGGATTAATGGTTAGTAATGGCGAAACGTCTGAACTTTTAGCACTGAAAAATCCCTGATTTCCAAATTGAATTGCATTAGCTGTCGTTGCCACAAACGAACCCCGCACATCCAGCGCGGCATTTTCCCCAAAAATAATCCCATTGGGATTAAGAAAAAATAAATTTGCCCCACCTTCTACCCCCAATGTTCCCAAAATATCCGAAGGGTTAGTCCCTGTTACTCGACTAAAAATGTTTTCAATTCCTACAGGAGAATTAAAATAAACTCGCTGTCCATCGTTAATATTAAATTCTTTAAAACTATGAAAAAGATTACTGCCGCGAGTTGCACCTCCATCAATTCGGTCAGCTAAACTACCATTGATATTAACATTACGTATAACAACAGAATCTTCACCCCTCAAACTCCGATCCGGTTTAATCTGGGCAAGGGTGGGATGAGAAGGAGCCGCCCACACGATACCCACTAAAGCGACTACAGCGCCAACTCTCAAGCCTCCTGCTACTAACGGCTGACTTATTGTTGCCATTTTTATTCTTTTCCCAACGCATTTATCAGAAGGTGAAACTCATCAATTTAATCCGAATTATAGTGTTTTTATTTGAAACTTTGGGTAGTCTCACATCTTGCACCATTGTCAGTAAACCCGAAA
>DNGI01000274.1:7045-7216 GCA_003486645.1 Cyanobacteria bacterium UBA11370 | reverse complement strand
ACAACCAATAACCAACAACTATTTCCTCCCCTTGAGTAGATAAGTAATCATCTCTCCTTTCCCTTTTACTTGAATCGGTTCTCGTTCTTCAAACCGATACTGATCCTTGAGTAGTTCATAGGTTGTGGCTGTAACCTGAATACAACCGGGTAAACCGTGGGATTCCATCCG
>DNGI01000274.1:0-6825 GCA_003486645.1 Cyanobacteria bacterium UBA11370 | reverse complement strand
GGTAAACCGTGGGATTCCATCCGACTAGCGGTATTGACCGTATCTCCCCATAGATCGTAGCTGAATTTTTTGATCCCAATCACTCCAGCAACGACAGGACCCGTGTTGATCCCAATTCTCAGCTTGAAGATTTCACCCGTGTCTTCATCATATTCAGCAATTACCTCTTGCATATCCAACGCCATTTCCGCGATCGCATGGGCATGATCTTCACGGGGCATCGGCAAACCTGCGGCTACCATATAAGCATCCCCAATCGTTTTGATTTTTTCGATCCGATGCTCTTCAGCGAGGCGATCGAATTTTGAGAAAATCTGATTGAGAATTTCTACCAGTTCGGTGGGGGAGGTTTGGGTCGAGAATTTGGTAAAGTCAACGAGATCGGCAAAAAGAATGGTGACAGCTTCAAAACTCTCAGCAATGATGCGCTGTCCTCGTTTTAAACGCTCGGCGACGGGTTGGGGTAGGATATTGAGTAACAAAAGTTCTGCTCGTTTACGAGCAGCCGTTAGGGCAACTTCGGAGTGTTTGCGTTCGGTAATGTCGGAAACTGTACCTTCGTAGTAGAGGAGATTGCCGTTTTCATCTCTCACGGTGTTGATATTCTCTACAATCCAAATAATACTTCGATCTTGGCGATAGACCTCCGATTCAAAATCTGTTAAGATTTCGTAGCGTTTTAGGAGGGCAGCTAATTCTTCATGGCGTGTCGGTTCAACGTAAAGTTGCTTGCCGATATCGGTGATTTCTGCCATGAGTTGTGCGGGTGAGGCATAGCCTAAAATCGTTGCTAGTGCAGGATTGGCTGTAATGTATCGCCCTTCGGGGGTGGCTTGAAATATTCCTTCCGTAACCCGCTCAAAGATTGTACGATATTTTTCTTCAGCTTGCCGCAGAGAGGTTTCTGCTAGTTGTTTTTCTCTAATTTCGGCTTGGAGTTGAAGATTTTGCCCTTCTAATTTTTTCTGCAAGTTTCGGAGTGTTAAGTGAGTAATCACCCTTGCTTTTACTTCTTCCTGCTGTACGGGTTTAGTAATAAAGTCTACTGCTCCCAGATTAAACCCTTTGATTTTATCTACTGTATCGGAAAGGGCACTTAAGAAAATTACGGGAATATCGTGTGTTGAGGGATTGGCTTTTAAGCGCCGACAGGTTTCAAACCCATCGATTCCAGGCATCATCACATCTAATAAGATCAGATCGGGTTTAGCATACTCCACTTTCTGGATTGCACTTTCACCATCCTGAGCCACTAATACTTTAAAGCCGGAATCGGTTAAAAAGTCGAAGAGTACTCCCAGGTTATGAGGGGTATCATCAACAATAACAATGACACCTTGGTCAGAATTTTCATCGCTCATTGGGGTTAGGCTCGACTGCCGGTGTGTATTGAGTATATCGAGTTTGTGAATCGGTGTCACGCAGAAGTTCGGGCGCGTCTATTTCACAGAATGCCAATAACTCACAACTTCGACCGACAAAGTTGCTCAAATTGTTAAGCTATTGATTGTACAACTTAATCGATTTATGTCAAATCTTGTTAATTACCTGTAATAAAACAATGAATGATATAAGGGCAGCTTCCCTCTACCCTGGATGCTATAAGGGAGTAAAAACGGCGCGATCGCGTCCTAATTTTTTGGCTTGATAGAGTGCCTGATCCGCTGCCGTGATCAATAATTCAGGAGAAGAATCAAGACAAGGAACAATAGTCGCAACTCCCAAACTCAGCGTCACATATTGACTAATTGGAGATTGGGGATGAACAATTGCTAATTCCCGGATTGATAATCGAATGAATTGTGCCACTTGTAACGCTCCTTCTGCGGGTGTATTGGGTAAAATCACGGCAAATTCTTCTCCCCCATAACGTGCTACTAAATCCGCTGGACGTTTGACAACTCGACTCAGGGATTGGGCAACTTGGTATAAACATTCATCCCCTCCTTGATGACCTTTGGTGTCATTGTAGAGCTTAAAAAAATCAACATCACATAATAGCAAAGACAGGGGCCATTTTTCCCGCATCGACAGCCGCCAGGATTGGGCTAAATAGTCATCAAACCTACGCCGATTTGCGATCTGAGTCAAGCCATCTATTGTTGCCAATCGCTTGAGTTGTTGGTTCGCTTTTTGGAGTGCGGCTTCGGCTTTTTGGCGGTGCTGAATTTCTTTTTGAAGTTGCAGATTTTGAATTTGCAAACTATGGCGCAGCTTTTGAATAGTTAGGTGAGTTGTAACTCTAGCTAATACGATTTCTTGTTGAGTGGGTTTGGTAATATAATCTACGGCTCCAAGTTCAAACCCTTTAACCACGACTGAGGTTTGAGCAAGGGCGGTCATAAAAATAACTGGGATGTCTTGAGTTGAAGGATTATTTTTTAATCTCCGACAGGTTTCAAACCCATCAATTCCAGGCATAATCACATCCAATAAAATTACATCCGGACAAACATATTCAACTTTTTGAATTGCACTTTCACCATCTATAGCCACCAAGACTTTGAACCCAGCATTTGTCAAAAACTCAAACAGTACCTCTAAATTGCTGGGGGTATCATCAACAATCAGGATAGTTCCTTTATCCGCCGAATCTTCAACAGTCATTTAATGAATTAAAAAGTTAAGATGTTAAATTTAAAAGTAACAAAATTAATTCGCTAAAATCTCTTTTTTTCTTTATTGTTTATAATTTTTACAATTCGCGTCAAAACCGCTATAGATATTTTTTGACAAATTCCAAAATTTGTTTTTCTTGAAACCCTTTAGCTAATCGACGCAATTTTTTAGCAAATGGCACTAATTGAGGATCTAACTCTTCAAGTTTGTTAGCTTGTCGGATGATGCCTCTAATATCACCCATCATTGCCAGTTCATACAGAGTAGAAAGTTCTTCCGGCGGTGGTGCGACAATTTCCACAGGTTGAAATGGGAAATCTGATGTAGAACCTGAGAGAGTTTCGTGTTTCATGGTTCCTGCAACTCTGGGAAAAGCAGCGATCGCTTCTGCATCCTTGGGTTTATAAATCCACTCTAACCCCAAATGCAACCCCAACTGAGCAAACAGATCCTCGGCTTGAATAGGCTGAGGGATAAAACCATTGCACCCTGCGGCTAAACATTCCTGTTGTTTCTCTGGAAAAACACTAGCTGATGTTGCTAGTATTATAACAGTTTGAAACTCAGGCAACTGTCGTAGTCGCCGGGTGACTTCCAATCCATCAATTCCTGACATCATAGGATTAATTAATATCGCATCAGGCTGTATCTTTTGCGCTTGAGTGAAACAGTCTTGACCATCAATCGCTTCTAGAACTTCAAACCCTAAAGGCAATAAAAGATTTGCCAAGATTGCTCGATTATGCCATTTATCATCAGCGACTAATAGCTTACGGGGACTCCCTCGAAAACCGATGATTGCTCTATCATCAATTTCGGGAGTTTGCTGCCACTGGGATACAGCGGGTAACTCTACATCTAAGTAAAAAATACTCCCTTGACCCAAGCTACTTTCCACTTTCAATTCACCACCCATTAACTGCACTAATCGTTGGCTAATTGCTAATCCTAATCCTGTACCTTCAACGCGATGGCTACTATCTCCAATTTGATTAAATGGTAAAAAGATATCTGCTAATTGATCAGCCGCCATCCCAATCCCTGTATCTTCTACTTGAAAGCGCATTTTGTTGTTGGTTATTGGTTGTTGGTTGTTGGTTGTTGGTTGTGCGTTGTTTCCCCTACTCCCCACTCCCCATTCTCCACTCGCGCTGACATAACCAACTTTAAATAGTATGCTGCCACAGTCTGTAAATTTAAGGGCATTGCCCAAGAGGTTAATTAGAACTTGTCGTAAGCGTTTCTCATCGCCACGAACGGTGGTGGGTAAAGGAGAGAGTGTTTCGTATTTAAACGAAAGGTTTTTTTGTTCGGCACGAATGCGAACGATTTCGATAATGCCTTCCAGAAAATGGGAAAACTGAAAATCATTCAAGCACAATTCCATTTTTCGGGCTTCAATTTTGGAGAGGTCTAAGATATCATTGAGTAAGGTTAATAAGTGTTCGCCGCACTGTTGAATAATATCGAGTCCCTGCTGTTGTTTAGTATTGAGATTGGGTTCTCGTTTCAGGATTTGCACGTATCCTAAAATACCATTTAAAGGGGTACGGAGTTCATGACTCATGTTGGCGAGAAATTCACTTTTGGCGCTATTAGCAGTTTCTGCTTCCTGTCTAGCTTGCTCTAAGTGAAGATTCTTTTCAGCTAATTGTTCACTGGTTTTGGTTTGCTCTTCCAAAAGTTGACTTTGAGCTAAAGCAATTCCCACTTGATCGGCAAGTTGACGTAACAATTCAATTTCAAAATTTTGCCACTGTCTAGGACCGCTACATTGATGAACAATTATTAAACCCCAGAGGGATTCTCGTTGTAGGATAGGTACAACTAAATTAGCTCTCACACCAAACTGTTGCAGAAGTTCTACATGGCAAGGTTGAACGTTAGCCTGGTGTAAGTCATCAATGGCTCTAATTCGTCCATGGCGGTACTGTTTTAGGTATGCTTTAGCAAAGCAAGGGTCATGAATAATTTGTCCCTGAATTGCCTTCCAGTGAGGAACAACTGCCTCGGTAACGACAGTTCCGGTACCATTGGGTTGAAGTTGATAAATAACTACTCGGTCAACTTGGAGAATATGTCGCACCTCAGTTACAGTAGTTTGAAGAATTGCTTCGAGTTCCAAAGATTGGCGAATTTTAAGTGTAATTTCAGCAAATAATTGCCGTTGCAATGTTTGGCGACGTAGTTCCGCTTCTGCTCGTTTACGTTCAGTAATATCTTCAGCAATTCCAGCAATTCTTACTACTATACCCACCTCATTTACAACAGGAAAAGCACGCACCCAAACCCATCGTTCCGTACAATCAGACCGGATAATTCGATATTCTTGCTCAAAATCTTCTTCTCGATGAAGCTGTCGCGCTAACGCTTCGATCACGCGATCGCGGTCATAGGGATGCATACTATCAAACCAAGAATTCGGATTCTCATATAAATTCCCTCTGCTACATCCCCAAACATCTTCGTAAGCAGGACTAATATAAAACATCTGGCTAAAATCAGGGGCGCTTAAAAAGAACACCTCCCGAATATTTTCTGCTAACTGACGGAATTGCTCTTCTCGATCGCGTAATGCCGCCTCGGCTTGTTTGCGATCGCTAATATCCGTATGAGTCCCCAGCATTCGTATTACTTCACCCTGTTCATCTCGAAGTACTAAACCCTGTGAAAAAATCCACAGTGTTGAACCATTTGTATGAAACATCCGAAACTCAATTTGCCACTGAGAAAGTTCTCCACCAAACAGGGCATTCAGGGTCGCTTCAACAGCAGGTAAATCTTCAGGATGAACGAGAGAAATTAGCTCATCAAACGTAGGGCTATCGCTGTTTAAGGGATACCCAATTAACGTGCGGAATTGGGGAGAATAATAGTAATCATTCGTCTTAAAATTAATATCAAAAAGTCCATTCGCTGTAGCTTGAATAGCAAGGGCAAAGCGTTCTTCACTCCCTCGCAATGCTTGCTCTACTCGCTTATGTTCTACCACCTCTGCTAACAATTGTCGATTGGCTGCTTTTAGTGCGGCTGTTCGCTCTTCAAATTGAGTTTCTAACTCTTGATTTTTCTTGGCAAGTGCTTCCTCAATCTGCTTGCGCTCCGTGATATCTTCAACCGTACCTTGATAGTAGAGTACTGTCCCTTTATCATCTCGCACAACCTCTACATTTTGAGAAATCCAAATTAAACTCCCATCTTGACGATAAATCTGTGATTCAAACCCTATTACTCTACCCTTTTCATTAAGCTGTTGAATTAACAACTCATAACTTTGAGACTCAACATAAAGTTGGTGGGCAATATCGGTAAGGTTAACAATCAGTTCCTGGGGTGATGTATAGCCATAGATACGAGCGAGTGAGGGATTAGTAATACTATAATGTCCGTCAGGTGTAAGCTCAAAAATTCCTTCTAGGGCATTTTCAAAAATAAGACGATATTTTGCTTCGCTAAAGTGCAATTTTTTCTGAGTAACAGATTGTTTGATTGCCCTGTTTACTAAAACTAGGGTGACTATTCCGACAATGCAGATAAAAGCCTGCACGAATAGAATTGTATGGCTCAAAGTTATGTCCATCTGTAACGATCAAGTGCAATAAAATAGGTGCGACAGAGGATTGATCTGTAGGAATTGATAATTATGCACCCCTAAGCAGAATTAGGATTGGGACGTAGGGTGTTTCAAACGGGTTGTCGCACTCTGATTGAGTTATTGTTTAATGGTAGACACAACCGGGAGGAAATCGCATCGGATTATTAGAAGATAGCGAGTGTAGTTATCTCCTGACCTGAGAGTCTCTTGTTCACTCATTATAGTTGGCTGAACTTTAGATGAGTCATCACTTGCGGTTTTCTAGTTGTAAATATGAATGGTAGCTCTCATTTAAAGACTGAAAACAAAAGCGTACTCTTACAATTATTATTGAGTGCGATCGCTCAACCTTGAAACTGGGACAACAACCAAGTACTGACTCAGGAACATTAGACCTCTTGCAAAAGTATTTTTCTGATGGGGTGTGCGTCAATTCTTGTCCTCTATTCCCTGTTCCCGACTTCTGCAAGAAGTCTATGATTTAAAAATGGAAAACCTGATAAAATAAGCAAAAAATCCTGAATGTCGCTTTATGACGCGATTTATCCACGATAAATTTGCCAAAGATTACTTATCCGAACTCCTTTCACCATTAGGAACCGTAAATCCCG
>DNGI01000380.1:18432-22418 GCA_003486645.1 Cyanobacteria bacterium UBA11370 | reverse complement strand
CTCCCCCTCCCCCCCTCTCCCTCTCCTTCCTCACCTCACAAGCAGACTATGAAGCCGCCGTCATACAAGCAAAAAAATACATCCAAGCGGGTGATATTTTTCAGACGAACCTTTCTGTGAGGTTTGAAGCGGTTACTTCCGTCGAAAGTTGGGCAATTTATCGCGCCCTACAGCATATTAACCCTTCTCCCATGAGCAGCTATTGGCAGACCCCTTGGGGTGATATGATTAGCTGCTCACCCGAACGACTGGTTAAGTTACAAGGACGCACCGCAGAAACTAGACCCATTGCCGGAACGCGATCGCGGGGTATCACCACAGCAATAGATCAGCAACTAGCACAAGACCTGATTACCAATGTCAAGGAACGGGCAGAACATATTATGCTGGTTGATTTAGAGCGTAATGACTTAGGACGGGTTTGCGAGTGGGGTTCGGTTGAGGTTGAGGAACTATTGACCATTGAACGCTACAGTCATGTTATGCACCTCGTTAGTAACATTACAGGTATCCTCCGTCCTGAATGCGATGCCGTTGACCTGATCCGGGGTCTATTTCCCGGTGGAACGATTACAGGTTGCCCGAAGGTACGTTGCATGGAGATTATTGAGGAACTTGAGTCAGTACGTCGCAACTTGTTTTATGGTTCCTGCGGTTATCTGGATCAACGGGGTAACTTGGACTTAAATATTTTAATTCGCACCCTCCTATTTAAACGTGGCGACTCAGTACTACAGCCTCCCAACCTACCTCTCAATACTGTGTGGGGTCAAGTTGGTGCTGGCATCGTCGCCGACAGTGAACCCGAAAAAGAATGGTATGAGTCTCTTCATAAAGCTCAGGCTCAATTAGCTGCAATTCAGGTTTTGGGGGGTTAAGTTGGGATGTATTTCAGATCTTGCACCATTCACTCTAAGGTGTTTGTGTAGTATAAGATTGTAGTATGAAGTTCTAGGAAATCGCCCCAATAGTTTGAGAGAATTTGGCACTCTAACACCCTAGTTTTAACTACTGGCTCGTTGTTGCCACTGGTGCAAGCTCGGACTCCAAACAAACTGCTACAACTTTGAGTTCAACTTGTCCCAAATGAATCGTACTCCCTTGATGTAAGGGCACCTCACCGTGACTAATTTGTCGTCCATCGACCATTGGGGGATTAGTTTCGCGCAGGTTTCGCAGGACAAAGGCGTGTTGAGTTGGGTTAAAGAAAATTTCCGCATGAAGTGCGGATACCGTTGGATGTCTCAGAACCAAATCGCACTGTGTTGAATGACGACCAATCCGTACTGTGGTGCGATTTTGACCGATCAGTTGATCGCAAATCGTTTTAGTTTTTGTCTGACGTGCTTCTTGCCACTCTAAAGTAAGTTGATACATTGTTTGTGCCCCTGAAGTGTCACCTAATTACTTCAATCGCGGATGCGTTGATTCATCAGGAAACTTTAAACATTTTTTGACGAAAAAAATCACCCGATGAAGTAAGCCAAGTCTGAAACCCGACTCTGCTTCACCCTCTCAATCGTCTACCGATTTGATGCTAACTTATCTGCCCAGCGAGTTGTCTCTGGCAAACGGTATTTAGGAGTACAACGCAGGACATAATCTATCGCTGTAGGTAAACTAACCTGATGACCGGGGGAAACATAAATCGGCTTAACCCTAGCCCGCGATCGCACGACTGCACCAACGACTTCTCCTCGATAGCGCAGGGGTTGCCAACTTCCTTTCTCTAAAGGTAATTCGTCATGTTTACCAATCAATAAGGATTTGGCTGCACCAATAGTAGGCACATTTGCCAGTAATCCCAGATGGCAGGCAAGACCAAACCTGCGAGGATGGGCGATACCTTGACCGTCACATAGTATTAGATCTGGGATGAGGGTGATTTGTTCCAGTGCCTCTAGCACGACTGGAACTTCCCGAAATGATAGAAACCCTGGAATATAGGGAAAGGTTGTCGGGCGTTTGGCGATCGCGTGTTCCAAAAGTTGTAGATCTGGAAAACTGAGTACCGCTACGGCTGCTCGTGATATAGCACCGTTGTCTTCAAAACCCACATCTACCCCTGCTACATAGTGTACTGTTCCGAGTTGGTCAGAGGTAATGATTTCGCTGCTGAGTTTTTCCTGAATGGCGATCGCTTCCTCAAGCGTAACAGGCCAAGGGTGACGTTGATGAATTTCCATTTTTAGTTGTTTAAACCTTGTCCTCACCTAAACTTTTAGCCACGCGGAAAGGTCTCTTTGAATCAAATCCTGTAACTTTAGGATATCTTCACGGTAAACTTCAATCAATTGCTGACGATCTTCTCGTGAAAGAGGAGCAGCTTTCTTATCTTGTGAGTTCATCGCTAGTAGTTTAGAACGAATAGCTTGTCTCGTCTCCAAAGGCACTATATCTCTTAATCCAGAAGCCACCGCTGTTCTTAGAGGATTTTGTTTACGTAAAAGAGTATTGATGAAATTAACTTTAGGAACTTCAGCCACTTGAGCTTTCCTCGCTACATCTGGCTCAAACTCATCGTCTACACCGATAAATCCATACATTTCCTGCATAAACCCACTAGGATTTTTACACAAATCTTCATACAGATACACTTTAATTTGTTCTCTATCAAATTTTTCATAAAAATAGCTTAAATGACTATAGTAAAATCCTTTCAAGATAATAAAAGACTTATTTGCTTTAAACTTAATCTGTTCTGAGAAGCTCGTGTGCTTGCCATTCCCGATCACATCGCGGATATGCATTAAATAATCCGAATACGCTCGTTCTACTGGATCTCGCAAAATTGCTATCAGCTTGGCTTGGGGGACATAACGCAAAATCTGCTCCGTAGATGATTCATAATGAAAAAGATAATTAGGAGAGGCTTCGCCAATTGCAATTTCGTCTTGAACCCCTTCAAATAGCTGACAATATTTTTCAAATGTATCAATTCGAGGTTTCTTTCCCCCCTCAATTCTTGACCAGTCCTTCTCAAGAAAATTGGTCTCCTTAACCGGACTCATATAAATTTGAGGATGTTCCTTTAAGTAGCTATAAATTGAAGTCGTTCCTGCTTTTTGGACACCGATTATGATAAAATTTGGTAGTTTCATAGGCTTGTAATCCTGTTTGTTTTATGATTAGTATTATGTGGGATTTTAGCTCTTTTTATAAAACTCGATTAGCGTCTAAGGCGCTGACGTAAGATAAATTCAGCGATCGCTAAATCTATCGGTGTTGTCACTTTCAGATTTGTTTCCTCCCCTGCAACAATCCGCACGGGTAGCTGACACCGCTCAAATAAAGCTGCATCATCAGTAACTTCCCAACCTAATTGACGACCTTTTTCGTGACATTCCTTCAATAACTGTACCTCAAATCCTTGGGGTGTTTGCGCTGCCCACAAAAATTGTCGGTCTGGTGTTTCTTGTACAATATCATTTTGATTCACGATTTTAATTGTATCCTTAACAGGCACAGCCGCAATTAAACCCGAACAATCCCGCAACACAGTAGCACATCGATCCAGTAATTCAGGCGTTACTAAACACCTTGCACCATCATGAATTAAAACTCGTTGAGCCGTTTCAGGTAAAGCTTGTAAACCGTTATAAACTGATTCTTGCCGAGTTGCTCCTCCAACAATAAGTTGCACAGGCTTACTGAGGGAAACGTCCTCTAAAATTGCTTTAATATCTAACTGATCGGTGAGTTGAGAAATAATCCCAATCCAGGTAATTTCATCTGCCGCTTCTGCTGCTTGTAACGTCCAGGTTAGTAACGGTTTATCTAACAAGGTTAGCAGGAGTTTATTGCGATCGCTCCCCATCCGTCGTCCTGTTCCTGCTGCTGGAATTAATAAATGTACCATTTTTGTTGTTGGTTGTTGGTTGTTGGTTGTTGGTTGTTGGTTGTTGGGTGTTGGTTGTCAAATGATATTAGATTATACCAATTTACAAAATAAATATGACAGATGAGTTACTGAAACTCTGACAGAG
>DNGI01000380.1:14340-18122 GCA_003486645.1 Cyanobacteria bacterium UBA11370 | reverse complement strand
AAACAACAAACAACAAACACTATCAAGAAATACTAAATCGTTTTAAAGATTCTTTATAAGAAATTCCCACATTTTTTAAACCGGATCGAATCATTTGTTGTTCCAATAATGCAAAAAATCGGGCGCGATCGCCTCCCCGTACAACCGCCTGATTATGCGCTTCAGCTAAGGCAACTGGATAACCATATCCTTTATTAACTTGGGCTAACATTAAACTCAACGCCTGATTAAATAAACTAGAATTTTGCATTACCCATTCGGGGACTTCAACGCGGGCAATTTCCGTCCCAACATGAACATAACAAAAATAAATTCGGTGATCGCTATATAAATCCAAAATGCGTATAGAACTTCGATACAATGGACTACGTTGTCCAGGTTGGAGTAAACTTCCCCACAACACTGCATCCCGCAATGGGTCAACAACTTGACAGGGTAACTTGTCAATAATGTTAGCGCAATGGGTCATGCAATCGGGTGTTGGATGAGGACAAACCTGCAATCTGAGAAAGTTTAATGCTTCACTACTTCGAGAAGCACTTAAATAGCCCATTAAGGGTACGTTTACTGAGCGTAATTGCTCCCAGGCTGTTAAAATTGGGGGCAGAATGCGATCGCGTGCTTCGGTAGGTAGGGATTCTAAAAACCAGTAGATCAACGAACCATCTACCATCGCTAAATTAGGAATATCAAAGTGAGAACCAGGAGGATTCACCCAACGACACGCCATTTCTGCTAATACGGATACCTCAGAAACGGTGCGTCGATGTCCCATCCATTCCTCAGTCCGAATACCCCATTGCCGCGAAACATATAAGTCTTCGGGTCGATAAAAGGCTTCGGGTAAACTATCGAGTAGAGGATGTAAACTTTGCCCATAGTGTAACATTACTCGACCGACATTAATTAAATAACAATAGGCGATTTCGTGGTGAGATGGGGCAATTTGAGATCCATCTGTTGCGAAAACGGTGTGGCGTTCTGGGGGAGGGTTTAGGTTAACGCGAGTATGGAGGGGTTCGATAGGTGTAGCGGCAGTAAACGTCATGCGATCGCGCCATTGGTGTTGCGTTTTGACAAGGTAGTCTTGGCGTAATTGGGTTTGAGACAGTAATTGTTGCGCCAGTTCCAAGCGTTGGCGACTTGCTGTTGCTTCGCCTTTTAGGTGTTGGCTAATACCAGGGATTTGTTTGGCAAGTTTTGTAAGATCGAGCATTCTGATTCCTGATTAAACTTAAGTACTGGGATAGATATAAATTTGGCTTAATGTAGATAGTCTGTATTCATAAGCTTACCCTTACATATCGTAAGAATTTCTAGAGGTTGAGGAGTTATAGAGTGATCTGGACTCCTGAACTTTTGGTTTGCCTGGATTATAAGAATAATTGCAATATCGTTCAATAGGAAATTATGTGGATAGAAAGACTGGCAAGGTTTGGATATACGGCTAAGGGAATTGTGTACGTCATTGTTGGCTGGTTAGCGGTACAAGCGGCATTTGGTCAAGGGGGGAAAACAACCGATACGAAAGGCGCTTTAGGGGCAATTGCCCAGCAGCCATTCGGCAAGTTTCTGTTAGGATTAATGGCATTTGGTTTGATGGGATATGTGATTTGGCGTTTTGTACAAGCCCTGCGAGATCCTGAACATAGAGGTAATGATCCTGATGATATAGTAAGACGTATTGGTTACGGAATTAGCGGCTTGATTTATGCGAGTTTAGCTATCACTGCAATTCGGTTGATGATGGGTGCTGGAACGGGTAGTGGCAATTTTCAGCAAACTTGGACTGCACGTTTACTTTCTCAACCCTTTGGTCAATGGTTGGTTGGTTTAGTTGGATCAATTATTATTGGTTATGGTTTCTATCAATTTTATAGAGCCTACAAAGCTAAATTCCGTAGAGAAATGAAGTTGCAGGAAATGACCCGTACTGAAGCCAATTTAGCCACACAAACGGGTAGATTTGGGATAACGGCAAGGGGTATTGTTTTTATCATTATTGGTTTCTTTGTAATTCAGGCTGCGCGTCATTATAATCCCAGTGAGGTACGAGGAATGGATGGGGCATTGCAAGCGTTGGTACAACAACCTTATGGACCTTGGTTATTAGGAATTGTAGCGCTTGGGTTAATTGCTTACGGAATTCATATGTTTATTCAAGCGCAATATCAGCGGATTAATGCTTAAAGCATTGATATCAGATTTAATGTCAAACCGTATCAACTGGAATTGGCCAATCGGATAAATCTTTAGCAAATTGTGAAAGGGATAATAGCTGAATTCTGGAATTATTTTGGATAGATTCTCGATGAGTTGTTGTATTATAACCCCAATCAGCGAGATAAAGTCTGACTTCTTTAAGATCCGGTTGTTGTTCTACAGATTGTAAAGTTTTTAATCGATCTTCCACAAACCAGAGTGTGCCTGGATATGTTTCTAATAGTAGTCGTAAGGTTTGGTGTTTGGGGCGTTTAATTTCTTTGCCTATAATTCGTTCTTCTGGTATTTGGATACCTTGTTCTTGCAATAATTGTTTAACGAAGCGTCCTTCTTTGGTTGTGACAATAAATAGGTGTGTTTCCGTTTCCCAAGCGAGTATCTTTTGTATTCGTTCAATCACACCAGGATAGAAGCGGTGTAGTGACAACCAACTTTCTAAATCATTGATAATCCACTCATCTCGAATCGCATCAACTTGCTTACCAATGTAGGCAATATCTAATGCTTCTGCTTCAATAATTTCTTGAGCTACTGTTGACCAATTTTGTACAATTTTACTTTCAGGGACTCCTAACATTAATGCTCGAATTAAAATAGGCATTTCCCAGCCAATTTCAATCACAGGTCGCAAGCGGTAGAAGCTAGAATCTAAATCAGGAATGGGTGTTTTACTTTCAGGTTGCCAGAGTTGACAGTAGGTGCGCCAAGATGTCTGAAAATACTCAAGCATTCCGTCACAGAGTACTCCATCAAAATCAAGGGAGAGAATAGTAGGAGTGTTGGTAAGCATAGGTTTAGTGCTTTAACGTTTCAGTCTATCATCTCACAATTAGTAGGAAATATTTGTGTTAGCTAAGACCTACTTAAAATTTCAATTAGGTGTTATCTGTTCCCTATTTCCTGATTAAACCTGTCTCCTCTTCCTCCCTTGATTTACTCTTCAATTTCAGTTCCTGGCAACAACAATAAATCTGTCACTCCTGGATCGTAACCAGACTGAGTAAGTAGGGTTGTAAGTTGACCTCGGTGATGTGTCTGGTGATTGAAAAAATGTGCGGCTATGTGCCAGAGTGGAAAGACAAATTCTCTCGCTTTTGCAATACTCGTAAAGCGAAAGGGAGCTGCAAGTTGCTCATCGGTGAGAGAATCAACCCATGCTTGAATTTCTTGATCAGTTTTTTGTCGTTCTTGATGCAAGGATTTAAAATCAGCATACAGTTCTTGATTCAGGGAATGAACCTCAAAAAGCTGATGTTTGAAGCGCCCTAACCAAAGCTTATCTGCTAATAAAATATGGTTGAGAGTACCGTGAATTGAGCCAAAAAACGCTCCGCGATCCTCTTTGCGAATGGCATCGGGTATAGAATCGCAAACTTCATAAAGGCGTTCGTTCATCCAGTGGTTGTATTGAGATAGTCTTTGGAAGTAATCGGTAGTTTTCATCAGATTGCAAAAGTGCTTTATCCACAAGTGAGGAAAGGTTAAAATACAAATAATTCTTAAAACTTTTACCCTTTGCCCTTCCTCTTTTACCGAGAGCATCCCGTTTTTGCAAAAGT
>DNGI01000380.1:720-14051 GCA_003486645.1 Cyanobacteria bacterium UBA11370 | reverse complement strand
TATAGCCTCAGACTTCGACGCTGTAGGCAATTTGCCACTTTGGGATGCGCCCCTTTTACCTCTCTTTACCCAAGAGTTTTATTATCATGCCTCTACAGTATTTTTGCAAGAGGCATTAGGACTAAAGAAAACTGGATATCACCGAATAATCTGCTCGGTATTCTGATCAAAAACGTGGAAACGCGACCGATCAACGATAACACTAATTGATTGACCTATACTTATATGCGATCGCGGATCGACTCGTGCGACAAATTCTTGATTTCCTGTAGTCTTCAAATAAACAATTACTTCATTTCCCATCATTTCAGTCATGGATACGATGGCTTTCACCAATGCAGGTCGAATTCCCGGAGGAGCATAGTCTGGATCATGTATATTTTCAGGACGAATTCCTAATATAACCTGTTGATCTTGATAGGACTCATAGGATGCTGTTCGTTCGGGTGGAATCTTGAACTCAAACGAGTTAGTTGTAACATAAAGATGACCCTCTTTATTTGTGACTACAGCAGGAAAAAAGTTCATCGCCGGACTACCAATAAAGCCAGCTACAAAGATATTTTTAGGATGATTATACAAATTCTGTGGCGTATCAATTTGCTGCAAAACCCCCTGATTCATAACAGCAATACGAGTCCCCATGGTCATCGCTTCTACTTGGTCGTGAGTAACATAAATAAAAGTAGTTCCTAACTCTTTGTGTAATTTGCTAATTTCAGCACGTGCTTGAACTCGTAATTTAGCATCTAAATTCGATAGGGGTTCATCCATTAAAAAGACGGCTGGATTGCGAACAATCGCGCGACCTACCGCTACCCTTTGCCGCTGTCCCCCAGATAATTCTTTAGGTTTGCGGTGCAATAAATGGTCAATTCCTAATTGTTTAGCTGCACTCTCTACACGAGTTTTAATTTCACCTTTACGCTTACCTTGCAATTCTAAACTAAATGCCATATTTTCGTACACAGACATATGGGGATACAAGGCATAGGATTGGAAAACCATCGCAATATCTCGGTCTTTCGGAGGAATATCATTAACTCGCTTATCACCAATGTAAATATTACCTTGAGTTACGTCTTCAAGACCCGCTAACATTCGTAAGGAAGTCGTTTTTCCACAGCCTGAAGGTCCCACAAATACCAAGAATTCTCCATCTTCAACAGTCAAGTTTAAATCTTTGACGGCGAAAAAATTCTCAAACTGCTTGGTCACATATTCAAAAATAACGCTAGCCATTCTCAAGGGGGGTAAATTACAAGTAAATTGAGTTGCACCCGCCGACACACTATACTTTTTCAAACATAAAGGGAATGACCAGCGTTTGTCATCCCCAAGGCTGTAATTATAGATTTTTGTGGTTTGCGATCGCCGATTACAACCTTTTTACCCGTTCAACGGAATCAGCTATTTTGAGAACATTTGTGTTTCCGATGGCGAAATACTGCTCAGTGTCAGTTAAACGCTAACCTGCAAAATCTATCTCAGCACAACTTATACCAACCTATTTGCTCATGTATCCCGTACTTTCACACCTCAGAGGGAGTTAGCTTCCACCTCTGACAACAACTATAGAATTAGACGCGAATGTTTGTAGCGTTACACAACTATACAAAACTCTGAAATAGTAACGCCATCGTTAATACGCGCAGTCTCAGGATTTAAAGAGGGAATAAACCATGTTTCAAAGTGTGGAAATGATTTCAAGGTTCTCCAGCACAGAATTCTGGCTTGCCAAAATTCCAGTTAGTCCTCCTGTGTCTCAGGTCGCTAATCCTTCAGAACAGGTAGGATTTACCTTTTCAGGATCGCAGTTTTTTATTGCCTTGATCGCTGGGGTAATCATGGCGTTCGCATTCCAGTTTTTGTTGACCAATTTTTCGGTTGCAGCCAAAATTTCATCGGATGATAATTTACTAGACACAGATTCAGATGAGAGTTTCGGTAAGGCGATTCGCAAAGTGGAAGCAAAGATAGGATTGTGGATGTTATTTACCGTCAACATTGCTATATTTATCGCCTGTTTTCTAGCCGTAAAACTGACCTTAATTAACAGTATTGCCTTGGGAGCAATTGTTGGAGTTGTGATTTGGTCTGCCTACTTTTTGCTACTCCTTTGGTTAAGTTCTACTGCATTCGGTTCCTTAATTGGTTCTGTGGTAAATACAGCATCTTCAGGGATGCAAGGCGTGATAGCAACAGCAGGTACAGCGCTTGGTGCAAAAGCAGTAAACCAGCAAGTTGTGAATACGGTAGAAGCATCTGTAGCCGCCGTCCGCCGCGAATTGAGTTCAACAGTTGACCCGATTCGGGTGCGAGAAACGGTGCAAGATTACTTGGCAGATGTACAACTACCAAAGCTAGATCTCAAGCAAATTCGGAATGATTTTGAACGATTACTGAGTGGTTCAGAATTAAGAGCGATCGCAGATAGTGATAGTTTGCGTAATGTTAATCGTCAAACCTTTGTGGATTTAGTTAGTAGTCGTACCGACTTATCCAAACAAGATGTTAATCGAATTGTAGATCAATTAGAAGGGGCTTGGCATCAAGTATTAGGTTTGCAACCCCAGACTGATGTACAAACTCAATTACTGAATTTTATCAAGTCTGCCAGTCCGCAAGAATTAACATCCAACCAGTTAACTGATAAACTGGGTCAACTTGTGGGAGTGCGAGCGGATAAAGCCGAAAATGGTAATGGCAATGGCGTAATGGAGCGAACCTTAGAGGTAGGTGTCAATGCTTTAGTTGGAGCGGTTTTAGCACGAACCGATCTCTCTGATGTAGATGTGGAAAAAATTTCCAGCCAATTACAACAGTTCAAAGATCAAGCAACTGAGCAAGCGAAAACTATTTCCTCAAAAGTTAGCGATCGCCTCCCTGTACCATCTTTCAATACCATTCAAGCCGATGTCGAGAACTACCTGCTTAATTCTCAACCTTGGCATCTAAATCGGGAGACAATAAAGCAGGAATTTAAAGAGGTTATCTATGACTTAGAAGCCGCTCCTAAATCAGTTCGACAGCAATTAGAACGACTCAATCGAGACTATTTCGTGAAAGTTCTTGAATCACGGGGTAATTTCACATCCGAGCAAATAACGGATATTGCTGATCAATTAGAAGGTATCCGTCAAGAGGTTTTAGAAACCGTTCAAGGGTCTGAATCTCAAGAACAATCCCAAGACTTACGGAGTCGAATTGAAAATTACCTCCGTTCAACCGGGAAAGAAGAACTAAATCCAGACGGAATTGAGCGGGATTTCAAAGCACTTTTGGAAGATCGGGATGCTGGAATTGAAGCATTGCGCGCTCGCTTCTCCCAATTTAATCGGGATACGTTTGTACAATTGCTTTCTCAGCGGGAAGACTTTAGCCAAGAGGAAGCCGAACAATTAGTGGGTCAATTTGAAAATATCCGCGATCGCGTTTTATCCGAAGCGCAAAACCTACAAGAACAAGCCAAATCTAAAGCTGATGAGTTGCGAGAAAGGGTCGAATCTTATCTTCGCAATACCAACAAAGAAGAACTAAATCCCGACGCGATTAAACAAGAGTTACAAACTCTATTCGATGACCCACAATCGGGATTTTCAGTACTACGAGAACGCCTTTCACAATTTGACCGCGATACCCTGGTGCAATTGTTGAAACAGCGTGGAGATCTGAGTGAAGAGCAGATTAATCAGGTCATTGATCGCTTCTTAGAAGTGCGAGATAATATTCTCCATGCACCCCAACAATTAGCCGATAAAGCGAAGGAGCAGTACGACCGAGTTACGAGTAAAGTTGCTGAATATCTGCGAAATACCAATTTACAAGAACTAGACCCTGAAGGAATTAAGCAGGATTTAGCAACATTATTGGATGACCCGAAAGAGGGAGCATTAGCGTTACGAGAACGACTCTCTCAAGTAGATCGGGAAACCTTAGTACACCTCCTCAGTCAACGGGAAGACTTGAGTGAAGAACAAGTGAATCAGACGATTGATCGCGTACAAGATGCGATTGAGAGCCTTGTAAAAGCACCGCGTCGGTTAGCAAGTCGTGCGAAAGATACAGTACAAGATTTCCGCGCTAATTTTGAAGAATACTTGCGGAACACGAACAAAGAAGAACTTAATCCGGAAGCGATCAATCGAGACTTGCAGCAGTTGTTTAATGATCCGCGAGAAGGGTTGAAAAGTATTGGCGATCGCCTCTCTCAATTTGACCGTTCTACCCTAGTAGCATTGCTATCGCAACGGGAGGATATTTCGGAAGAGGAAGCGAATAAAATTGCTGATCAAATTGAATCGGTTCGCCATCAATTTGTTGAACAAGCTCAAGCAATTCAGCACCGGATGCAATCAGCCATGGATAGCATTTTTGGTCGTATCCGAAATTACCTTAATTCTCTTGAGCGTCCCGAACTCAATTATGAAGGAATTAAGCGAGACATTCGCAAAGTATTCGACGATCCAGAGGCGGGATTTGAAGCCGTGCGCGAGCGTCTATCTCAATTTGACCGTGATACTTTAGTGGCAATTTTGAGTTCGCGTGAGGATATTTCGGAGGTGGAGGCTAATCGCATGATCGACAAAATTGAAGAGGTGCGTGATAGTGTATTGCACCGTGCAGAATATCTCCAAGAGGAAGCTCAAAAACGGGTTAAAGCCATTAAGAAGAATGCTAAAAAGCAAATGGAAGAAGCCCGGAAAGCGGCTGCTACTGCGGCTTGGTGGTTATTTGGTACAGCGATTACTTCTGTGGGTGTAGCGGCTTTTGCTGGTGTATTAGCTGTACGGGGTTTAGCTTTGTTTGGTTGATGGTTTAATAGTTGGAAAATTGAGTGATAATTAAGCCTCCTGAATTGGGGGGCTTTTTCTTTTACACTAGTGCAGCATGGTGGAAATAAGTGACTAGCTAAAATCTCTCCCTTTCCTCCTTGTCCCCCGTGTCTTCCCTGTCTCCAAGAGTCCCTTAGAGGTGGTTACTTTCCTTTTGCCCTCTTACACTAGGTCATATCAGAGAAGTGGTAGAAAACATGAAAACACCGACGAGTAGGAGTTCCCATGATTATCGGGTTTCTTCACTTAAAGTAGGCAACAACAGGACATTCTTAGAGCTAGAAAAGAATTACAAATACTAGGGTGTCCTGAGTATTCAATCTGACACAAGTTTTTGAGAGGTCGTTAACTGATTCAATTGCTTCTCATTTACGCATTTTGCTTTTATTGCCTTCTCAGCCTTTTTTTTGTACCTCAATCAACCCCTCAAACTCACGTCAGTTTAGAATCCCCTCGGCTTTAGCCAGCACAGAGGTCAATCTTAAATCATTTTGCTCGGAAAGATGTAGCCAGAATAGGTTAAGCTAAGATTGCCTATTTGACTAGAGAATTATCAAGAATAATGATTCGGCATTGAATTATTCCGTTTTTTGGGCTTGTCGTGTGTTTCCAGTTTTATCGAGTATGGGGAAGTATGCCGTTACCAAGTCAGCGACCAACAATGCTTGCCGTCGATGACAGTACTGTCATGCAAGAAATTATCAAAGCTTCAATGGCAAACGACTATAACATTGTGGTAGCCGATAATGCTGTGGACGCTTTATCCTTAATTTACAATCAACCCATAGCCATTTTACTATTGGATATTGCTATGCCAGGGATTAATGGTTTGGAACTGTGCAGAACCCTACGCAGTATGCCGCAATTTTATAATTTGCCCATCATTATGCTCACAGCCAGAAACAAGGCTTTTGATAAGGTGCAAGGACGACTGGCAGGCGCAACGGAATATTTGACTAAACCCTTTGATGCCCAACAACTGCGGGAAGCGTGTAACAAAGCTCTTCATCAGAAGAATTTAACAGTAAGCAGTGAGCAGTAGCCTGTAAGCTGTTCTTGCATCTAAAATGCTGCAACTTGTTATAAAATTAAGTTTTAAAAAGCGACTATACTGTAGTGATTAATCCAATTTGGCGGCATTATTTGTTAGTAATGCCGATTGTGATTACTCTTGTAGGCAACCCTACGGAATTGTCTGCCCGTCCTGCCAGTGTGTTTATTCCTCATCTGGAACGGATTCAGCGTAACTTACCCGTAGGTTTAGCAATGCGCTTGCCTGGTCAACTCCGACTTGGCAATGCTCTTGATATTGACGAAACCAAACTAATTGTCCAAGTTTTTCCCTCCGAAACACCACCCAGTCTTACTGTTAGTTTATTTACCTGTGATCGCAACCCTTACCCCTGCTTAGTAGGCAGTTTTTCCGTCGTTCCGACGAGTACCCAAAGTGCAAGGCGAGATCTACAGCGACATCAAGACTTAGGCGATCGCATTACTCTAACCCCATACGTACAAGGATACTTACTCGAAGGCCCACTCCAAAATCCCTCCTACTCGTTCTCAACAGTCATGTGGCAGCAGAATGAGATGATTTACACCGTCAGTTTCCCAGCAATTGAGCGGCAGAATATCTTATTAATGGCTCTTTCAATGGCACAGGAACAACCCCTATACCGTCGTGTTAACTAACCTTTACCGTCCTTGGAGAACTTGAACGGCAGTGAGTGACAGATTGCCCAACATAGGAGAAGCGATCGCATTATCCCCTGTATAAACCTTTTCCTCATATAGCCCTTCAACCCACTCCAGCACCGTTACTTGTTGTAGTATCGGGTCAACAATCCAATATTCGGCAATTCCCCTAGCTGCATACTCAGTCCGTTTATATCGATAGTCCCGCTTCTCTTGATTTAGACTAACCACCTCAATCACTAAATCCGGCGGCGGCATATCCATCAACACTATCGAGCGAGAGGCTCCTTCAAGGGCAACAGCCAACTCCTCAGACAATACTACCAAATCCGGTAAACGCACAGATGCCCGCGCACCACTGACTGCCACCTCCAGACCAATTCTGAGGCGATAGCTAGAAATCCCCAACTGTAGGAAAAAGGCAAACAGAAACGATGCAATTCGTTGATTTAGATCGCTCTCAGCAGGCATTGGAATTAGCTCCCCATTTTCTAATTCATACTGGCTATCAGTACCATCGTCATAGTTCAGAAATTCTGTCAGTGTCATTTTCGCCGATGTAACGATCATCGCCCTACCTCCTGTTCACAAACTCCAGTCATGCTCTCCATATCTTCGCTAATTCTATTATCCCCTGCTGCATTATTAGATATCTGGTAAAAACTCTTGTTAGGTAGGCATCGTACCTGCCTTTTGCCTTATTTTCTGGAGAAGTCTATTCATTCTACAATTGTAGAAATGTTGCAATGCAACGTCTCTACAGGGTTTCGGTTTACAGGTACTGAGGTTGATTCACCGAATTGGGTATCATTCCAATGACTCATCTTCAACGGTAAGCTCAAGTTGATAATCAATTGGCTCAGAGGAATTAGAAACGATCGCAAACTCATAATAACCGGATTCTGGCAGTAAACCTGACCATTCCCGATCGCGGGAATCTTCCATAAGTTTTGTATTCCCCGTGGGACTATAAATAGAAAACAAAGCATTTTCGTCAGTAGAAAGATTCACCTTCATCGTCTGTCCTTCAGAAAGTTCAGCAATAAAGACTTTGCCTTCTCCCGATTTGAGAATACCACTGAGTTGTTTACTAGTAGTTCCTGAATCAAAAACAATTTGCTTTAAGCTATCTCCCGATTTTAAGGCTTTCAGAGTATCGCTAACAATAGCGTGCCACACTTGACCGAATGGCTGATTGAGAAACTCTTTACCCTGCTGTTCAGGAAAATATTTGAAAAACTTCGCATCAGCTAGGTCATAAAGAGAGCGACTGCTAATATGTAATTCATTGGCTTGGGCTTTGAAGCGATCGCGATCCGTTTCCCCATAATTTCCAATCTGCTGTCGGGCTGATCCACTTAAATCAAGTTCTTCGATCTGAGTGAGTAAATCCGTGGCGATCGCATCCCATTCTTCTCTCAATTTTGCATCCTCTGAACCCGTCCCTAATTGTTTTCCTCGTTGTTCAGGATACTGATTCCAAAACACCTCATTCACTAAAGCAACATAAATGTTATAGTCAATGCCAAGATTAATCCGTTGTTGTCGCAAGGCTTGCTTACGCTGTTGCTCCTCACTCGAAAATTCAGAAGAAGATTCGGCTTCAGAGCTATTATGATCAGATGAGACAATAGGATTCTCAAACTCTTCATTCTGACTTTGTTCTTGAACCTGGGACTTAATCCAAAGATTACCCGCCCACCAACCAAACCCACCTGCCCCTACAATTAAAACCAGTACCAGCATTAATTTTCCCAACCATCCTAGGGTGGGGTTTGAATCCAGGGATGGCGTTTCAGTTGATGGGGAAGAGGAGGCTTCAGGTTGGGCGGGGATTTGACCAGGAGTAACAGCTACTGTCGCTTGGGTTTGAGGGAATGGAGGTTGAGGCGGCGAATAAGCCACAGGGGGAGGTTGGGGTGTGAGGGCTTGTAGAACTTGACTAGCGGTTTGGTAGCGTGCTTCTGGAACAGATTGGAGCATTTTAGCTAAAATACGGCTCAGGGTGGGGCTGAGAGTAATTTCCTGCTGCCAATTCCAGGTTAGGGTGGGAGAATCAATAAGTTGCTGGGGTTCCTTACCTGTGAGCAACGTTAATGCGGTTGCAGCTAAGGCATACAAATCGCTATTGGGATAAATCATACCGCTTTGCATCTGCTCGTGAGGCGCATAGCCAAATTTACCCAAACGAGTAGCGATCGCTGCTGAGGAGGGCATAAACTGGGAGGCTGCAGTTGCTGCCACTTGTTTAACACCACCAAAATCAATGAGTACGGGTAGTCCATCGCGATCGCGCCGGATTAAATTATCGGGAGAGATATCTCGATGAATCACGCCGAGGGAGTGGATGTAGCCTAAAACAGGCAGGATTTGGCGCAGTAGTTCAATCACTTCGACTTCCGTAAATCGTAGTCCCTGTTGCTTGCGTTGATCAAGTAAGGCACGATAGGTTTGTCCAGCAACGAAATCTTGGACTAAAAATAACCGTCCTTGGTTTTGCTGCTTAACGCGGAACAATTCCCGGAACTTGGGGATTTGGGGGTGTTGTAACTTGTAGAGAACCCCAGCTTCCCTCTCAAACAATTCTGCGGCTTTTTGTAGGGCGTGAGTTCCTTGAACTTGGGGGGCAAATTCTTTTAAGACACAAGGTTCATTGAAGCGATTTAAATCTTCTGCCAGATAGGTACGTCCAAACCCACCATGTCCAAGTTCTCGGATCACCCGATAGCGAGATGCTTGGGGTTCTGGATTAACGGAACGATTCAGCTTCTCACCGCACTGGCTACAAAAGCGATTAGCAAGAGGGTTTTCATGTCCGTGAGAGCAATAGAGGGACTGCATTAACTAGAAAGTCTGCTGGATAGTGAGTGAGAAGGATGTTTGAATCAGTAGCTATACATACTAGCTTATACTTATACCATTTTGGATTGGAGAAGACCGACTCTGTTAGAAGTATATTCGGGTAGAGTTACAGCTTGGTGATAGGGCAAAAGATTTATTTCATGGGGTTGTTAGATCTGCCCTCGAAAAGGATGGATGGAAAATTACGGCTGATCCTTACGAAATTAATGTTGACGATGTAGATTTTGAGATTGATTTAGCGGCAGAACAATTGTTAGCAGCAGAGCGAGAAAACCAGAAAAAGCGGTATCAACTCCGATTAGAAATTTACAATCCCCCATTAAAAATATAGAAAAAAGAATGAATTCAAACCTTTTTAATACAGATTTCTATGCTTGGGATTTAGAGCAATCACAGCTTTTGCAAGAGGTTTATTCTTTATAGAGGTAGCGCACACCTAAATGGTGAGCTATTTTGTCTAAAAGAACTGCTTCGCGGAAAGGTTTATAGATGAAGTCATCACAACCTGCGGACAAAATTTTTGAATAGTCTTCTTCAAATGCGCTAGCGGTTAAAGCAATAATTACTGTTACTGGTTCGGTAGAGAAGCTGCGCCGAAACTTCTCGACTGATCGAATACGTTTACTGGCTTCATACCCATCCATGACTGGCATTCGCATATTCATTAAGATTAAATGGGGTAAGTAACTTGATCGAAGTTCAACGGCTTCTTGACCATTTTCGGCTTCATGAACACAGAACCCTATAGATTTTAGTAGCTTGACTAAAAACAGACGACTCTCTGGGTGATCTTCAACGACTAAAATGCGATAGTTGAGTTGGTCAGGTGCTAACCCAATCACTTTACAAGTGTCTTCTGAGGTTTTAATTTCATCGTCATCGATCCGGTTTATTTTAATATCAAATGTAAAGACTGTTCCTTTATTTAGGGTACTTTTAACCGTAATTTTCCCTCCCATCAATTGTACAAAATTCTGGCTAATTGCTAAACCTAATCCAGTTCCTTGCTTTGATTCTCTTCCAATTTTTGTTTGTTCAAATGCACTAAATAAAGCATTTATTTCTTCAGGAGCAATTCCAAACCCTGTATCTTTAACTTCAAACCGAATGGTTTGTTGTTTATTCTCGTTCTCTACAGATAATTCATCCCTAACCACTGAAACTTTTAGTGATACGCTTCCTTGTTGAGTAAAGTTAATCGCATTATTGAGTAAATTAATTAATACTTGCTCCAACTTTCCTTTGTCAGTTTCTACGTATTGGGGGAGGTCTGGAGTGTAATCTACAATTAGTTTTAAACCCTTGGATAATGCTTTAAGCTGTAGTATTTGTTTTAGATTGTTGAGTAAGCGGTATAAATCAAACCGATTTTTATTTAATGTTACTCTAGCGGTTTCAATCCTGGACATTTCAAGAATGTGGTTAATCAAATCCAGCAGATATTCGCCAGAACTGGTTATGATACCCAAGTGTTGCTGCTGTTCAGCAGATAGGGACGGATCGCGGGTTAGGAGTTGGGTAATACCGAGAATTGCATTCAGGGGAGTACGCAGTTCATGACTCATATTGGTTAGGAATTCACTTTTAGTCCTATTTGCTGCATCAGCCGCGTTTTTAGCTAGGGCAAAAAGTTGGGATTGAGCAAGGAGCAAAACCTGCATATCAAGTAATCGATGTTCTCCATCTGGAGATTCAATCAGGATCGGTTCATACGCTAGGGATGTTGAACGATTGAGAGCAAGTTCTACCGCCTTATCGATTGTGCAAGTCGTACTCAATATTAAATACTTTTCTAGCAATGTCTTTGCATCTAAAATTCCCTCAGCCTCGGCAATCATCTTCCACAGGGAGCGAATTGGACGTTTTAAGAATGTTTCTAATCCATAGGGACGACTCAACCATTCAAAGAATCGAGTCCTAGAGATCATTCCTCTGAGTTGACTATCAGCACTAATCATAACTCCAGGTATTTCCGGATGCTGCTGGAACTTTTTTGATACAACTTCTCCCAACGTTGTTAAACTCACTTCAAAATCATAGCTCGGAAGGTCTGCCAACGTTGAATCCAAAGTCAGCGTATCTGATGTAGTAATAAACACAATTCACTCTGGGTCGCTAGGGTGTTTTTAAGTTGAATGGCTTGATGCTTTGCCCTGGCTTGAGGATAAATATAAGGTAAGAGTTCAGGAGTTTAGGAGTTAGTAGATGAGCTAAAGGTTTATCGTATTTTTCTAGGTTTGAGAAATAATATTTATCTCTTCATAGTGTGAACTCAGCTAGATTATATCATTAGTTATCACTTTGGCAAGGTCAACAAAAACTCAATGAATGCTCAAAATTATCTCTAATCTAACCCGCGCTATTGATTAATAATTTGATTATTTTTTCTTAACCTAGAAATTTATAAAACCTGTTTCAACTGCTAGGTACAAGATTACAGGAAATTTCAACTTGATGACCAAAGAAGTAGTCAGGAGTCAGGAACCCGAAGTCAGAACGTATTCTGTATTTTGACTTCTGACTTCTGCTGTATAAATAGGCAAAAATTCAACCACTCGGTATTGACTCGTGGAATTAAATACCAATAAATTTTTCCGGTAAACTGATTCTATATTTTTCTAGGGAATTAGGAACTATGACGCTAGTTGTTCAAAAATATGGTGGGACTTCAGTTGGATCGGTAGAACGCATTCAATCCGTTGCCCAGCGGGTAATCAAAACAGTCCAACTCGGTAATTCTTTGGTTGTCGTGGTTTCTGCAATGGGGAAAACGACGGATGGTTTAGTCAAACTCGCTAGCGAAATTTCCAAAAATCCCAGCCGTCGGGAAATGGATATGTTGCTCTCCACAGGCGAACAAGTCTCCATTGCGCTACTATCAATAGCATTACAAGAATTAGGTCAACCTGCGATTTCCCTCACAGGCGCTCAAGTTGGTATTGTTACTGAAGCCCAGTATAGCCGCGCCCGGATTCTCAGTATCCATACGGATCGCATTTTAAAGCATTTGGAAGAAGGGAAAGTTGTTGTTGTCGCAGGTTTTCAAGGGATTAGTAGCACCGAAGAGTTAGAAATTACCACCTTGGGGCGCGGGGGTTCCGATACCTCTGCCGTCGCCCTCGCCGCATCCTTACAAGCCTCTCGCTGCGAGATTTATACTGATGTACCGGGAATTTTAACCGCTGATCCTCGCCTCGTCCCCGATGCTCGACTCATGGACGAGATTACTTCCGATGAAATGCTAGAATTAGCGAGTTTAGGGGCAAAAGTTCTCCATCCCCGCGCGGTGGAAATTGCCCGGAATTATGGAATGCCCTTAGTGGTACTCTCCAGTTGGACAGATGATCCGGGTACGCGAGTTGTTTCCCCAACCCCTCAACCCCGTTCCCTGGAAGGCTTGGAAATTGCCCGACCTGTGGATGCGGTAGAATTTGATACGGATCAAGCAAAAATCGCTCTACTGCGTGTCCCGGATCGCCCTGGTGTGGCTGCTCAGTTATTTAAAGAAATTGCGGGTCAAGACCTGGATGTGGATTTAATTATCCAATCGATCCACGAAGGTAATACGAATGATATCGCGTTTACCGTTAGTCAAGCAATCATTAATCGCGCCGAAGCTGTCGCCGAAGCGATCGCCCCCTCCCTCCGCACTCACCCCGCCCCCCATCCTGATGAAGCGGAAGTTATGGTAGAACGGGGTATTGCTAAAGTAGCGATCGCAGGTGCGGGAATGATTGGACATCCGGGTATTGCGGCGAAAATGTTCGCTACCTTGGCTAATGCCGGAATTAACATTCAAATGATTTCTACCTCAGAAGTCAAGGTAAGCTGTGTTATTGATGCAGTAGATTGCGATCGGGCGATCGCACTCCTTTGCCAAACCTTCCAAATCAACAGTTCCCCCTCCCGCTTACCCACACCCTACACCCCACACCCCACACC
>DNGI01000380.1:0-506 GCA_003486645.1 Cyanobacteria bacterium UBA11370 | reverse complement strand
ACACCCCACACCCCACACCTCACTCTCCAGTACGAGGGGTTGCCCTTGATCTTAACCAAGCGCGTTTAGCTATTCGTTATGTGCCGGATCGTCCCGGTATGGCGGCTAAAATATTTGGACTTTTAGCTGAGCAAACGATTAGTGTGGATATGATTATTCAGTCCCAGCGTTGTCGGGTGATGGATGGGATTCGCACCCGTGATATTGCGTTTACGGTGTCTCAAACTGATGCTGAATCCGCCCGGAAGACTCTAGAGGACGCATCGTCTATTTTAGGATGTGGAGAGATTCTGCTCGATTCAGATATTGCTAAAGTTAGTATTGTGGGTGCAGGAATGGTGGGACAACCGGGTGTAGCGGCGCGGATGTTTGAAGCCCTTTCTCACCATCAAATTAATATTCAGATGATTACGACTTCGGAAATTAAGATTAGTTGTGTGGTGGCGAAAGAACAGGGTGTGACGGCGTTACAGGCGATTCATCAGGCGTTTGATTTTGCGGGGAGT
>DNGI01000536.1 GCA_003486645.1 Cyanobacteria bacterium UBA11370 | reverse complement strand
ACAAGGAGGACAAGGAGGACAAGGAGGACAAGGAGGACAAGGAGGACAAGGAGGACAAGGGAGACAACGAAAGTTTTTCCTCGCTACCAACTACTTCTGACCACACCCGTTGCCATCTGGTGTAAAAGAAATTCCCCTGTATTCTCTCAACTAATCGAAACAATCCAAGTGCCCACGTACTTCGCTAGGGGAGGTTCACCCGGAATAGTATTCCAAGTTCGACACTCAAAGTAGAATGTCCCACCAAAGCGTGGATTTCTCACATTGGACAATACAATCTCAACCTTATTCCCCGCTTGAATTTGGTCTTGTAAATAAATCTGAATCAGATGATTTTCTTTGTCCCAGTTCACCTCAGAAAGCGGTACAGATTCGTCATTAACTCGCACCTCAATTCGATCTGGGTCAAATTTGCCTGTGTAATAATCAGGATAAGTAATATCAAACTGAGTAACACCTAATTCCAATTTTTTGGCAGGAATCCTTAGCCGATAACGATCCCACCCGTCAGCGCGACCCCCAAAGTCTAAATAGTATCTCAGCAGGTTTTCCCGTTCCACGCCGCTGAAAATCGTGAGTCCCGGAGTATTCTGTGCCCACGTCGTAGCTGAAATGCCTGTTAGCAAACAACCCGTTATTGCTACTGCCGAAACCAAACGTCGTATAGGTGATTTTTTAGAAAACATAGATTTGCTACTCTGTGCTGTAGGGTACTGAACTTTTGTTACTAAACTTTACTGTTTTTGACTTTAGCAGACTTATACCCTTTTTATGGGGTTAGCGACCTTGGTTGAAAATGGGGAGACCGGGAGTGGGGAGACCGGGAGTGGGGAGTGGGCGATCGCTATTTAAGTTATAAGCACGAATCTCACAGGACGTTCCACCCCTGCTGTCATCTGTAACTCATGAACTTAAGGACAACCTGAACTCATCCGCCAAACATGGAAGTGGAGACGTTAAAGGCCAGCACAAAGTGCCAAGAGGAGGGAACAGCTTGAACCCCGTAGTGCAGCATGACACAAATAAGTGACTAGCTGAAATCTCTCCCTTTCCTCCTTGTCCCCCTTGTCCTCCTTGTCACCCTTGTCACCCCTGTCTCCAAGAGTCCCTCAGATGTGGTCACAAACTTTCGCCGTCCTGCACTAGAGCTATCTGTAGTGAACTATACACAAAACTTTAGGAAAGCTGACCGATACTGCTGAGTACCAAAAGTTACAGAATTTAACGGATAAGCAAAGTCAGAATTCCTAAGACAAGTTAAAATAGCCATCCAGATTGTCTAATTAACATTAGGATGCAAAGAGTTGTCGTGTAATGAGCTAATTCCATGAACAGGTGTCAAGCTTTATGTCATCAGGAGTAACTTGATCGAGCTAAACAAGCTATTGGTTACAGTAGAATCTGTAATTGGTTTTCTTTTTGAAATTCTGATGAAAATTACCCATGGTTTTAGAAACTCTAAGGACTAGAACTGTGGAAGATTAGGTCAGAGCCAACCCCTCAAAAAATCATCTGTAAATTTTTTGTGCGAACAATCCAGCCGACCGTTGCAAAACTTCAAACTGCACCGAGTAAAGAATTGAAACGATAGAAACGATAAGAGCCATACTCATCCATTGTCCCCGTCATCACTTAACTTAAGGAGAATTCATGAAAATAGCCGTTGCCAAAGAAATTGAAGTCGGTGAACGTCGCGTCGCCCTAATCCCTGATGTTGTTGCTAGGTTAGTGAAACAAGGCTTAGAAATTTGGGTCGAAAAAGGGGCTGGAGAGGCATCCTTTTTTAGTGATCATGCCTATGAAATCGCTGGCGCAACCTTGATTTCGGATACCGCTCTTCTATGGCACGAAGCAGATATTATCCTCAAAGTTGGCATCCCCAAAGAGCAAGAAATCCATCAGATTCGGGAAGGAGCAGCCTTAATTAGCTTCCTTAACCCCTTGGGTAAGCCAGAGTTAATTCAGCAGCTCGCCAACCGCAAAGTAACAGCCTTTAGCATGGAATTAATCCCACGCACCAGTCGCGCTCAGAGTATGGATGCTCTCTCCTCTCAAGCTGGAGTTGCTGGTTATAAAGCGGTACTGATTGCAGCCGCAGCATTACCTAAATTCTTTCCGATGTTAACGACTGCCGCTGGTACAATTAAACCCGCAAAAGTGTTTGTTATGGGTGCAGGTGTGGCAGGATTACAAGCGATCGCTACTGCCCGACGGCTAGGTGCTATTGTTGAAGCGTTTGATATTCGACCTGCTGTGAAGGAAGAAGTACAAAGCCTTGGTGCTAAGTTCGTAGAAGTACCCATTGAGGAAGACACGGTAGCCGAGGGAGGTTACGCCAAAGAAATCTCTGAAGCAGCGAAACAACGTACCCAGCAAGTCCTTACCGAACACGTCAAACAAGCAGATGTAGTCATTACTACCGCTCAAGTACCAGGAAAAAAAGCGCCCTTACTTGTTACCGAAGAAATGGTCGCACAGATGAATCCTGGCTCCGTCATTGTTGACTTAGCCGCTGAACAAGGAGGTAACTGCGCGGGTACTGAACCGGGAAAAGATGTCGTGCGCCACGGCGTTACAATTATTGGCCCAATGAATTTACCCTCCTCAATGCCCGTCCATGCCAGCCAAATGTACGCTAAAAACGTCTCCACCCTACTGCAATATTTGGTTAAAGAGGGGCAATTGCAGATGAATTTTGAAGATGACATCGTTGAAAGTACCTGCGTTTCTTATGCTGGAGAGATTCGCAATCAACGAGTTAAAGATGCCTTATCTCAAATGAGTACAGCAGTGTAAGTAGTTGTTTGTTGTTTGTTTTTTGTTGTTTGTAACTAAAAAAAATAAACTAACAACCAACAACCAACAACGACCAACTAACAACCAACAACCAACAGCCAACAACAAAAAAGGAGTTTGTAAAATCGATGACAGCAGCACTACTTGCCAGTTTATTTGTTTTTGTACTAGCATCTTTTGTTGGGTTTGAAGTCATTAACAAAGTGCCACCAACTCTCCATACGCCCTTAATGTCTGGAGCAAATGCTATTTCCGGTATTGCCGTGATCGGTGCTGTAATTATCGCGGGTCCGCAACAAATGAATGTGACAATAATTTTGGGTTTAATTGCCGTAGTGCTAGCAACCATTAATGTAGTCGGTGGTTTCTTAGTCACGGATCGGATGTTGCAAATGTTCAAGAAAAAAGAGGCAAAAGCTTAAGTGGTCATTAGTCATTGGTAAAGGACAAAGGACAAAGGACAACAACCAACAACCAACAACCAACAACCAACAACCAACAACCAACAACCAACAAATATGACCGAATTTCTACCTTCTGCAATTGAGCTGACCTATTTAGTCGCCACATCCTTATTTATCATTGGTTTGAAGAAGCTGGGATCGCCAGCAACGGCACGTAATGGTAATTTATGGGCAGCCGTAGGGATGTTTTTAGCCGTAGTAGCTACACTGCTAGATCGGCAAGTCTTGAATTACCAAATGATTTTATTAGCGATCGCCATAGGTTCGGGACTCGGTGCGATCGCCGCTTATAAGGTGGCAATGACGGAAATGCCCCAAATGGTGGGGTTACTCAATGGTTTTGGCGGTGCTGCTTCTGCTTTAGTTTCGATAGGGGAATTCTGGCGACTGCTGAGTACTGGAGAAACCTTATCCCTAGACGCGATCATTACGATTATTCTGGGTGTCTTGATTGGTGGCGTTACCCTTACAGGCAGTTTTGTCGCGTTTGCTAAATTGCAAGGGTTGCTTACAGGTGCGCCTATTACCTTCCCCTTACAGCAACCTGTTAATGCGCTACTGCTAATTAGCTTTTTAGTTACGAGTGGCTATCTGATCGTCACACCAGAAAATCTGTCAGTATTCCTGGGGTTGGTGGGAATCTCCCTAGTATTGGGTGTTTTGTTTGTTCTGCCTATTGGTGGCGGCGATATGCCAGTGGTGATTTCACTGCTAAACTCTTACTCTGGATTAGCAGCGAGTGCGGCTGGTTTTGTAGTCGGAAACGATATGCTAATCGTAGCTGGGGCATTAGTTGGCGCATCTGGGATTATCTTGACTCAGATTATGTGTAAAGCGATGAACCGTTCCCTGGCTAACGTACTATTTGGTGCGTTTGGTACGGGAGGAGGTTCGGCAGTTGCTGGTACTGGAACATCAGGAAGTGCAACGGATAAGGTTGTACATAGCATCGATCCAGAAGAAGGCGCGATGATGTTAGGGTATGCTCGTTCTGTGGTAATTGTTCCTGGTTACGGTATGGCGGTAGCGCAGGCACAACATACAGTGCGCGAGTTAGCTGATCAGTTAGAACGGCTGGGTGTTGAGGTAAAATATGCAATTCATCCTGTTGCAGGTCGGATGCCGGGACATATGAATGTGCTACTTGCTGAGGCAAATGTGCCTTATACCCAGTTGTACGATATGGATGACATCAATCCCCAGTTTGAAGAGACGGATGTAGCGTTGGTAATTGGTGCGAATGATGTGGTTAATCCAGCAGCTCGGAGTAATTCTAGCAGCCCAATTTACGGAATGCCAATCTTAGAAGTCGATAAGGCAAAGCACGCGATCGTGATTAAGCGGGGTATGAGTACAGGTTTTGCAGGTGTGGATAATGATTTGTTCTACGAAGATAAGACCATGATGTTATTCGGCAGTGCAAAGGATGTAGTCGCAAAGCTTGTTGCTGAAGTGAAGCAACTCTAGTTAATTGTCACCCTGATTTTGAGAATTTGTGGAGACGTGGAATTAATTCTGCGTCTCTACATTTTTTTTTATTTGTTTATTATTTCTATTTTATTTGGCTAACAACAAACAACTAACAACTAATACCAAATCCGGTTAATATACACCCTTTAATCAAGGTTGCCAAAACCCTGTAGAGACGTTGCAATGCAACGTCTCTACCATCGGCTGCAAAAAGGAATTTGTGAACCGGATTTGGTATAACAACAAACAACCAACAACAAACAACAAACAACCAACAACAAACTTACACAGCTTGCGGTTGTACTTGAGGTTGGAATTGGAATAGGGAGTAAACCACATTCCGGCGGATATCAATCATCATCTCTAAGAAGGTTTCATAACCCTCTTGTTTATATTCAATCAACGGGTCTTTTTGCCCGTAACCTCGCAATCCAACCGACTCCCGCAGTGCATCCATTGACTGTAAATGTTCCCGCCAAAGCGTATCAATTTGCTGCAAGATAAAGAATCGTTCCGCTTGTCGCATCAATCCCGGTTGAATTTGATCGATTTGGGCTTCTTTAATGTCGTAGGCTTTACGAACTTCTTCGTGCAAGAAGGTTTTGATATCCCCTACCGTCATATCATCCAGATGTTCGGGTTTTAAATCTTGGAGTAAATAGACAAATTCTTGCACTTTCGACACCAAACTATTTAAATCCCATTCCTCCGGTGGCAATTCAGGATTAACGTAGGCTTCAACAATATCATCCATTGTTCTTTCAGCATACTGAATGACCTGTTCTTTTAAATCTAACCCTTCCAAAACTCGCCGTCGTTCCGCATAAATTGCCCGTCGTTGGTTATTCATCACCTCATCATATTCAAACACCTGTTTCCGGGTGTCGTAATAGAAGGTTTCAACTTTTTTCTGTGCCCCTTCTAAGGAACGAGTCAGCATTCCCGACTCAATGGGCATATCTTCTTCAACGCGGAACGCATTCATCAAACCCGCCACGCGATCGCCACCAAAGATCCGCAACAAATTATCTTCTAAACTTAAGAAAAACTTGGTTGAACCGGGGTCGCCTTGACGACCTGCCCGTCCTCTAAGCTGGTTATCAATCCGGCGAGATTCATGGCGTTCTGTACCAATAACGTGCAGTCCGCCCAATTGCACCACCTCATTATGTTCGTGCTTGGTAAACTCTTCATATTCTTCGCGGATGCCTTTATAAACCGCCCGTAACTGTTGAATTACCGGGTCATCTGTCGGCGCATTTTCGGAGGCGATCGCAATTTTTTCCTCTGCGTCTAATTCCGGTAAAGTCCGTTCCCCATATTGCTGCACGGCAAAATTTACAGCATTTTTTAACTGTTCTTCGGTTTCCTTAGACAGTTCGGTCGGAAAAATTTGGGGACTTGCTTTCCACGTTTTAACTTTCTTTCCAGGCGCAAACCCTTGGGCAGGGGCACGTCCACCTGTCCCTGGAACTGCTATCGGCGAAAGAACATCTTCATCCTCTGGTAACACAATTTTGGGCATGAAGTATTCTCGCACTTTCAATCGTGCCATGTAGTCCGCATTACCGCCTAAAATAATATCTGTACCCCGTCCTGCCATGTTTGTAGCAATAGTCAGAGCGCCTTTTCGTCCAGCTTGCGCGACAATTTCTGACTCCCGTTCTACATTTTCGGGTCGGGCATTCAGTAGGTTATGAGGTACTTCTAATTCTGCCAATAAACGAGAGAGAAGTTCGGATTTTTCCACACTGGTTGTACCCACCAGTACCGGGCGACCTTTTTCGTACATTTCGGCACATTCTTGGGCAACGGCTTTCCATTTTGCCGCCTCAGTTTTGTACACCACATCCGACAAATCTCGACGACCAGACGGTCTGTTGGTGGGAATAATGGTAACTTGCAGGTTATAGATTTTTTCAAATTCTGCTTCTTCGGTTTTTGCCGTTCCCGTCATCCCTGCAAGTTTGGGATAGAGTAAGAAGAAATTTTGATAGGTAATGGTTGCTAACGTTTGAGTTTCTTTTTGAATTTCTACACCTTCTTTGGCTTCAATGGCTTGATGTAATCCATCACTCCACCGCCGTCCTTGTAATACCCGTCCGGTAAACTCATCAACAATTACGACTTCATCATTCCGCACGATGTAGTTGACATCGGCGATAAATAATTCTTTCGCTTTAATCGCATTAAAGATATAATGTGCCCAAGGATTTTCGGGATCATATAAATCTTCAACACCTAAAAGTTCTTCCGCTTTGATAAACCCTTCATCGGTGAGTAGAACATTACGAGCTTTTTCATCCACTTCATAATGTTCTTCTTTTTGGAGCGATCGCGCAATTTCCGCCGCCCTCATATAATTTTGGCTAGGGCGTTCGATCTGTCCAGAAATAATTAGCGGTGTCCGGGCTTCATCAATCAGTACCGAGTCTACTTCGTCGATAACGCAATAATTAAATGGGCGCTGCACCACATCCGCCATCGACGTTGCCATGTTATCACGCAAGTAATCAAAGCCCAACTCACTGTTCGTTGCATAGGTGATATCACAAGCATAATTGCGCTGTCGTTCGGCTGGACCCATCCCCGACTGAATCAGTCCCACCGTCAATCCGAGGAAGCGGTGTACCTGTCCCATCCATTCCGCGTCCCGACGTGCGAGGTAGTCGTTCACTGTCACCACATGGACACCCCTACCCGTGAGGGCATTGAGATAAGCAGGGAGAGTAGAAACAAGGGTTTTTCCTTCACCCGTTTTCATCTCCGCAATTTGTCCCTTGTGTAGAACGACACCACCCATAAGCTGAACATCAAAGTGGCGCATTCCCAGAACTCTCCGTCCCGCTTCCCGCACCACGGCAAAAGCTTCTGGCAACAACTCATCCAACAGATCGGCCCGTTCTTGATCCGTTGTCGCTTTCTCTAGCTGCTGTCTAAATTCTGCGGTTTTGCCCTTTAATTGGTCATCTGAGAGTGCCTGGATGTCTTCTTCCAGAACATTAACTTCAGCAACGTAGGGCTGGTATCGTTTAAGTTTGCGTGCGTTGGGATCGCCGAGTACATTTTTTAACATAGCAGGAGAGGAATACGTCTAGAAAGCGCTTGGTTTAGGGTCGAGGTTAGGAGGCTAAAGGCTTGGATTGTTAGGGATAAGAGTTAGAAATATTACAGGAAAACTTGTAGAAGTCTCTAGCTACTCAATCCTGACCACTAAGGACTGCTTGACAGCAGCATTTTTACGATCATCCTATCATTTTCGCTTAAACTGAGGCGGTTCGGGAATTTGGATAACGGCTGGGGGGAATCGAGAATGAGACTCAAAAGGATCGAGAGATCAGGACTTATACCCAGTTGCAGCTCATATTAGTAGATAGGGGGGACAAGAGAGACAAGGGGGACAAGGGGGACAAGGAGTACGTATGAATGCAACTTGATATTATACCCAGTTGCATTCATACAGGTAACTTGCTCCTCCCCTCTCCGTCTCATCAACAACTTTATGTGCCAGTTACGTGAGTCCTGTGTAATATAGCCATGCCCTATAGTCAATTCAAAACCATTGCTCAGGCTAAAGCTGCCTTTAAACTGACTATTATTGAAGGCAGTCGCTTCTTGCCTCCAACCCCTCCTGTTGCTCCCTCCCAGACTCTCTCAGATTACTTACACGAAACGTTACCGATTGTGGCAACCTCTGGTAGTGAGAAAGCCCGTTCGGAAGGTATTATCTATCCAGTATTGCTTGATGTGAGGAGAGCGCTTGATCGCCAAGTCAGTCTCTTTTCCGGCGAGGAATTCAATGTTGACGAATCCGTTGGACTCAATGGCGTATGTGATTTCCTGTTAACGCGTTCTCCAGAAGTGTTAGAAATTGAAGCACCAGCCGTAATTATTGTAGAAGCGAAAAAGACAGAACTCAAATTGGGTTTTGGGCAGTGTATTGCGGAAATGGTTGCTGCTCAACGCTTTAATGAGGTACAGGGGCAACCTATCTCGACCATCTATGGCAGTATCAGTAATGGCAATCAGTGGCAATTTCTCAAGTTGGAAGGTTTAACCCTACTCATTGATTTGACAGTTTATCCCTTACCGCCTGTTAATTCTATTCTTGGTGATCTTGTTTGGATGACTCAAGCTCATTAATAGGGAGTGGGGAGTGGGGAGTGGGGAAGAAAATTATTAAATCTACCTTACCCATTTGAGAGAGGCTATATAGCCTAGGGCTACTTGAAAAGTGGGAGCATCCCGTATTTGCAAA
>DNGI01000535.1:10859-12935 GCA_003486645.1 Cyanobacteria bacterium UBA11370 | reverse complement strand
CTCCCCTCTCCCCACCCCCCCCACTCCCCTTAGATGACAGACAATGGTAGAATTAACACAGATTAATAGGGAAAATGTATTTCAAGATAGATGGATATCAAACTAGTTTTAGTGGTATTAACCATTGTTTTTACCGTTTCGTCCCTTATTTTTGGAACTAAGAACGGATTTTACGATTCAGACAACTATCACGGGAACGGTTCCGCTCACTAAGCTTAGTTAATCTAGCTCAACCGTCAGCTACTCGCTCTCAATACTCAGCCGTTTGTAGTCATCCAGTCACCTGCTACCTGATAGCCCAGAGCTAACGAAGAGCTGATAGATTTGCCTGTATCCGAGCTAGCGCCTTTGGTTTAGCTTCCCTCCAGAGCGATCGCTAATAGCTGACTGTTGTTCGGTAATTTCTGATAGCTCATGAGCAATCAATACCCACCAGCATCCTTAATACAGGATGACCAATTGGTCTGTTTTTCCTATGGGGTTGGTCATGGCGGAGAGGGAGTTTGTTTACTGGTGCAAATGGGACCACATCGCATCCTTCTCGACTGTGGATTAGAAGATATTTCACCTCTGAACACCCAAGCCAAACCACCAGCCGATTTAGTGCTGTGCAGCCACGCCCATACTGATCATGCTCAAGGGTTACTCGCACTCCACCAAGCTTTCCCCCAGTTACCGATCTACGCCAGCGAAGTTACAACTCAGCTATTGCCCCTAAACTGGCCAAAATTTCCCCTTGAGAATGTTCCGCAATTCTGTCAGGCGTTACCCTGGCGATCGCCGATTGAATTCTACGATGGACTGACTGTCCAATTATTTCCGGCTGGACATTTGCCGGGAGCATCGGCGTTTCTGCTGACTTACTTGACTCCCCGTCGAACCTACCGACTCTTCTACACGGGTGACTTTTTCCTGTCTAATTCTCGGTTAGTGGAGGGCTTGTCCATTGAAGGGTTACGGGGGACACAGCCTGATGTACTTATTGTCGAAGGCAGTTACGGCACAGCACGTCATCCTCATCGACGACAGCAGGAAAATCACTTAGTTGAACGGATTGAGCAAGCGATCGCTGCCCACAACTCCGTCCTCCTACCCGTACCCACTTTGGGTCTGGGTCAAGAAATCCTGATGTTGTTACGGAGTCATCACCAGTTTACGGGGCGTGACCTTGATATCTGGGTCGATGGCACGGTTGCTCAAGGCTGTGATGCCTACCTAGAACTCCTCCCTCACTTACCCACCTCTGTACAAAACTTTGCTCGACATCAACCTCTGTTTTGGGATGAACGAGTGCGTCCTAGGGTACGTCGCTTGGATGAGCAACATCGGCAAACGGTTGGTCAGTCTCCCTGTATTGTCCTCACCGATGAAACGGCTGATTTGATGCCCTACTGTCAGCCAAATTCCAGTCCTTGGGTAGTCCTACGACCGGAACGACTCCGATACCCGGTCAAAACGAACGACGCTGGAGTCAGGGGTGTCGAAACGTATCTGCTGACCGAACATAGCGATTGTTTGGGAACCACCCAGTTGATCCACAATCTCCGTCCTCAGCACGTTGTTTTTTTCCACGGTTCCCCAACCTACCTAGCGGATCTCACAGGCTTAGAAGAATTGCAAAATCGCTACCACATCCATTGTCCAGGAACCGGAAGCTTGGTAGAATTGCCGATTGGCGATACCTTTATCCAACCTGCACCACCAGCGGAAACCAATTACGAGGGAGAGCTAACGGAGTTTGGCACAGTGGTTACGATTACTCTCCCGGAAGCGATCGCCGCTGACCCCCGTTGGCGAAGTTTTGCTGATACGGGTTTAGTAGAAGCGCGTTGGCAAGGGGATGAACTAGTATTACGAGGGTTGTCCCAACGGGAACTCCTCAGCCAAAGCAGTAATTTCAAAATGCCAGCCAATATTAAGTGTTGTGCCAACTGCCGCCATCAACGAGGTCAACGCTGCTGGAATCCAGCTTCTCCCCTCTATACGTTTAAAGTAACACCGGAGGGGTACTGTCCAGTCTTTGAACCTATCGAACCCCCTCCGGAAAAGTGAATTTGTTGTTTGTTTTTTGTTGTT